>NZ_JAUYTS010000204.1 GCF_030695085.1 Falsiroseomonas sp. | reverse complement strand
TGGCGGCCTGGGGTGCCGCGGCGCCTTCGGTCACCTGCGGCGTGGGCGCGGACAGCAGCTGGGCGCCGGCCGGCGCGGTCAGCAGCAGCGGCGCGCCGAGCAGGGCGGCGGCAATGAGCAGGCGAATCGTGTTTCGCATGGTGGGTCTTCCTCTCCGGATGCAGGGACTCGCGGCGGCCGGGGGGAATCGCCTTCGATTCGCGCAGACTGCACGCGGCCTCCTGTCCGCGGCATGGGGTGGCGCTGAATTCTGCGTAACCGTCAGCCGGTGATCTTCGCCGGGTCGGTGTTCGACCCGCACAGCACCACCGCGACGCGCGCCGCGGCGGGCGGGATGAAGGCGCCGCTGACCAGCGCGGCCAGTGCCGCGGCGCCGCCCGGTTCTGCCACCAGGCGCAGCGCGGACCACAGGCGGCGCTGCGCCTCCGCGATCGCGGCATCCGGCACCAGCACGGCCTGCGCCACATGCTCCCGGGCCACGGCAAAGGACAGCGCGCCGATCTGCTTCGCCCCCAGACTGTCCGCCGCCAGCCCGCCGACCGGCGCGGGCAGCGGGCGGCCGGCGGCGAGGGCATGGTGCAGCGCCGGGCAGCCCTCCGGCTCCACGCTGATGACCTGCGCGCCCCTATCCGCGTACCAGGCGGCGATGCCGCCGATCAGCCCGCCGCCGCCGGTCGCCACCAGCACATGCGTCGCCTCCGGCGCGTCCTGCCACAATTCCATGCCGACGGTGCCCTGCCCGGCCAGGATCTCCGGCTGGTCGTAGGCGTGCACCAGCAGCGCCCCGGTCTCCGCCGCGCGGGCCTCGCTGGCGATGCGCGCCTCGTCATAGGCGGCACCGATGCGGTGCAGGGTGGCGCCGTAGCTCTCGATGCGGTCGGTCTTGGCGGCAGGCGTCGCCACCGGGCAGAACACCTCCGCCCTGTGGCCCAGGGCGCGGGCGGCGTAGGCCACCGCGGCGCCGTGATTGCCGCCGGATGCGGTGACCACGCCCGCTTCCGGCACCGCCAGCGACAGCAGCCGGTTGAAGGCCCCGCGCGGCTTGAAGGAACCGGTGGCCTGGAGCAGTTCCAGCTTCAGGATCAAGGGGATGGACAGCCCGAGATCGGCGCCCTCCAGCCGCATCACCGGGGTGCGGCGGATATGGGGGGCGATGCGGGCGGCGGCGGCCTCGATGGCGGCTTGGCTGGGGTCTGGCATGGGCGCGAAGCTGGCAGCGGCCATCCCCCCTGGCAACCGGGGCTGGCAACCGGGGCTGGCAACCGGGGCGCGCTCAAGCCGAGTCCTCTTTAACCCTCGCCACCTTTCTGCCATGGTCCGCCGCCCTGGCTAAGGTGAAGTATCTGTCATGTCACTGCACGGGTCCTGCGTGGCCCTGGATGAGGAAGGCGTTCTGATCCTGGGACCATCAGGCAGCGGCAAATCCGACCTGGTCCTTCGCCTGCTCGGCCGGGGCTGGATGCTGGTGGCGGATGACCAGGTGGAACTGGTGGCGGAAGGTGAGGCGCTGCGGGCCAGCGCGCCGGCGCCGCTGCGCGGCATGCTGGAAATCCGCGGCCTTGGCCTGATGCAGGACCTGCCGGTGGCAGGCCCGGTGCGGCTGCGGCTGGCGGTGCGGTTGCTGCCGCCGGATGCCCCCCTGCCCAGGATGCCGGAGCCGGAATGGTACAACGCGCTTGGCCGCGCGGTGCCGCAGATCGCGCTGCGCGGCCAGGAGGCCTCGGCGCCGGACAAGCTGGGTTTCGCGCTCGCCACCGCCTGCGGCCGGGCCCGCATGGCGGCCGGCGCCCTGCAAGGCCGGCCCCCGGTATGAACGCCGGTATGAACCCCGGTATGAACCGCGGACCGCGCCCGGTGCTGCTGGTCACCGGCCTGTCCGGCGCCGGCAAGGCCAGCATTCTCCGCACGCTGGAGGATCTGGGCTTCGAGACGGTGGACAACCCGCCGCTGCAAATCCTGTCGGAGCTGGTGGCGGATGGCGATGCGCCGCTGGCGATCGGCGTGGACACCCGCTCCCGCGGTTTCGACGCCTCGATCCTGCTGGACCAGATGGCGCGGCTGCGCGCCGATCCGGGCATCGCCGCCAACCTGGTCTTCGCGACGGCGGAGGAGCCGGTGCTGCTGCGCCGTTTCTCCGAAACCCGCCGGCGCCACCCGCTGGCGCCCGGCGGTGCGCTGGGCAGCCGGGTGACGGAGGGCATCGCGCGGGAAGCCGCGCTGCTGGCGCCGCTGCGGGATGCGGCAGATTGGGTGGTGGATACCTCCGAATTGCCGCTGCCGGAGCTGCGCCGGATGATCGAGCGGCGTTTTCAGCCGGAGAATGCGGTGGGGCTGGCGCTCGGCATCGTCTCATTCGGCTTTCCGAAAGGACTGCCGCGCGAGGCGGATCTGGTCTGGGATGTGCGCTTCCTGCGCAACCCGCATTACGACCCGGCCTTGCGGCCGATGACCGGGCGCGATGCGCCGATCGCCGACTTTGTCGAGTCCGATGCCGCCTTCACCCCATTCTGGGACCGCATGACCGGGATGATGGAGCTGCTGTTGCCCCGCTACGCCGCAGAGGGGAAGAAGTATTTGACAGTCGCCATCGGCTGCACCGGCGGGCGGCACCGCTCCGTCCTTGTGGCGGAGCGTCTGGCAACCCATCTCGCGTCTCTTGGCTGGCGGGTGGATTTGATCCACCGCGAATTGGCCACCCCTCCGACTTCACCGGGAGGGGCATTGGTTGCGGGGCGGGAGGCCCTGTCGCACACATCATGATCGGTCTTGTGCTTGTCACCCACGGCCGTCTCGCCGAGGAATTGCGCCTCGCCATGGAGCATGTGGTCGGTCCACAGGGCGCCGTCGCGACGGTCTGCATCTATCCCGAGGACAAGCTGGAAGCGCGGCGGGAGGATATCCGCCACTGCATCGCCCGCGTCGACCAGGGCGATGGCGTGGTGGTGCTGACCGACATCCTCGGCGGCACCCCCTCGAACCTCGCCTTCCAGCTCTGCGACCATCGTACGGTGGAGGTCATCGCCGGGGTGAACCTGCCGCTGCTGGTGAAGCTCGCCAAGATCAGGGGCAGTGAGCCCTTGCCCGAAGCCGTTGCCCATGCCACCGCAGCCGGGCGGAAATACATCGCCAGCGCGGCGGATATGTCCGAAGGGGGGCGGTCCCTGTCCTCCAACGGTCACGCCACGCCCGATGCAGGCCCGAAAAGGGACGATCCATGAACGAATGGCCCGACGAAGCCGGCGAATCCAAGGCGGGCGCCCAGCCCAACGCTGGCGCGGTGGAACCTGGACCTTGTGGCTGCGACAGCTCCGGCGGGCTGGCGATGCGGCAGACGGTGAAGATCATCAACAGCCGCGGCCTGCACGCCCGCGCGGCGGCCAAGCTGGTGACGGTCGCCGAACGCTTCTCCGCCTGCGTCAACGTCTCGCGCCACGGGCAATCCGTGCCGGCGTGTTCCATCATGGGGCTGATGATGCTGGGCGCCGGCCAGGGCAGCGAAGTGGTGGTGGAGGCCGAGGGCTGGGACGCCAAGGAGGCGATGGAGGCGATCATCGGCCTGATGGAGGCCGGCTTCCATGAGGATTAGCATCCGGGACGCCAGCCGGGACACCAGCCGGGGCCTCAGATGAAGGCGGAAAAGCCCGAAGCGCCGAAGCGCGCCCCGCGCCGCATCAAGGAAACCGTCATCCGGGGCATCCCGGTGTCGCAGGGCATCGCCATCGGCGCGGTGTTCGACACCACGGAACCGCCGGCCGAAGCCCCCCGCCGGTCCATCGCCGAATCGGCGGTGGATGGCGAAAAGCAGCGCCTGGCCGCAGCCGTCACCGCCTCCCGCAAGCAGGTGGCCAAGCTGAAGATGCGCCTCGGCGTGCTGCCGGAGGAAGCGCAGGAAGAACTCGAGCCGCTGCTCGATGCCTACGCCATGATGCTGGGCGACAGCCGCCTGATCCGTGGCGCCCGCAAGCGGATCGAGCATAATTTGCTCGCCGCCGAGACCGCCGTGGCGGATGAGGCGGATGCGATCGCTGATGTCATCCTCTCCGCGAAGGATGACGACAAGGCCGGACTGCGCCGCCGCGCCGGGGAGGTGCGGGAGATTGCCCGCCGCCTGACCCGCAACCTGACCCAGAACCCCTTCCGCAGCTTCAAGGACGTGCCCGAGGGCGCCATTCTGGTGGCGGAGGAAGTGACGCCCGCCGATGCCGCGCTGCTCGACCCCGCTCGCATCGCCGGCGTGGCGACGGAGGAGGGCGGCGCCGATGGGCATACCGCCATCATGCTCCGCGCGCTGGGAATTCCGGCGGTGCTCGGCGCGCATGGGCTGACGGAGGCGGCGCGGCGCGGCGACCAGATGGTGCTGGACGGCGCCGCCGGCACCATTGCGCTCCACCCCACCGCCGCCACCCTGGCGGACGCCAAGGACCAGGTCGCCGGCTATGCCCGCGAACGCACGCGGCTCGCGAAACTGCGGCGCCTGCCGGCGGTGACCACGGATGGCGAGCAGGTGGAACTGCTCGCCAACATGGAGATTCCAGCCGAATTGCCGCTGATCGCCCAGGCCGGCGCGCAGGGTATCGGCCTGCTGCGAACCGAATTCCTGTTCATGAACCGCGAGGATCTGCCGGACGAGGAGGCCCAGATGGCCACCTACGCCCCGATCGTCGAGGCCATGGCCGGCGACCCCGTCACCATCCGCGTGCTGGATTGGGGTGGGGAGAAGGACATGCAGGCGCTGGCGGCGGGGATCGAGCCGCTGCATTCCAGCCCCAACCCGGCCCTCGGCCTGCGCGGCATCCGCATGTTGCTGAAGCGGCCGGAACTGCTGGAGGCGCAGTTCGCCGCCATCCTGCGGGTGGCCGGTGCGGTGCCGGACAGCGTGGTGCGCGTGCTGCTGCCGATGGTGACCATCCCGGCCGAGGTGAAGCAGGCGCGCGAGATCTATGAACGCGTCGCCCGCCGCCTGCGCCGGCGCGGCGAGAAGCTGCCGGAGAAACTGCCCGAACTGGGCGCGATGATCGAGACGCCGGGTGCCGCGCTGGCGGCCGATGCCATCGCGCTGGAGGCCGATTTCTTCGCCATCGGCACCAATGACCTGGCGATGTACACGCTGGCGGTGGATCGCGGCGATGCCGAGGTCAGCCATCTGTACGACCCGCTGCACCCGGCGGTGCTGCGGCTGATGCAATTCGCGACCGAGGCCGCGCTGCGGCTGCGCATGCCGGTTTCCGTCTGTGGCGAGATGGGCGGCAATCCACGGCTGGTGCCGCTGCTGCTGGGCCTCGGCATCCGCTGCCTGTCGATGAATGCCAGCGCGATTCCCCGCGTGAAGCAGGCGGTTCGCGCGCTGGATATCGGCGATTGCGCGCGCTTTGCCCGGCGGGTGATGGAGCAGTCGGACCCGGCGCGGATCCGCGAACTGGTCGATGGCTTTGCCACGGGCGTGACGGAACGCGGCTGAGGCGTGGCTGCGCTGGGGTCAGGGAAAACGCCCAGTATCACGGCGGCGTGATGGGCGGCCACTTTGTTGCCATGCGGGGGCCACCCATGTGCCCCGGCACGCCGGCGGAATGAGCGGGCACCAAGGTTGAAGGACCTGCCGCATGCGCACCATCCGCCGCGCCGCCGTCACCGGCCTCATGGCCGTCTGGCTCGCCCCGCTTTCGGCCTTCGCGGATGCCGGCTGCGCCAAGCCCCGCAGCATCGAGATCGTGCTGGAGGATCAGCGCGGCCAGCCGGCGACGGAGGCCTCGCGGCAGGATGAACTGCGCGAGGCGCGCCGCCGCCTGCTGCGTCGCGAGGGCTGAACCATAGGGTGTGATCGTCTTAGGCGAATCGCCGAAAGACCTGAAAACAATAGGCTAGAATCTGTCAGACGCTTCTATCTGCGCCTGACAGATTCGAGCCCCGCCGGAACGCCACCAGCAGGTTGTTCGCCGGCATCGGCGTGACGCATGGCGCACCGAAGCCCGCCGTCGCCGCGACCTCCGCCACATCCTCCAGCCGCCGCAGGCCCCAGGCCGGGTCGCGGGCGCGCAGGCTGGCGTCGAAATCGAGGTTGCTGGGCGCTGTCTCCACCCCGGCCTGGAGATAGGGGCCGTACAGCACCAGCGGCGCGCCTGCGGGCAGGATGCGGGCCGCGCCGTGCAGCAGGCCGGGCGTGGCGGCCCAGGGCGCGATGTGGATCATGTTGATGCAGACCACCGCATCCGCCCGGTCCAGCGGCCAGTTGGCCGCGGCGGCATCCAGCGCCAGCGCGGGGCGGATGTTGGGCTGGCCGGCACACCAGGCATCGATGCTGGCGCGGGCATCGGCTTCCGGGTCGCTCGGCTGGAACACCAGGCCCGGCAGCGCCTGCGCCAGATGCAGCACATGCTCGCCGCTGCCGCTGGCAATCTCCAGCACCAGGCCCGCCTGCGGCAGCAGCGGGCGCAGCGCGGCCAGGATCGGGTCCCGGTTGCGGGCAGCGGCGGGGGCGGTGCGGCGCGGGTCGCCAATGGGGGTCATCAGGGCCGTTTCGGCCGTGCTGGCGAAGACGTCAACCGTCCGTCATCGCAACCGGTTGCACTGCGTCTTGAACTGCCGCGCGCGCTGGTTGCATCCTGCACACCGAAGCGGGTCGCCAAGATCCGCATGGAGGGGATACCGACATGGTCCGAACCCGTTTCGCCGCGGCCGGGATGCTTGCGGCGCTTCTGCTGGCGCCGGCTGTCCAGGCCCAGCAGGCTCCTGCCGCCGCCCCTGCCCCCGCCTGGGCCAGCGGCCGCGAAGGCAGCGGCATGGCGCCCAACCTGGCGCCGCACGCCCCACGCCTGACCGTGACGCCGCGGGACCAGCTGCCGCTGTCCTCCATCCGCCTGCCGCAGGGCTTCACCGCCGAGATCTACGCCCATGGCATTCCCGGCGCGCGCATGATGGCGGAGGGGCCGAATGGCACCATCTTCGCCGGCAGCCGTACCATCGGCCGGGTCTATGCCATCACCCGCAACGCGGACGGCACCACCCGCACCCGCACGCTGCTGCAGGGGCTGACCCAGCCCAACGGCCTCGCGGTGCTGGATGGCAATCTGTACGTCGTCGCCATCAACCGGGTGCTGCGCTTCGACAATATCGAGCAGAATCTGGACAATCCCGGCAGCGGCACCGACCTGACCGCCGCCTTCGACCTGCCGACCGAGGAGCATCACGGCTGGAAATTCGTCACCACCGGGCCGGATGGGCGCCTGTACATGAATGTCGGCGTGCCCTGTAACATCTGCGACTTCGACCGCGACAGGTTCGCCCTGCTGGTCTCCTTCCGCCCCGATGGCAGCGACCGGCGGATCGAGGCGCGCGGCATCCGCAACAGCGTCGGCATGGCGCTGCACCCGCAGACGCGGGAGCTGTGGGCCACCAACAACGGCCGCGACTGGGCCGGCAACGACCTGCCGAACGATACGCTGCACCGCATCCGCCGCAGCGGGGAGGATCACGGCTTCCCCTACTGCGTCGGCGACTGGGCCGATCCGGGCGCGCCGGCACAGCGTAACTGCAGCGAATTCGAACAGCCTGCCGCGATGCTCGGCCCGCATACCGCCGCACTCGGCATGCGCTTCTACACCGGCACCATGTTCCCCGAGGCCTATCGCAACCAGATCTTCATCGCCCGCCGCGGGTCCTGGAATCGCGAGCAGCTGAGCGGCTTCGACGTGGTGGTGGCGAAGCTGGACGGCGAAGGCCGCGTCACCGCGGTGGAGCCCTTCCTGCAGGGCCTGCGCGATGATGCGAACCAGCGCTTCCTCGGCCGCCCGGTCGATGTGCATGTGCTGGGCGACGGGTCGCTGCTGGTGGCGGAAGAACAGTATGGCGCGATCTACCGGATCACCTACCGCCAGTGATTCTTCTTCGAATCGCCCTGCCGGCGGTCGTCCTGGCCGCCGCTACCTTCACCCCCCCCGCCCTCAGCCCCGCTGTCGCGCAGGATGCGGCGCGGGGGGCCGCCATCGCCGCCGAACGGAACTGCGCGAGTTGCCACGGTGCGGCCGGGGTCAGCGAGTTGGCGAATATCCCCTCGCTGGCCGGGCAGCCGGCGGAGTTCATCACCCTGCAGATGATCCTGTTCCGCGAAGGCCTGCGCCAGGCGGCGCCGATGAACGAACTGTCGCAGGGGCTGGAGGACCAGGCGGTGGAGGATCTGGCGGCGCATTACGCCAGCCTGCGCGCCGTGGCGCCGCCCGACCTGGCACCGCGCGATGCGGCGCTGGCGGAACGCGGCCGGGCACTTTCCACCGCCCTGAATTGCGGCGTCTGCCACCTGCCGGACTATAGCGGCCGCAACCAGATCCCCCGCATCGCCGGGCAGCGGGAGGATTTCCTGCGCCACACCCTGGCGCAGTACCGCGACAGCCAGCGCCGTGGCACGGACACCAACATGAATGCCGTGATGTATGGCGTGTCGGACGACGCCATAGCCGCGCTGGCGCACCATCTGGCGCATCAGCCGGCGCGGCCGGAGTAGCGTCCCGCCGCGCGCTGCGGCATGAGGACGCATGGATGACCTGATCCTCCGCTTCGGCGTCGCGCTGGCCATCGGCCTGCTGGTCGGGCTGGAGCGCGGCTGGCGGGAGCGGGAGGAGGCGGATGGCCGCCGCACCGCGGGCATCCGCACCTATGCCATCTCGGCCCTGCTGGGCGCCATCTGCGCCGCGCTGGCGGCCAGCCTCGGCTCGGGGCTGGTCCTGGCGGCGGGCTTCCTCGGCTTCGCCCTGGTGTTCGGCTGGTTCCAGGCGCGGGAGGCGGTGGCGGAGAACAACCTCAGCGCCACCAGCGCCATTGTCGGCCTGTGCACCTTCGCCCTCGGCGCGCTGGCGGTGGCCGGCGACCAGCGCGCGGCGGCGGCCGGCGGCGCCGCGCTGGCCGCGGTGCTGGCGAGCCGGGAGGTGCTGCACCGGGCGGTGAAGCGGCTATCCTGGGTGGAACTGCGATCGGCGCTGATGCTGGCGGTGATGACCATGATCATCCTGCCGCTGCTGCCGGACCGCACCATCGACCCCTGGGGCGGCCTGAACCCGCGCGAGATCTGGTTCTTCACCGTCCTGACGGCGACCATCTCCTACATCGCCTACATCGCCGCCCGCATCCTGGGGCCGCGGCGCGGCGTGCTGGCGGGCGGGCTGCTTGGGGCGGTGGTGTCCTCCACCGCCGTCACCGTGGCCTTCGCCCGCAGCGCGGCGGCGGGTGCGTCCGGCGGACCGATGGCCGGGGCGGCGGCGCTGGCGGGCATGGTCTCCGTCCTGCGGGTGGTGGGGCTGGTGCTGATCCTCAATCCGGCCGTGCTGCCGGCGATGGCGCCGGCGGCGCTTACCGCGGCGCTGACCTTCGCCATTTGTGGCGGGCTGCTGATCTGGCGCGGCGGCGGCGCGGCGGATGCGGCCGGCCTGGCCCGCAATCCCTTTGACCTGGTGCCGCTGCTGGTCTTCGCCGCCGGCTTCGCCGTGGTCTCCACCGCCAGCGCCGCGCTGGTCGGCCAGTTCGGCGCGGGCAGCCTGCTGGGCAGTTCCGCGCTGTCGGCGGTGTTCGATGTCGATGTCGCGGTGCTGAGCGCCCTGCGGCTGGGCGACTCGATTCCGCGCGCCGCCATCGGCCAGGCGGTGCTGGCGGCGCTGGCGGCGAATGCGATGGGCCGGCTGCTACTGGCCTCCCTCGCCGGGCCGCGCGCTTTCGCCTGGCCCCTGGCAGGCGCCACGCTGGCGGCGCTGGGCACTGGCGGCGCCGCGTATTTCCTGGTCTAGCGCAGCGCGATGCGGCCATCGAGCCGCGGCGCCACCTGGCCGAGCGCGGCCAGATGCGCGGCGAAGGCATCCTCCAGCGGCTGGCCCTCGTCATAGACCTCCAGCGCCCGGTCGCGCAGCATGGTGTAGCCATCGCCGCCACGGCGGACGAAATCATTGGTCGCCAGCAGGTAATCCGCCTCCGGATCGATCGGGCCGGGGCGGCGGGTGGTGGTGATGCGGGCCTCGCCGATGCGCTGCCCGGCGGGCGCCAGCGGGTTCCAGCTGAAGGCCAGCCCCGCCACCTGCGGAAACCGCCCGCTGCCGGGGGTGGAGACACCATTCTCCAGCGCCGCCAGCAGATCCCGCCCGCGCAGCCGCACGGTGGCCAGGGTGTTGGAGAAGGGCAGCGTGCTCAGCACATCGCCCAGTGTGATGGCGCCGTCGGGCAGCCCGGTGCGGATGCTGCCGGCATTGGTCAGCGCCAGGTCGGCCCGCGGCACGGCGCGCAGCAGCGCATCGGCCAGCAGGTTGCCCACGGCGCATTCGCCCATGCGGCAGGTGGTGTTCTGCAGCCCACCGGCCGATTGTGCGACGAATTCGGCGCGCATCGCGGCCAGCGGTTCGGCGAATCGCGCCACCAGGGCCGCCGTGGCCGGGTCCTGCGGCATCGCCTCCGTGATCTCCTCCGCCCCGCCGCCATGCGCCGCGACGCGGCCATCGCTGGCGAGGTCGAGATCAAGCCGCCCGCGCCAGCGGCCGAGCGCCCCGGCCTGCACGATCCGCACCGGGCGATCCGCGCCCTCCATCAGCAGCGGCGGGCTGACCAGCGTGTGGGAATGGCCGCCGATGATCACGTCGATGCCCGGCACCGCCGCCGCCAGGGCGCGATCCGCCCCCACCCCGCGATGCGACAGCACCAGGATGGTGGCCGGGCCGCCGGCGCGGATGGCGGCGATGGCCCGCGCGGCGGCTTCCTCCGCCGCGGTGAAGCGGAGGTTGGGACCGGGGGAGGAGATCTGCGGCGTGGTCTCCAGCGTCAGCCCGATCACGCCGATTCGCGCGCCACCCACCGTGAAGACGGCGAACGGCGCCACCAGCCCCGCCAGCGCCGGCTCCCGCGCCACATCCATGTTGGCGGCGAGCAGCGGCGCACCGAGGGCGCGGGCGAAGCTGGCCAGCGCCTCCGGCCCGCCATTGAAATCATGGTTGCCGGGCGCCATCGCCTGCACGCCCCATTGCCGCTGCACCGCCGCCTCGGCCAGCCCCTTGTGCCGCGTGTAGAACAGGCTGCCGAGGAACTGGTCCCCCGCATCCAGCGCCAGCACGCCGCGCCCTTCCGCCACCGCCGCGTGGCGCGCCGCGTGGAAACTGGCCACCAGCCGCGCCGCGCCGCCGCCGCAGGGCGCCCCCGTGCGGCAGGCGGCGCCGGAGGCTTGCGTGCCCTCATGCCGGCTATGGAAATCATTCAGGTGCAGCAGCGCGACGCGCGCGGACGCCTGCGCCGCGGCCGCGCGCAGGGCAGGGGCGGCGAGCGGCAGGCTGGCCAGAAGCTGACGGCGGCGGATCATCGCCCTGTCCCCCTATGCATGCCGCGCGCATAGCCGATCGGGTGCGTGCGGTCATGCGGCTTCGCGCGGCGTCATGCGGGTGTCACGCACCGGGCCGCGCACGCCGATCTGACCGCAACGATTGGATTCATTCCTCCCTTCCGGGTTGCGGGCATGGACGCGGAGGTTGATATCCGCCCTCTTGTTGCCACGCCGCCAGTCGAGACTCCCCAGCGGAATGCAGGTCTATCTCCCGATTGCCGAAATGTCGGTCGATGCCCTGCTGTTGCTGGGCATCGGCTTTGGCGTGGGCTGGCTCTCGGGCCTGTTCGGCGTCGGCGGCGGGTTCCTGTTGACGCCGCTGCTGATCCTCATCGGCATTCCCTCGACCGTCGCCGTCGGCTCCGGCGCCAACCAGACGCTCGGCGCCTCCGTCTCCGGCCTGATCGCGCAATGGCGTCGCGGCAATGTCGATTTTCGAATGGGCGCGGTGCTCATCATCGGCGGCTTCTTCGGCTCATTGGTCGGCGTGCAACTGTTCGCCTGGCTTCGCCGCGCCGGGCAGGTCGATCTGGCGGTGGCCATTTTCTACGTGGTGGTGCTGGGCAGCGTCGGCGCGCTGATGGTGCGCGAGAGCCTGGCCGCCATCCTGCGGCGCAAGCGGGCCCGCCCGGCGCGGCTGCATGAGCACCTCTGGATGCACGGGCTGCCCTTCAAGATGCGGTTCCGCAAGTCGCGGCTCTACATCTCCGTCATCCCGCCGCTCGGCATCGGCTTCGCCATCGGCGTGCTGTCCGCCATCATGGGCGTTGGCGGTGGCTTCATGCTGGTGCCGGCGATGATCTACCTGCTCGGCATGCCGACCGCGGTGGTGATCGGCACCTCGCTGTTCCAGGTGGTCTTCGTCACCGCCAACGTCACCTTCCTCCAGGCCATCCAGGTCGGCAGCGTCGATATCGTGCTGACGCTGCTGCTGCTGGCGGGCGGTGTTTCCGGCGCGCAGTTCGGCGCCGCCATGGGCACCAAGCTGCGTGGCGAGGAAATGCGCGCCCTGCTCGGCGCGCTGGTGCTGGCCGTGGCGCTGTCCCTGCTGTGGGACCTGCTGCGGGTGCCGGAGGCGCTGTTCGTGATAGGCCCGGTGCCATGAAGCGCCTGCTGGCCGCCCTGCTGCTGGCACTGGCCCCCATGGCTGCGACGCCAGACGCCGTGGCGCAGGAGGCGGCGCTGGCCCCACCCTCCCTGGCCGCCGAGCTTTCGGTCAACCGGGTCGAGGTCACCACCGCCTTCTCCGGTTCCGAGATCCTGGTCTTCGGCGCCACGGAACGGCTGATCGGGCCGGAAGGCGATGAGGTGGTGGTGCTGGTCATCGGGCCGGAAACCTCCGCCATCGTGCGCCAGAAGGTCAGCGTCATGGGCTTCTGGGTGAATGGCGCGGCCGCCCGTTTCAACCGGGTGCCGAGCTACTGGGCGCTGGCCTCCACCCGCCCGGTGCCGGCCATGCTGGACCGGGTGGAGCGCGCCGAGCTGCGCCTGGGGCTGGACCAGCTGCCGCTGGTGCAGCTCGGCGCGCAGGGGCCGACCTTCCGGCTGGCGCTGGCCGATCTGCAGCAGGATGCCGGGCTGTGGGTGGACCGGGACCGGCCGATCCAGGTCTCCGGCGGCCGCCTGTTCCATGCCCGCCTGCCGCTGCCGGCAACCGTGGCGCATGGCATCTACCAGGTGCAGGTGATGCTGGTGCGCGACCGTCGCGTGGTGGCACGCCAGGAATTGCGGCTGGATGTGGTCCGCACCGGCACCGCCGCCTGGATTGCCGACATCGCGCGGGAACAGCCGGTGCTGTATGGCATTGCCTGCATTATCCTGGCGGGCCTCGCCGGCTGGATCGGCAGCGTCGTGTTCCGGCGCGGCTGACCCACCGCGCCTCCGCCGGGGATTTGGGGGATCGAGCGAATGGGTGAGACGGCGGAAGCCGCGCAGGCGCGGCGCGACCGGGTCTTCCTGGTGGTGGTGGATGACAGCCCGGAACGCAGCGTGGCGCTGCGCTACGCGGCACTGCGCGTGCGCAAATCCGGCGGCCGCATGGCCCTGCTGCGGGTGATCGAGCCGGCCGGCCAGGTGGAATGGGCGGGGGTTGGCGCCATGCTGGCCGAGGAACGGCGGGAGGAGGCGGAGCGCCTGCTGTCCGGCCTGGCGGCCGAGGTGAATGAACTGACGGGCGGCCTGCCGATCCTGCTGATCCGCGAGGGCGATCCGCGGGACGAGTTGCTGGCGCTGCTGGCCGAGGACCCGCGCATTTCCATCCTGGTCTTGGCCAGCGCGACCGAGGGCGGGCCCGGCCCGCTGATCCAGGCCCTGACCGGCCGCTACGCCACCAAGCTGCTGGTGCCGATGACCATCGTGCCCGGCGGCATGAGCGATCCCGAACTGGACCGCGTGACGTGATTCGTGCCCTCAAGCGCCGGGCGGCCGCTCCGCGGCCTTGGCTCGCCGCATAGGCGGCGGGCGCCGTTCGGCGCCTCGGCCCGCCGAAGGGGCGGGCCGCGTTTTCGATGCCCTCAAGCGCCGGGCGGCCGCGCCGCGGCCTTGGCTCGCCGCATAGGCGGCGGGCGCCGTCGGCGCCTCGGCCCGCCAAGGGGGCGGGCCGCGTTTTCGGTGCCCTCAAGCGCCGGGCGGCCGCTCCGCGGCCTCGGCCCGCCGAAGAGGCGTGCCGCCTTATGGGGTACGCGGCTGGTTGGATCAGTTCCTTGGCGCTGCTGGTTGCAGCCCGCGGTAAAACGGACCACATAGGTCTGGTATCGCCAGCACCGCGAAAGCGACAGAAATGTTCATCGAAACTGAAGCCACGCCGAACCCCGCCACGCTGAAATTCCTCCCCGGGCGGGATGTCACGGGCAGCCGTGGCACCGCCGACTTCACCGCGGCCGAGGACGCCACCGGCCGCAGCCCGCTTGCCGCACGCATCTTCGCCGTGGGCGATGTAGCGCGCGTCTTCCTCGGCCAGGATTTCGTCACCGTCACCAAGACCGAGGAGGCCGAGTGGCAGATGCTGCGCCCGCGCGTGCTCGGTGCGGTGATGGAGCACTACCTGGCCGGCCTGCCGGTGATGGAAGGCGAGGACGCCGCCGCCGAGGAGGAGGATTTCGACGCCGAGCACGGCGAAATCGTCGCCCAGATCAAGGAATTGCTGGACACGCGTGTGCGCCCGGCGGTGGCCGGCGATGGCGGCGACATCGTCTTCCGCGGCTTCCGCGACGGTGTGGTGCGGCTGCACATGCAGGGCGCCTGCGCCGGCTGCCCCTCCTCCCGCGCCACGCTGAAGCACGGGGTCGAGACGATGCTCCGCCACTACGTGCCGGAAGTGCTGCGCGTGGAGCAGGTCGAGGCCTGACGCACCGCCGCCCGCGCGACTACCAGACACGCCGCTCGCGGCGACTACCACACACGCCGTCCAGCCTTCATTCCGGGCGGCGATGACGACCATCGCGGCGGAGGATTGGCCCGCCGCCTGGCGTCGCCCTATCTCCGTCCCGGCAACAGCCTGACGGAGATTCCATGACCGACCGCGCCACGCTCGACGACCAGGCCCTCGACACGCTGTTCCGGGAAGCCCGGACCCAGAACGTATGGCAGGACCGGCCGGTGCCGGACAGCAAGCTGGAGGAGATGTACAACCTCCTCAAATTCGCGCCCACCTCGGCCAATGCGTCCCCGGCCCGCTTTGTCTTCATCCGGACGGAGGAGGCGAAGGCCCGGTTGAAGGAGGCGCTGTCCCCCGGCAATGTCGAGAAGACCATGACGGCGCCGGTCATCGCCATCGTCGCCCACGACACGGCCTTCTACGACAAGCTGCCCTTCCTGTTCCCCCATGCCGATGCGCGGTCCTGGTTCGCCGGCAACCCGGCACTCGCCGAGACGACCGCCTTCCGCAACGGCACGCTGCAGGGCGCCTATCTGATCATGGCCGCGCGCGCGGTGGGCCTCGATGCCGGCCCGATGAGCGGCTTCGACAATGCCAGGCTGGATGAGCTGTTCTTTGCCGGCACGACCTGGAAGTCCAACTTCCTGGTCAATCTCGGCTACGGCGACCCGGCCGGCCTGTTCCCGCGCAGCCCGCGCCTGAGCTTCGACGAGGCCGCGCGCCTGGAATAGCAGGCAGGTGCAGGCGCCGGCCCTGGCCGGCGCCGTTTCGCTCAGGCCGCCTGGGCGCGGCCTGCGGTGGGGTCCAGGCGGTAGCCACCGCCCTCGGTCACCAGGAGACGGGCATTGCTCGGGTCCGGCTCGATCTTCTGGCGCAGGCGGTAGATGTGGGTCTCCAGCGTGTGCGTGGTGACGGCGCTGTTGTAGCCCCACACCTCGTTCAGCAGGATCTGTCGCCCGACCGGCCGGCCATTGGCGCGGTACAGGTATTTCAGGATGGCCGCTTCCTTCTCCGTCAGCCGGATCTTCCGGTTGCGCGCCGCATCCAGCAGCATCTTGGCGGAGGGGCGGAAGGTGTAGGGGCCGACGCTGAAGACCGCATCCTCGGAATTGTCGAACACGCGCAGTTGCGCGCGCAGCCGTGCCATCAGTTCGGAGACGCGGAACGGCTTCGCGATGTAGTCGTTGGCGCCGGAATCGAGGCCGCGGACAATATCCTGCTCGCCATCCGCGCCGGTCAGCATCAGGATCGGCATGCGCAGCCCCTGCTTGCGAAGCCGCGCGCAGAGGTCGCGCCCATCGCCATCCGGCAGGCCGATATCCAGCACCACCGCGTCGAAGCGCGCATCTTCGGCCGAAAGGCGGGCCAGGGCTTCCGCCGCGGTACCGGCCTCCGTCGCGGAGAACTCACCATCATGGGCGAGTTGTTCCACGAGCGTCTGCCGCAGGGCATCGTCGTCGTCCACGACGAGGATAGGACGTGGACCGGACATGGTAGCTCCCGTATCTGTGAGGCCCCGTGACAACGGGTCTGGGGCGGATCGGTTTCACGTCTCCGTGCCGTCGCCACCCGATTTAGATGGCGGAACAGACCGGTGCCGGCAAGCGAATTTGCACTGGCGTAGGCGTGATCAGCAAGTGCCGCAATCTCAGACCCGGCATTTACGCTGGCCTGGCCCTGTTCTCCCGCCGCGAATCGTTTTTCTTGTGGCAGTCCCCCCTTTCAAACGCCTTTGGCGCGCCACATTCGAAATCGCCAATGGGCGGCATATGGAACGCCAAAAAAATCACATGAGCAGCATGGCCCCGATCCTTTCCCAGCGCCCCCAAGGCGCGAATGATGCCGCTTCGCCCGATGCCAGGGTCGTCGCCCTGCGCGCCGTTCACCGGGCCGCCAGCGAATTGCGGCGTGGCACCCCGATCCTGCTCAGCGGGCCGGAAGGCACGCTGGTGGTCGCGGCGGCGGAGACCGTCTCGGCTCGCGGCCTTGCCGAACTGGCGGCCGCCGCGCGCGGCCCGGCCGTGCTCCTGCTGGCGCCGGTGCGCGCCGCGGCGGTGCTGAACCGCCCGGTGCCGCAGGCGCTCGGCGCGGCGGCGATCGGCACGGCTTCGGAGATGGGTGTGGTGGCGCTGCGCCTGCCGCCCGGCCTGCTGGACCCGGCGGCGCTGCGGTCCCTGGCCGACCCGACGGCGGAGCGCCTGCTGCCGGAACAGCCCGAACGCACCACAACGCCGCCGCAGGCGCTGCCGGCCATCGCGCTCGCCAAGCTGGCCCGCCTGCTGCCCGCGCTGGTGGTGGCCCCGGCCGCCGAATCGGCCGCCGCGCGGCTGGATTTGCTCTCGGTGCAGGCAGCCGATGTCAGCGCCTACCCCATCGAGGCCCCGGCCAGCCTGACCCGCGTGGCGGAAGCGCGGGTGCCGCTGGAGGATGCGCCGGAGGCCCGGATCATCGCCTTCCGCGCCGCGGATGGCGGCATTGAGCATCTGGCGATCCTGGTGGACAGCACGGCCCCGGGTCCCGAGGGTGCCGTCCCTGGTGCCCCGCTGGTGCGGGTGCACTCGGAATGTTTCACGGGGGATCTGCTGGGCAGCCTGCGCTGCGATTGCGGCCCGCAGCTGCGCGGTGCCATCCGCCGCATGGCGGCGGACCCGGCGGGCGGCGTGCTGGTGTACCTGGCGCAGGAAGGCCGCGGCATCGGGCTGGTCAACAAGTTGCGCGCCTACACGCTGCAGGACCAGGGGCTCGACACGCTCGATGCCAACCGGGCGCTGGGCTATGGCGCCGATGAGCGTAATTTCTGGGTGGCAGCCGAAATGCTGCGCGCCATCGGCGTGAAGCGGGTGCGGCTGCTGACCAACAACCCGGACAAGCTCGCCGGCCTTGCCGCCTGCGGCATCGAGGTGGAGGGCCGCGAAGCCCATCAGTTCGAGGGCAATGGCGTGAATGACGGCTACCTGGAGACCAAGGCCCGCCGCATGGGCCACCTGCTGACCTGACCGGCCTGCTGGCATGCCGGTTGCTCCGCTGGCGCGGATTGCCAGGAGCCGGATGCCATGGAACCCGTCGCGCCACGCGCACCAGCCGAGATCCTGCCACGCCTCGGGCCGGATGAGCATGTGCCAACCCCCGGAACGCTCAGCTTCGATGAGGTGCTGCGCGCGTTGAACCCGCTGCATCATCTGCCGGTGGTGGGCAGCATCTACCGGGCGGCGACAGGCGAGACCATCAGCCCGGCGCTGCGCGTGCTGGGGGCCGCGGCGTTTGGCGGGCCGATCGGCATGCTTTCCACCGCCGTCTTCGCCGCCATCGAGGAATTCACCGCGACACCGGCCGCCCAGCCCGGAACCGCGCTGGCCAGCCGCCGCGACAGGTCGCGGGCCCCGGCCGCATAGGGCATCCTGCGCCGGCTGCGGAGGAGACGATGTATGGATGACACGGGCTGGGCCTTGGCGACGGCGGATGGCCAGTTCCGCTTCCAGGGCCGGACGCTGCGCTGCGCGCTCGGCAAGGGCGGCGTGGTGCCGGCGGCACGCAAGCAGGAAGGCGATGGCGCCACGCCGGCCGCGCGCCTGGCGCTGCGCCGCCTGCTGTACCGCGCCGATCGCGGCCCGCCGCCCGCCTGCGCCGTGCCTGTGGAACCGCTGGCGCCGCAGGATGGCTGGTGCGACGATCCCGCCGACCGTGCCTATAACCGCCCCGTCCAGCTGCCCTTCGGCGGGCGGCATGAGGCGCTGTGGCGCAGCGATGCGGTGTACGACCTGATCGGCATTCTCGGCTGGAACGACGCCCCGGTGGAGCGCGGCCGCGGCAGTGCCATCTTCCTGCATCTGGCCCGGCCCGATTACGCGCCGACCGAGGGCTGCGTCGCGCTGTCCCTGCCGGATCTGCGCCAGGTGCTGGCGGCCGGGCTGCGCGGGGTGGAAGTTCGGCTGGATCCTTGAAGACCGGCCGCCTGAGGATCGCGGGCCTGACGATTGAATGGCAACGAACCGCCGCGCCGCGCTTTGTGCATGGAAACCTCTCATGGAGATCTGCATGCGGCGTCTGGCGATGATCGGAGCGGCGGCGCTGGGTGCCTGCGGGCTGGCGTTGCCGGCCGCGGCGGAGCCCCCCGCGCGCGACCGAAGCTGGTTCGCCACCGTCTATCACGGCCAGTGGATGAAGCCGCGCGGCTTCATCGGCGGCGGCTTCGAGACGGAGAACAGCCACTTCACCTCCCTCGCCCTCAGCCGGGTGCTGGTGCCGGAACTGCGGCTGGACCTGCCGGTGGTCGGCCGGCTGCTGGATGGGGCCTCGATCGAGCTGGAAGGCCAGTTCGGCTGGCATACCGGCCTGCAGCGGCATGGCGAGGCGACGCTGGCCCTGGCCCTGCGGTCCCGGGAGATCACCCTCGTCGGGCCATGGCGGATGAATGTGGCGGTGGCGGAAGGGCTGTCCTACGCCCTGTCCCGCCCGACCTATGAGGGTCTGGTGAACAACGAGCAGCCGCGCAAATTCATGAACTACCTGGCCTTCGAGGCGGAGTTCAGCCACGCCGCCCTGCCGCAGCTGACCCTGGTGCCGCGCCTGCACCACCGCTCCGGCATCTTCGGTGTCATCGCCCCGCAGGGCAGCGGTTCGGATTTCTTCGGCCTCGGGCTGCGCCTCGCGCTGCAGTAACCGGTATCAGCCGGAGCGGCGCCGCATCATCCGGGCAGCCTCGCGCAGGTCCAGCCCGCGCAGGACCTGCGCGGCGCCGAAATAGCTCACCAGCCCCACCGCGATCAGCCCGGCCAGCGCCAGAAAGCGCGCCAGCGTGCCGGTCAGCGGAAACAGTGCCAGGTTCAGCGCCAGCAACACGCCGCCCATCACCAGCGCGGCGGCCAGCAGCCGCGGCACGCACCGGCGCAGGCGGCGATCCAGCACAAGCTGGCGGCGGCGGATCAGCAGCACACCCAGCACCGCCACATTCACCCAGGCCGCGATGGAGGTCGCCAGCGCGATTCCGACATGCGCCAGGAAGGGAATCAGCGCCAGGTTCAGCGCCAGGTTCAGCGCGACGATGCCCAGGCCCACCTTCACGGGCGTCGCCGTATCGCCGCGCGCGAAAAAGCCCGGGGTCAGCGCCTTCACCAGCACGAAGGCCGGCAGGCCGAAGGCGCCGGCCACCAGGGCTGCCGCCGTGGCATCCGTCGCGCGGCTGTCGAACAACCCGCGCTCGAACAGCGTGGCGATGATCGGCCAGGCGGTGACCGCGATGGCGACCGCCGCCGGCAAGGCGAGGGCCAGCGACAGTTCCAGCGCCCGGTTCTGGCTGCGATGCGCCGCCAGCCGCCGCCCGGTGCGAAGCTGTCGCGCCAGCAGCGGCAGCAGCGCGGTGCCGATCGCGGCGCCGATGACGCCAAGCGGCAATTGCGCCACCCGGTCCGCGTAATACAGGTAGCTGACCGCGCCCGCCGGCAGCAGGGAGGCCAGCACCACATCGATCGCGAGGTTGAGCTGCGTGACCCCCGCGCCGAACAGCCCCGGCACCATCCGCTTCAGCACCGCCCGCACATCCGGCGTCATGCGCGGCCGCGACAGCGGGTTGATCACCATCCCCGCCGCCCGCACCGCCACCAGCAGCAGCGCCAGCTGCGCGATGCCGGAGACCATGACACCCCAGGCCAGCGCATGCCCCGGTGTCGCGACATAGGGCGTCAGCCCCAGCAGGGCGGCCATGGCGATCACGTTGAACAGCACCGGCGCGGCGGCCGCGGCGGCAAACTGGTTCATGCCGTTCAGCACGCCGGAGACCAGCGCGGCCAGGCAGATAAACAGCAGATAGGGAAAGGTGATCCGCGTCAGCTCGATGGCGAGCGCCAGCCTTTCCCCTGAAAACCCCGGCGCCAGCACGAACAGCAATTGCGGCATGAACACGATGCCGAGAATCACCAGGAAGGCCAGCCAGATGGACATCAGCCCGGCCAGCGAATTGGCCAGGGCGCGCGCCTTCGCCGGGCCGTCCAGCGCGAAGCTGCCGGCGAAGGCGGGCACGAAGGCGGCGTTGAAGGCGCCCTCGCCGAACAGGCGGCGGAACAGGTTGGGCAGCTTCAACGCGATGAAGAAGGCATCCGCCACAGGCCCGGCGCCGAGGCGGGCGGCGATCAGCATATCCCGGACAAAGCCGAGGATGCGGCTCGCCATGGTCCAGCCGCCGACGGTGAAGACGCTGCGTAGCATTTCGCCTGTGTAGGCCGGAACCGGCCGCGCGGATATCAGGCGGTTGGCCGATAGCGCTGCCTTGGCGTGGCTGGTTAAGACAATTTTTGCGCGGCGCTGCGAAGATGTTTCATGACGCGCTGCAAACCTTCCGACAAGGCCAAGGCTCCCCTGCTGCCGGTGCTGCTGCTGGCGCTGGCGACAGCCGGTCTCGGCGTGGCCCAGGCCCAGCCGCGGGCCGGCCAGCCCCTGGCGCTGGTCTTCGGGCCTGGCGTGCCGGAAGGCGCCGCGCTGCTGCGCGTGCTGGCCGAACCGGGCTGGGACCCGATCTCAATCCGGCGGCTTGGCCCGCTTACCCTTGCGCTGGTCGCGCCCATCACGACGGCACCCACCACCACCTCCGGCATCTGGCTGGTGCTGCCGGCCTATGGCCGCGCGCCCTGCTCCGGCGCCGGCATCCCCCCCGATCGCCCTGGAAAATCAAGCTGATGAACCTGGATCACATTCGCCGCAGCAGTGGACGGGCCCTGCTGTGGCTGCTTGTCGGGCTGGCCGCCATCACCGCGCCGGTGGCCTGGCTCTCGGGCGGCGAAAACCTCGAGATCTGGGGCGGCGCCGGGCTTGCCACGCTGGCGGCGCTGGCCGCGCTCGGCGCCGGGCTGCGCGATGCCGCGGCGCCGGTGGCGCGGCAGATGATCGCGGTGGCGCTGATGGTGCAGATCTCCGTGCTGGTCTGGGTGGTGGCGCCCTGGCTGCGGACCGACCTGCACATGGCCTATTTCGCGGGCCTGGCCGTGCTGACCGGGTTGGTGGATCGCCGCGCGATCATCCTCGCCGCCCTCACCGTCGCCCTGCACCACACCGTGCTGAACGAACTGGCCCCGATGGCGGTGTTCGGCGGGGAGGGCACGCTGGGCCGAGTGGCGCTGCATGCCGGCATCCTGGTGGCGGAAGCCGCCGCGCTGCTGATGGTGCTGACCCATCTGGAACGCGCCGCCGCCGCCGCCACCGCCGCCCAGGCCGAGACCGAGGCCGCCCGGCAGCGGGAGGAGGCGGAACGCGCGCGCAAGGAGGCCGAGAAGGTCGCCGCTGCCCGCCAGGCACGGGACGGGCGGATCGCCCTGGCCGGGCAGGTGGAAGGCGAGATCGGCGGTTGCAGCAGCCAGCTCACCTTGGCCGCGCGCGACCTCGGCACGGCGGCGGATGGCCTGACCCAGGCCGCCCGCAGCGGCACGGAAGCGGCGCAGGCCGCGGCCTCGGCCACTACGGAAGCGGCGATGGACGTGCAGACCGTGGCCTCGGCGGCGGAGGAACTGGCCGCCTCGGTGCAGGAAGTGACGCGCCAGGTGGCCAGCGCCGCCGGCGTGGCCCGCGCGGCGGCGGAGCGCGCCCGCAACACGGACCGCATCGTCACCGGCCTGTCCGAGGGCGCCGGACGGATCCGGGAGGTGGTGCGCCTGATCGGCGCCATCGCCAGCCAGACCAATCTCCTTGCCCTGAACGCCACGATCGAGGCCGCCCGCGCCGGCGAGGCCGGCAAGGGCTTCGCCGTGGTGGCGGGCGAGGTGAAGGCGCTGGCCGCGCAGACCGCCCAGGCGACCGAGGAAATCGGCCGCCAGGCCGGCGGTATCGAAACCTCGACCGGGGAGGCGGTGGAGGCCATCCGCGGCATCGTGGAGGTGGTGGCCGAACTGGAGCATGTCTCCTCCGCGATGGCGGCGGCGGTCGAGGAACAGGGCAGCGCAACCCAGGAAATCGCCCGCACCGCGCAGCGCGTGGCGCAAAGCACGGAACGCGCCTCCGGCGCCGTCGGCCATGCGGAAACCGCCATCGGGGCCACCGCCAAGGCGGTGGAGCAGCTTGAATCGACGGCCCGCACGCTGGATTCCAGCGCCGATTCCCTGCGCACCTCGCTCCAGGTGACCGTTGCGGGGCTGCGGGCGGCCTGAACGGCCCCGGACGGCGCGGCCCGCACACCCCGGTTGGGGCTTCAAGTCCTTGCCGCGCCCCATCGGGGCGCTTAGGTGAAGGTCAGCACGCCGACCCCACTCCGCGAGTCAGAACACCCAATCCATGAGCGATACCCAGGACACGCCGACCCCGGCCGAAACCGCCGCGGCCGAAGCCCAGAACGGGGCACAGGCCAACGCCCAGCCCGGTAACGCCCAGCACGGCACGCAGCACGGCAGCGAAACCGCGACCCCGCCGACCGATGCCGAACGCATCGCGACGCTGGAAGCCGAACTCGGCCAGATGCGCGAGAAATGGCTGCGCGCGGAAGCGGAGATGCAGAACCTGCGCACCCGCACCAAGCGCGAGATCGAGGATTCCCGCCTCTACGCCGTGCAGAAATTCGCGCGCGACGTGGTGGAAACCGCCGAAAACCTGCGCCGCGGCCTGGATAGCCTGCCAGCCTCCGCCGAGGACGAACCGGAAATCCTCGGCAAGCTTCGCGGCGGCTTCGAAGGCGTGGAACGCGCCTTCGTCACCATGCTGGAACGCCACGGCATCGCCAGGCTGGACGCCCAGGGCCAACCATTCGACCCGGAACTGCACCAGGCGATGGCCGAACAACCGGCCCCCGAAGGCACCGAACCCGGCACCGTCATCCAGGCCTGGACCCCGGCCTGGACCCTGCACGGCCGGCTGCTGAAGCCAGCCATGGTGGTGGTGGCGGGGAAGTAGGCTGGGCGCTGTTGCGCTGGTTGTTCGCCAGGGGGCTTTGCCCCCCGGCACCCCCCACAAAGGGCTTTGGCCCTTTGAACCCATGCCTTGAGGAACAGGTTGGAGGAAGGGCCGGCGCGTGCGCCGGACGCACGGTTCCGCATGCCCCTCCTCCAACCTGTTCCTGAAATTGTGTCCAGAGGGCATGCCCTCTGGTGGGGAGCGCGAGGGGCAACGGCCCTCGTGAATCGCCGCGCTACTTCGCCAGCTTCCGCCGCCGCCGTCGCATCCGGATCCAGACCAGGCCGGCGACCACGGGGACCAGGGCGGCCAGGATGATGTCGAGGCGCAGCGGTCCCCAGGGCAGGGGTTTCAGCGCGTAGCCGGCCAGGGACAGCACGTAGTAGCTGATGCCGGCGACCGAGAGACCCTCCACGGTTTCCTGCAGGCGAAGCTGGGCGCGGCCGGTCTCGGCCATGGCGGCGAGCAGCTTCTGGGTCTGCGCTTCCTGGGCCACGGCGACGCGGGCGCGCAAAAGGTCCACGGCGCGGCCGCAGCGGACGGAGAGTGCCGATATGCGGGCGCCGGTGGCCTGGATGGTGGCGAGTGCCGGGTCCAGCCGACGTTCCAGGTATTCGGTGAGGGTGGGCAGGCCGTGCAGCCGTTCCTCCCGCAGCACCTGGAGGCGGCGGCCGACCAGTGCGTGGTAGGCGTTGGCGGCGGAGAAGCGGTCCGCCGTGGCGTTGGCGATCTGTTCGATGCCGGTGGCGAGTTCCGAGAGTTCCTCCAGTGCCGCACGTTCCGCTTCCAGCTCGGCCAGGCCGGTCAGGCGTTCGGACAGGGTGGCGAGGCGGTCCGAGGCGCGGGCCAGCTCGCCGGAGGCGGCGCGAGCGGGGGGCAGGGCCAGCAAGGCGAATAGCCGGTAGGTCTCGATCTCCCACAGCGCCTGGGCCAGGCGGCCGGCGAGCGCCGGGGTCAGGCCGTGGTCCTGCAGCAGGATACGGGTGAAGCCATCGGGGCCGAGGCGGAAATCGGTCCAGGCGGTGGCGGCGGCGCCGGACAGGCTGGCGCCGGCCAGGCCATCGGGCGCGAAGCAGCCGGGGGGCGGGGCCTCATCCTCCCCGGCGGTGGGCAGGACGGCGATATGGGCGGCGACCAAAGTGCGGCCGGGCAGGGCGGCCAGCCAATCGGTCGGCACCGCGGCGATGGCGGTGAAGGCGAACGGGTCTTCCGGGTGGTCGGACAGGCCGGGGCGCAGGAAGGTCCAGCCATCGAATTCGGTATGGCGTTCGTAGCGCACGCGAAAGGCGCCGAAATCCGCCATGACGAAGTCCGAGCCCGGCGCTGGCGGCGTCACGCCATAGCGGCGGCAGAGCGCGGCCAGATGCGCCACTCCCGCGCCGCGGTCGCCACCGGATTCGCCGGACAGTGCCAGGCGGCTGATCGCCACCGGCGTCTGCAAAGGCAGCGGCGGGCGGGCGTGGAGTTCGCCCGTCAGCACGTCGCGCTGCGGGTGGGGGGGGAGGTGCTGGATCATCTGACCGGCGCAGCTTACCGGTGCGGCGCCGCCACGAATACGGGAATCGCGAGTCTTTCCAAGGCCAGGGCCGGCCGCGGGTCTTGTCCACCCTGCCCTGCCTGAATACATGACGGTCACACGGTAGGCCGGGGCGTCCCCCGGCCTGGCCGCATATTACCCAACCCGCATCCGTCACGGATCAGGGGATGGGCACGGTGCCGAAGGGTTGAACCCATGGGCCGTACCCGTCCGCCGCACAGGAGAGACACTCGGATGAGCAAGGTCATCGGCATCGACCTCGGCACCACCAATTCCTGCGTCGCCATCATGGAAGGCAAGGACGTCAGGGTCATTGAGAATGCGGAGGGTGCGCGTACCACCCCCTCCATGGTTGCCTTCGCGAAGAATGGCGAGCGGCTGGTCGGCCAGTCCGCCAAGCGCCAGGCGGTCACCAACCCGACCAACACGCTGTATGCCGTGAAGCGCCTGATCGGCCGTCGCTTCGACGACCCGATGGTGAACAAGGACAAGGGCCTGGTGCCCTATTCGATCGTGCGCGCCGCCAATGGCGACGCCTGGGTCGAGGCCGACGGCAAGGCCTATGCGCCGCAGCAGATCAGCGCCGACATCCTGACCAAGATGAAGGAGACCGCCGAGGCCTATCTCGGCGAGAAGGTCACGCAGGCGGTCATCACCGTCCCGGCCTACTTCAACGACGCCCAGCGCCAGTCCACCAAGGAAGCCGGCGCGATCGCGGGCCTCGAGGTGCTGCGCATCATCAATGAGCCGACGGCGGCCGCGCTCGCCTATGGCATGGACCAGAAGAAGGGCGGCACCATCGCGGTCTACGACCTCGGCGGCGGCACCTTCGACGTCTCGATCCTCGAGATCGGCGACGGCGTGTTCGAGGTGAAGTCCACCAATGGCGACACCTTCCTCGGCGGCGAGGATTTCGATGCCCGCGTCATCGATTACCTGGCCGATGAGTTCAAGAAGGAGCAGGGCATCGACCTGCGCGGCGACAAGCTCGCCTTGCAGCGCCTGAAGGAAGCCGCCGAGAAGGCGAAGATCGAGCTGTCGTCTTCCAAGCAGACCGAGGTGAACCTGCCCTTCATCACCGCCGACGCCTCCGGGCCGAAGCACCTGGTGATGCAGCTCAGCCGCGCGAAGCTGGAAGCGCTGGTCGACGACCTGATCACCAAGACGCTGGAGCCGTGCAAGCAGGCGCTGAAGGACGCGCAGGTTTCCGCCGGCGAGATCGACGAAGTGATCCTGGTGGGCGGCATGACCCGCATGCCCAAGGTCATCGAACTGGTGAAGCAGTTCTTCGGCAGGGAGCCCGCGCGCAACGTCAACCCGGATGAGGTGGTCGCCATCGGCGCCGCGATCCAGGGCGGCGTGCTGAAGGGCGACGTCAAGGACGTGCTGCTGCTGGACGTGACGCCGCTGAGCCTCGGCATCGAGACGCTGGGCGGGGTGTTCACCCGACTGATCGACCGCAACACGACGATCCCGACCAAGAAGAGCCAGGTCTTCTCGACGGCCGATGACAACCAGTCCGCGGTCACCATCAAGGTGTTCCAGGGCGAGCGCGAGATGGCGTCCGACAACAAGCTGCTCGGCCAGTTCGACCTGACCGGGCTGCCGCCGGCGCCGCGTGGCGTGCCGCAGGTGGAGGTGACCTTCGACATCGACGCCAACGGCATCGTCAGCGTCTCCGCCAAGGACAAGGCGACGGGCAAGGAGCAGCAGGTCCGCATCCAGGCCAAGTCCGGCCTGTCCGATGCCGACATCGAGCGGATGGTGCGTGACGCCGAGGCGAATGCCGAGGCCGACAAGCAGCGCCGCGCGGCGGTCGAGGCCCGCAACGGCCTGGATGCCCTGGTGCATTCCACCGAGAAGACGATCCGCGAAAACGGCGACAAGGTCCCGGCCGGCGAGAAGGCCGAGGTCGAGGCCGCCATCGCCGCCGCGCGCACCGCGATGGAAGGCCAGGATGTCGAGGCCATCAACAAGGCCAACGAGACCCTGTCCCAGGCCGCGATGAAGATGGGCGAGGCGCTGTACAAGGCGCAGGCCGCCCAGGCCGAGCAGGCGGGCGGTCCGACCGATGGCAGCCCGGGCGGCAACCCGGACGACAAGGTGGTGGACGCCGAGTTCGAGGAAGTCGACCCGACCAAGAAGAAGCCCTCCTGATACCGGGCTTTTTCCAGCTCTGACCGAGCGGCGCGCCCGGCTTCGCAAGAAGCCGGGCGTTGCCATGTTGACCACGCCGCCCCGCGAGGACCCACGGGACCATGGCCAAGCGCGACTATTACGAAGTCCTGGGCGTCGCCCGGGATGCGAGCGAGGAGGACCTGAAAAGGGCCTACCGCAAGCTCGCCATGCAGCATCACCCGGACCGCAACCGGGGCGACACCAGTTCCGAGGCGAAGTTCAAGGAAGCCAATGAGGCGTATGACGTTCTCAAGGACGCCGAGAAGCGCGCCGCCTATGACCGCTTCGGCCATGCCGCCTTCGAACAGGGCGGTGGCGGCGGCGGCGGCGGCGCGGGCATGGGTGGCAACCCCTTCGCCGGCGGCTTCGAGGATATCTTCGAGGAGATGTTCGGCGGCCTCGGCCGGGGGCGCGGTGGCGGCCGGGCCGCGGCCGGGCGCGGCAATGATCTGCGCCACCAGGTGGAAGTCACGCTGGAGGAAGCCTTCAGCGGCAGCAAGAAAACCATCCGCGTGCCGTCCTCCGTGGTGTGCGAGGCCTGCAAGGGCACCGGCAGCGAAGGCCCGGCGGCGCAATCCGCCAGCACCTGCCCGACCTGCAACGGCGCCGGCAAGGTGCGGGCGCAGCAGGGCTTCTTCCTGATCGAGCGCACCTGCCCGACCTGCTCCGGCTCCGGCCGCATCATCAAGAACCCCTGCAAGGTCTGCGCCGGCCAGGGCCGCGTGCAGCGCGACCGCACCCTGGCCGTGACCATCCCGGCGGGCGTCGAGGACGGCACCCGCATCCGCCTGTCCGGCGAAGGGGAGGCCGGGCTGCGCGGGGCGCCGGCGGGCGATCTGTATGTCGATGTGGCGGTGAAGCAGCACGCCATCTTCCAGCGCGACGGCGCCAATATCTTCGTGCGTGTGCCGCTGCGGATGACGCAGGCGGCGCTCGGCGGGGGGGTCGAGGTGCCGGTGATCGATGGCGGGCGGGCGCGGGTGACGATCCCGGCCGGCACCCAGACCGGCGACCAGTTCCGCCTGCGCGGCAAGGGCTTCTCGGTACTGCGCTCCGCCGCGCGGGGGGACATGTATGTGCAGGTGGCGGTGGAAACCCCGCAGAACCTGTCGAAGCGGCAGCAGGAACTGCTGGCTGAGTTCGAGGCCGAATGCGAGAAGACCGGCCGCAGCAACCCGGAGACGGAGGGCTTCTTCGCCAAGGTGAAGGAGTTCTGGGACGGGCTGGGCCGCTGAGGGCCGGCTTCAGCCCAGCCTGAAGCAACGCGCGGCGTTTACCTCCCGGCACCGGCGTGGCGCAGCGCCATCGCCGCGGTCGCGCGGGCGATGGCGGCCGCACGGGGCAGATCGATGCTGTGCGGCCAGCGGTCATCGGGCGCGTGAAACCACGGGTTGCGTCCGATCAGCGACAGATAGCGACCGCCACGCGCCTCAATCTCATGCGCTTCGCCATTGGCCTTGCCCCCGGTCACCGCCTCGATCGCGTCGTGGGGATAGCCTTCACGCACCAGCAATTCGGCCATGGCCTCGGCCAGCTTCGGCACATTGCTCCGTACCGTCAGATGCCCGTCCCGCGCCGCGCCTAGATTCGCGCCAAGGTGCAGAACCAGCGCGGAGGCGCTGGCCAAGGCGGGGTCAGCCGTGAAGGCGGCATGCGCCCCGAAATGCCCCAATTCATGTCCACAGGTGGCGAGCCCCACCACCATTCGGTCGCGGGGCGCCGCAGCCAGGGCACGCAGCGCGGTCAGCCAGGCCAGGATTCCGCCGCCCCTTTCCGCCGTGCTGGTCCACCAGGACGTGCGCGGCGTCAGCAGGACCAGGGGAGGCCCGGCCCCTGGAAGGTCTGCCCTGACACTGTGCGAGATGCCAGGCTCGTGCCGCCCTTCCACCCGCAACACGCCGCCCACACCGGCCGCGGCCAGCACACCCAGCGCCGCGGCATCATGCCCGGCCACCTGCAGCACCGGCGGCCCAAAGGGCGCCGCGTGGTCATGTGCGTTCAGCGGCGCGAGCCCATCGCCAAGGGTGCGGAGGGCGATGACGATGCCGGCATGGCGGCTTTCCGCGCGGGCCCGGGCGAAGGCGTTGCCCGGGAGGCTGGCCGCCGAGGGGTGGAACTCCGCCACCCCGATTTCCGCATCGGAACCCAGCGGGCCGAGACGGCCCGCAATGCCTCCGGCGGCCGTCAACCCGCCGTCGAACAGAGGCAGTCCTTCGAATCGACGCCCTTCCGCATCAAGGCAGGCGGTCGATGGGATCAGGCGCTGGAAGGCAACCGGCAACAGCGTGGCGGTGGCCCCGGCTGCCTCTGCGGCTTCGCGCAGCCAAGTGGCCGCGGCGGCATCGCCTTCGCTGCCGCTGCGCCGTTCGCCCAGCCCGTCATAGGCCGGGAAGAAGGTCTCGGGCGTCATTCGACCTTGGCACCCGAGAGCTCGATCAGGCGGGTGAGGCGCGCATGCTCTTCCGGCCATTGGGCGGCATATTGCCCGGGGTTGTCGGAGAGGCTGACTTCGCCGCCGTCGCGGGTGAGCATGTCCTGCAAGGCTGCATCGTTCGACACCACACGGTGGACCACCGCATGCAGCCGGCTGATCGCCTCCGCCGGTATGCCGGCCGCGCCGACGATGGAGGCGACGGAGGTGACCACCGGCCCGCCGGACAGCGTTTCAGCCAGCGTCGGCACCTCCGGCATCATCGACATCCGCCGGGCGCCACCCGTCAGCAGGATTCGCACCAGGCCCGCCTGCGCCCGCGGCACGGCGATGTTGCTGATGGCGAAGGCGAAATCCACCTCCCCCTGCTCGACCGCCAGGGCGGCCTGGTTGGCGCCACGATAGGGCACATGGACGCCCTTCGCCTCGATCAGTCGCAGCATGGCCGCGGCCGCCATATGGGCCGGGGTCCCGACGCCACCCGAGCCGTAGCGAAGCCCATGCTCACTGGCCTTGGCCGCCGCCAGCAGCGCCGAGATATCGGCCCAGGGGGCCGCGGTCTTGACGCACAGAACGGCGGGCTGCTCAGCGACCACGATGACGGGCGCGAAGGCGGTCGCCCAATCAAAGCCCGGGTTGGGCTGCATCACGGCCGCGGTGATGGCGGTGCCGCCGCCCCACAGATAGGTGTAACCGTCGTTGGGCGCGCGGAGCACGGACTGCACCGCGATCAGCCCGCCTGCCCCCGCGCGGTTCTCGATCACCACCTGCTGCCCGAGCATCTCGCTGGCCTTGCTCATCACCAGTCGCGCCACGGTGTCGGAGGATGAGCCGGGCGCAAAAGGAATGACAAGCCGCACCGGCCTGTCGGGCCATCTGGCCTGCGCCCGCACGCCGGGAGCAGCCAGAATTGCCGCCCCGCCCAAAGTTGAGCAGAGAAGATTACGGCGGTACATGGCGTTTCCTCTTGCTTTCTTTGATTTCAGAGTGTCGCGCGGCAGAGACCGGGTCAATCGTGGATTTCTTCTGATCTGGTTTGCCAGCACCCGCATCGCCTCCGCATTTGGCGCGCCGCGGGAAACCCTTTGCGTGTCGCCACGTTGGTTGCATGTCATCGCATCCCCCCTGCGATGGCACTGGCAGGCGGTGGCGCGGAACCAAGGTCCCACCCGCGTCGCCGCCCGCCCCCCCCGGCCATGCTTCCGCGCTTCGCTTGACCCTGCCACCCCTGGCGGGCAGCCTTGAGTGCATCGCCAAAAGGGGCCCGCACATGATCCGCATTGGCATCGCCGGCATTGCCGGCCGCATGGGCGTGCTGCTGGCCGAGGAGGTGCGTCGCGCTGGTGCCACGCTGGCCGGCGGCACCACCCGCCCCGGCAACCGCCCACCCGCCGAGGCCACCGGGCCGTTGCTGCCCGATGCGGCGGCGCTGTTCGCCGCCAGCGATGTGGTCATCGATTTCACCCATGCCGAGGAAGCCGTGCCGCATGCCATCCTGGCCGCGCGCCATGGCGTGCCGCTGGTGCTCGGCTCCTCCGGCCTCTCGGCGGAACAGACGCGGGAGGTGGCGGAGGCCGCGGCGCAGGTGCCGGTGGTGCATGCCGCGAATTTCGCCCCGGGGGTGAACCTGGTGCTGGCCCTGGCCGAGAAGCTCGCCGCCGCCCTGCCCGCCGAGGGCTACGATGCCGAGATCGTCGAGATGCACCACCGGCAGAAGGTGGATGCGCCCTCCGGCACCGCCATCGCCCTCGGCCGTGCCGTGGCGGCCGGGCGGGGCATGACTCTGGAACAGGCCGGGATGGAAAGCGGGCGGAATGGCCATACCGGCGCACGCGCCACCGGCAGCATCGGCTTCGCCGCGCTCCGCGGCGGCCAGGTGGTGGGGGAACACACGCTGATCTTCGCCGCGGCGACGGAACACATCGCGCTGACGCATCGCAGCTTCGACCGGCGGTCCTATGCCGTGGGCGCGGTGCGCGCGGCGCAATGGATCATCGGCCGCAAGCCGGGGCTGTATTCCATGATGGATGTGCTGGGCATGCGATGAGCCTGCCGGGCTGGGATGCGGAGGCGCTGATCGCTGCGACCGGCGGCGTTGCCTGGCACCTGGCGCCGCGGGCCGCGCTGCCCATGCTGCGGCGGCACGGCCTGCTTTCGGCGGCAGCCCTCGTGGCGCTGTTCGAGGTACCGGAGCCGGAGGCGACCCGCCTGCTGGAGTGCAATCGCGACCGTTTCACCACGCTGCGCCACCGCCTGCATGGGGAGGTGGAACTGCGGCGCCAACAGATGTGGGACAGCAAGCTGGGGCCGGCGCTGGAGGGCAGCGGCACCACGCCGGCGCAATGGCGGCGCCACATCAATGGCCATGTCTTCTTCTGGCTGGACCCCGCCCGCGTGGCAGGGCTGCGCGCGGCGGACCCCAAGCGGCCGCAGGTGGAATTGCGGGTCGATCTGCGGCGACTGCTGGAACGGCATGGGGCCGCGGCGCGGCTTACGCCGATCAACACCGGGGCGGTACGGCACCCGCGGCATCGCCGCAGCCTGGCCGATTGGCACCGCCTCGGCGCCTATGCCGACCCGCGTGGCCGCCGGCCGGTGGAGCTGGCCATCCCCGGCGGGGTGCCCGGGCTGGCGGAATTGTTCATCGATTCCCAGCCACAACCCTGACGTGTGGGCTGTGTATCAATTGCGGCCCACCCGCCTTGACCCCGCCACATCGCACTGCAATACGCCGCTGTCCCGGGTCCACCGGGCTGTCTAGCCAGGCCGGGGCGAACCGGCCCTCCCGCGACAAGAGGCCGAATCACGCCATGCGCGACAAGGGCGAATACCTTTTCACGTCCGAGAGCGTTTCCGAAGGCCACCCGGACAAGGTGGCGGATCGCATCTCGGATACCGTGCTCGACGCCTACCTCTCGGCCGACCCCTATGCCCGCGTGGCTTGCGAGACTCTCGTGACCACCAACCGGGTGGTGCTGGCCGGCGAAACCCGTGGCCCGGGCAGTGTCACGCCTGAGTTGCTCATGCACCTGACGCGCATGGCGATCCGCGACATCGGCTATGAGCAGGAAGGCTTCCACTGGCAGAACGCCAGCATCGAATGCCACCTGCACGCCCAGTCCGCGCATATCGCACAGGGCGTGGACGCGGCCGGCAACAAGGATGAAGGCGCCGGCGACCAGGGCATCATGTTCGGCTACGCCTGCAGCGAGACGCCGGAACTGATGCCGGCGCCGCTGTACTACGCCCACCTGATCCTGCGCCGCATCGCCGAGATGCGCCGCGCCGGGGATCTGGCCGTGGCCGGGCTGCTGCCGGATGCGAAGTCCCAGGTGACGCTGAAGTATGTCGATGGCAAGCCGGTGGGCGCGACCAGCATCGTGGTCTCGACCCAGCACGAGGAACGCCTCGACCAGGCCGAGATCAAGCGGATGATCCGCCCGATCATCGAGAGCAGCCTGCCGAAGGGCTGGATGTGCCCGGAGAACGAGCTGTATGTGAACCCGACCGGCACCTTCGTCATCGGCGGCCCCGATGGCGACTGCGGCCTGACCGGGCGCAAGATCATCGTCGATACCTATGGCGGCGCGGCGCCGCATGGCGGCGGCGCGTTCTCCGGCAAGGACCCGACCAAGGTCGACCGTTCCGCCGCCTATGCCGCGCGCTATGTGGCGAAGAACGTCGTCGCCTCCGGCATTGCCGAGAAGTGCACGATCCAGGTGAGCTACGCGATCGGCGTCTCCAAGCCGCTGTCGGTGTATTTCGACCTGCACGGCACCGGCAAGGATGTGGACGAGGCGAAGCTAGCCAAGGTGATGGACGGGCTGATGAACCTGTCCCCGCGCGGCATCCGCGAACACCTGCACCTGAACCGCCCGATCTATGCGGTGACCAGCGCCTACGGCCATTTCGGCCGCACGCCGGACCCGGAGAAGGGCACCTTCACCTGGGAAAAGACGGACTTGGCGGATGAGATCCGCCGCGCCTTCAACCGCTGAACCTTACCCGGCCCGCGCTTCGGCGCGGACCGGTCCTGCCTGATTGGGCGGCGGGCGCAGGCCCGTCGCCCCTTTTTCGTTTCGAGGCGCTTCATGACCGCAGACCGTCCGCCACTGGCCGAGGGCGTGCCGGACCGGCTCTATGGCCGCCAGCGCGGCCATAAGCTGCGGCCGCGCCAGCAATTGCTGCTGGACGCCACCCTGCCGCGGCTGCGGCTGATGCCGGAGCAGGCCGCCGACCCGCTGGCCGCCTTCGGCATGCCCGGCGCGAGGCTGTGGCTCGAAGTCGGCTTCGGGGGCGGCGAACATGCGCTGGAACAGCACCGCGCCCATCCCGATGTGGCCTATATCGCCTCCGAAGTGTTCGAGAACGGGTTGTGTTCCCTGCTGACCCGGCTGGTGCCGGATGGCGGGGAGGCGACGGCGCCGCTGCCGCAAAGCCTGAAGCTGTGGCCGCAGGATGCCCGGCACCTGCTGGGCCTGCTGCCGGAGGGCGCGCTGGACCGGCTGATGCTGATGTTCCCCGACCCCTGGCCGAAATCCCGCCATTCCAAGCGCCGCTTCGTGCATCCCGAAATGCTGCCCATGGTCGCCCGCGTGCTGCGCCCGGGCGGTGAATGGCGCATCGCCAGCGACGATCCGACCTACCAGGCCTGGGTCGCGGAGGTGTTCGCCGACCAGGCGCTTTTCACCCTGGCCGCCCGCCACACCACCCGCCCCGAAGGCACACCCGGCACGCGGTATGAGGCCAAGGCGGTGCGCGCGGGGCGGCAGCCGGTCTGGTGGGTCTTCACCCGGCGCTGATCGGCCGGATCAACCCTTCACGCGGCTATTTGGCGGCGCCGGCGCAGCAGCAGGCCGAGGCCCATCATGCCGGTCCCGAACAGCGCAAGCGAGGCCGGCTCCGGCACCGCCACGGCCCGCCTGGCGACGGTCAGATGCGCGACATCCTCGGAGAACTTGCCGGCGGGCAGGTCGAAGGGCGGGTTGAAGAAGGGGGTGGTCCAGACGCCTTCCGAAAACAGTTCGTTCAGCAGGAAGGCAGTCAGATTGGTGCCGGGGCCATCCTTGAAGACGATGATGTAGTCGAACAGCGTGAAATTCACATTGCTGACGGACCAGGTGCCGAACTGGCCGGTGCTGGCGGCATCCGCCAGCAGGGTCTGGCCGTTATCCTGCCAATCGGTGAGGCCGAAGAAGCCCGCCGCGTTGATGTTGACGATGTTCGCGACATTGGCGGGATCGGCCGGGGTCAGATACTGGCAGGCGCTGGCCGCGGATTGCGTGCCGGCGAGGTTCTCCACCTGCGCGCCGAAGTCCGAGGTGTACATCGGCGGGCAATCCACCAGGCCCGCCGCCGCGGGTTTCGTCGCCAGTAGGGTGGCGCTGAGCGCCGCCGCCAGGAAATACAGACCAGTACCGCGCCGCTTCGTCATCAAGGCCTCCACTCGCTCTGATGTGATTGCAGACCAAGGCTCCGCGGTCCTGGCCAAAGCAAACGCAGTGCCACTGTTACGGATCAACAACTTGAATGGGCGCGGACGTATTGCGCCGGCAGCGGCGTCAGTTCCGCCGACACATCGACGCCGGCCCGTCATCACGGCGGCAACCGATGACGTCGCGCAAAGCCGGATGCCGCGGCGCTTGCAGCAGCCGATGATCGGACATATAGTAGTGATGCGAGATCGCTTTCCGACCTGTCCGGGAGGTGGCCCCTAACCGGGCCGCCTTTTTTGTTGGCCGCTTCCCGGCCCCGGGCTCGTCGGCCTGGAAGGCATCAATGGACGACGACCAACCCCATCACGAGGGCCTCGAGGCCCGTATCGCCACGGCGATCCTGCCCACGCTGGTCCAGCTTGGCTACGAGCTGGTGCGCGTGCAGGTCAGCGGCAAGGAACGGCCGGTGGTGCAGATCATGGCCGACCGGGCCGATGAAGCGACCTTCCGTGTGGAGGATTGCGAGATCATCAGCCACGCCGTCGGCGCCGTGCTCGATGTGGAGGACCCGATCCGCAGCGAATGGTCGCTCGAGGTCTCCTCCGCCGGCATCGACCGGCCCCTGACCCGCGTGAAGGACTGGAACCGCTACGCCGGCCAGCTCGCCAGCGTGGATCTGCAGGTGCCGCAGGACAACCGGCGGCGGCTGCGCGGCATCGCGCTCGGCGCCGATGCGCAGGAAGTCCGCCTCCGGCTGGAGGATGGCACGGAGCTGGTGGTGCCGCGCGGCAACATCCGCCGCGCCAAGCTGGTGCTGACCGATGCGCTGATCGAGCACAGCGCGGCGCTGGCCGCCGTCGCCGATGCCCGCCGTGCGGCGCTTGAGCCGCCGGCCGGAGAAGGCGATGCGGCGCTTGAGCCGCCGGCCGGAGAAGACGATGCGGCGCTCGAGCCGCCGGTTGCCGAAGACGAATCCGCTGAAGCGCCGGAGGTGGAGGAGGAAGCCCCTCCCGCCCCCCGTCGCCGCTCAACCCCGAAGAGGAACTGACGCCATGGCGATGGATGTCGCGATCGCGCGCCCGGAACTGCTGCTGGTGGCGGATGCCGTCGCCCGCGAGAAGATGATCGAGCGCGACGAGGTGCTCGAGGCGATGGAGCAGGCCATTCAGAAGGCCGGCCGCGCCAAGTATGGCCATGAGAAGGACATCCGCGCCGTCATCGACCGCAAGTCGGGTGAGGTGAAGCTCTCGCGCTGGACCGAAGTGGTGGATGCCGAGCCGGTGGAGAATGAGGCGACGCAGCTTTCGCTGCGCATCGCGCAGAAGATCAAGCCGGGCATCAAGACCGGCGAGTTCATCATCGACCCGCTGCCGCCAATCGATTTCGGCCGCATCGCCGCCCAGACCGCCAAGCAGGTGATCGTGCAGCGCGTGCGCGAGGTTGAGCGCAACAAGCAGTACCTGGAATACAAGGATCGCGTCGGCGAGGTCATCAACGGCGTCGTCAAGCGCACCGAATATGGGAACCTGATGGTCGAGCTCGGCAAGGCCGAGGCCCTGCTGCGCCGCGACGAGACCATCCCGCGCGAGGCGTTCCGCAATGGCGACCGGGTGCGCGCCTATATCTACGACGTGCGCGAGGAACCGCGCGGCCCGCAGATCTTCCTGTCGCGCACGCATCCGGGCTTCCTGGCCAAGCTGTTCGCGCAGGAAGTGCCGGAAATCTACGATGGCATCATCGAGATCAAGGCGGTGGCGCGCGACCCGGGGTCGCGGGCCAAGATGGCAGTGATCTCGCGCGACAGCTCCATCGACCCGGTCGGTGCCTGCGTCGGCATGCGCGGCTCGCGCGTGCAGGCGGTGGTGCAGGAACTGCAGGGCGAGAAGATCGACATCATTCCGTGGTCGCCCGACCAGGCCACCTTCATCGTCAACGCCCTGGCGCCTGCCGAGGTCACCAAGGTGGTGCTGGACGATGATGCGCGGCGCGTCGAGGTGGTGGTGCCGGATGACCAGCTTTCGCTGGCGATCGGGCGTCGCGGCCAGAATGTGCGTCTTGCATCTCAGCTCACGCGTTACGATGTGGACATCCTGACGGAAGCCGAGGAATCGGAACGCCGCCAGGAAGACTTCCGTAAGCGCAGCGGGTTGTTTGTCGAGGGGCTGGACGTCGATGACGTCATTGCCGGGCTGCTGGTGACCGAAGGGTTCGGCTCCATTGAAGACATCATCAACGTCGATGACGAGGAACTCGCCGAGATCGAGGGCTTCGATGAGAATGTGGCGGCGGAGCTGAAGCGCCGCGCCCAGGCCTTCCTCGACAAGCGCGAAAGCGAAATGGACGACAAGCGCCGCGAGATGGGCGTGGAGGATGCGGTGGCCGAGGTTGGCGGCTTCTCCCCCGCCATGCTGGTGGCGCTCGGCGAGAAGGGCGTGAAGTCGCTGGAGGATCTGGCGGATCTGGCCGGCGATGAGCTGGTCGAGATCCTCGGCACGGATGCGGTGGATGAGGAGACGGCGAATGCCGTGATCCTCGCCGCAAGGCAATCCGCCGGCTGGTTCGGCGACGAGGATGTGGTGGGCGCGCTGGCCGCGCAGAATGGCGAATATGACGACGCCGAGGGCGAGGAAGCGGGGGCTGAGGATTCTGAAGTCACGGAAGGCGACGCCACAGGGGAAATCCCGGAAGGCTGGACCGAAGACGCAGCAACCGAAGACCTCGGCGAAGCGGCACCGGAGGGGGAACCCGATGGGGAACAAGACGACGCAGCCAGGACCTGACCTGACGCCGGCCCCCACGCCGGAGCCTTTGCCGCAGGTCGTGGCGACCGAGGTGGATGACGCGGAGGAGCCGGAGACCGGCCCGCTGCGCCGTTGCCTGGTGACGCGTGAGCGGTTGCCGAAGGAAGCGATGCTGCGCTTCGTGCTGTCGCCGGACCGCGAACTGGTCCCCGACCTGAACGCAAGGCTGCCCGGCCGGGGAATGTGGTTGAGCGCCCGGGCCGATGTGTTAGAACGTGCCGCAACCCGCGGGGCCTTTGCCAAGGCCGCGCGTGGTCCGGTGCACGTCCTCCCCGACCTTCGCGCGCGGATCGAGACCGGCCTGCATGGGCGGGTCCGCGATCTTGTCGGCTTGGCACGGCGGGCCGGGCAGGCGGTGAGCGGATGGCAGGCAGCCCTGGAGTGGCTGCAGACGGGACGTGCTGCGTTGCTGGTCCAGGCTTCGGATGGCAGCGCGGCGGAACGGGCCCGGTTGGTTGGGCTCCGGCAGGTGCCAGCGGTAACCCCGCTGACCGGCGAGGAGCTTGGGGCGCTGTTCGGTCGTGACCGGGCGGTGCATGTTGCGGTGGCGCCGGGGAAACTGGCGCTGGCGATCGCGGCGGAAGCCGCACGGCTCGCGGGCGTCGCCGCCGCAGCCGATGGCAGGGGCAACGCGCCAAACGGGGGAGTTCCTCTGGCGCTGCCCTAGGCGGACCGCCCCCCGGCGGCGACCGGGGACCATCCGGCGGTGGCTGGAGGGGGTATGATCGCTGTGCTCCGCGGTTTCGGGGTGCGGTACCGACTTCACCCGCGCATGCGCGGAAGCACAGGGTGCCGCGTTCAACGCGCGGCTGGACATGACGGACGAAAGATCAGGTTCGGATCGGCGGATGAGCGACCAGAACGACCAGGATGCGGCCAAGGGCCGGCTCTCCTTGCGGCCGGGTGGGCGCTTGGAATTGGGCAAGACGGTGGATGCTGGCAGCGTGCGCCAGTCCTTCAGCCATGGCCGCAGCAAGGTGGTGCAGGTCGAGGTGCTGAAGAAGCGCGCCGCGACCCCCGGCACACCCGCGGCGCAGCCCAAGCCCGGCGTTGCCGGGCCGGCGGTTGGGCCACGCCCGGCCGGTGGGCCGCCGCGCGCGGCCGGCCCGGCCGGCAAGCCGCCCGCCGCGGCAGGCCGCCCGCTGACACAATCGGAACTCGCCACGCGCCAGCGCGTGCTCGAGGAACAGCGCCGCGCCGAAGCGCAGCGGCAGCGGGAGGAGCGTGAGCGCCAGGCGCTCCAGGTCCGCTCCGCCGCCGAGGAAGCCGCGCGCCGCGCTGAGGAAGACCGCCGCCGCGCCGAGGATGAGGAGCGCCTGGCCGCCGAGGAGGCGCGTCGCGCCGCCGAGGAAGCCCGTCGCGCCCCGCCGCCGGTGGTGGAGGAGCAGCCGGAGCCGCAGGCCGAGGCTGAGCCCGCACGTGCGGCCGAGGCCCCGGCACCGACGCAAACCCCGGCCCCGGTTCGCGCCGAGGCTCCGGTT
>NZ_JAUYTS010000203.1 GCF_030695085.1 Falsiroseomonas sp. | reverse complement strand
AAAGCCCTGACCGTCCTGGGCCAGGCCGGTAATCACGCCATCGCGCAGCTGCTGATCATCGCCGATGCGCTCGAACAGCAGCCGCGGCGCTTCGTCCGAGAGTGCCGGGTCAAGCGCGGCGTCGGCTGCGGCGTGGACGGTGCTGGCCGCAAAACCCGAACCCAACAGCAGGGCGAGCAGCCATGCGATTCGGGCGGCAGCAGATCGATTGCTGCCAAGCGCGGGTGCACGTCGTCGCGGCGGTGCCAGCAAACCCGACAAGCAGCAAGCGAACACGGCTTCTCCGGGCTTAGTCAGTCGGCAAGCCTGCGACTATACGGCGGCATCGGGAACACCGGCAAAGGCCGAGCGGCACCCGGTGAATCGCAGGGTGCCGCACGTGGGTGCCGCGCGCGCCGCGCGGCCGAGGAGCCACGCCCTATCGGCTCTCGGCACTCAGCTGCGCGCGCAGGGCTTCCGCCTGTTCGCGGATCGCCGCGCGCTTGGCCTCCGGCAGGCGCTCCAGACTGCGCCACTGCAGCGCCGCGCGCGGGTGTTTGGCGAAGCGCGCCTGATGCCGCTCGAGAAAATCCCAGTACAGCGTGGTGAATGGACAGGCCCTCTCGCCGACCGCCTGGTCCGGCTTGAAGCGACAGCCGCTGCAGTAGTTGCCCATGCGCTGGATGTACTTGCCGGACGCACAGTAGGGCTTGCTGGCCATCACGCCGCCATCGGCGAACTGGCTCATGCCCAGCACGTTCGGCAGCTCGACCCACTCGACCGCGTCCACATAGACCGCCAGATACCAGGCATGCACCTCGCGCGGGCGCACGCCGAGCATCAGGGCGAACAGGCCGGTCACCATCAGCCGCTGGATGTGATGGGCGTAGCCATAGCGCAGGGTCTGGCCGATCGCCTGCCGCATGCACTGCATGTCGGTGTCGCCGGTCCAGAAGAAGCCCGGCAGCGGCTGCTCGGCGCCGAGCGCGTTGTCATCCAGATAGCCCGGCATGCGCAGCCAGTACAGACCGCGCACGTACTCGCGCCAGCCGAGG
>NZ_JAUYTS010000192.1 GCF_030695085.1 Falsiroseomonas sp. | reverse complement strand
ATTCAACATGTACAACAGCGATACCCCCAACCGCGCCGAACTGCCCTCTTCGAAGCAGCTGGTGCGCTCCACCGTCCTCGCCGCCGTGTCTGCCGTGATTCTTCTTGTGGCCGTCGTGCTCCCGGCCGAATATGGCATCGATCCCACCGGCATCGGCAGAGTCCTGCGCATGACCGACATGGGCGAGATCAAGCAGCAGCTCGCGGCAGAGGCCGCCGCCGATGCCGCCGCCACGCCCACCGCCGTCCCGTCGCCGTCGGTAGATGCACCCACCGGCTTGGCCCCGGCCACTGCCGCACCACCAGCCGCCACAGTTTCTGCACCACCTCCTGTTGCTGTGGTTGCCGCGCCCAAGATCGAATGGCGAGATGAAATTCCCTTCACGCTGACCCCAGGCGAAGGTACGGAAATCAAATTGAAGATGACCGAAGGCGCCAAAGCCCAGTATGCGTGGGTGGTAGAGGGCGGGGAAGTCAATTTCGACACCCACGGTGATGCACCTGGCAAGTCGATCAGCTACGAAAAAGGCAGAGGCGTGCCCGCCGACGAGGGTGTGCTGGAAGCAGCGTTCACCGGCAACCACGGCTGGTACTGGCGAAACCGGGGCCAAGCCGACGTGAAGGTGATCCTGCGCACGCGCGGTGACTACACCGACATCAAAAAGGCGATGTGAAGCCAAGGCGCCGCCGTTTTGCTGCAGGTCAGCCAGATCGGCGCCACCGTGCTGGTACACGCCATGGTGCGCAACGTGTTCCGGCTGGACGACCGGCAGATCGGTTCGCTGATGGTGCCGCGCGGCGATGTGGTGTCGCTCGACCTAGAACAGAGCTTTGAGGTGAACATGGCGCGCGTCGAAGCCTCCGACCACGCCCGATTCCCGGTGGTGCGCGGCGACATGCAGGAGGTGGTGGGTGTGGTGAATGCGCGCAAGTGGCTGTCGCAGGCGCTGCGCGGCGGCGAACGCGAACTGACCAGCCAGTCGCTGCAAGATCCGCTGTACGTGCCCGAAACCATCACCGGCATGGAATTGCTGGGCAACTTCCGCCAGTCGGGCGGGCAGATGGCGTTTGTGATCGACGAGTACGGCGAAGTGCAGGGCATCGTGACGCTGCCAGACCTGATCGAAGCCATCACCGGCGAGTTCAGCCCGCGCGACCCCGCCACCTCATGGGCTGTGCAGCGCGACGACGGCTCGTGGCTGCTCGACGGCCACATTCCCGTGCCCGAGCTGAAGGACCGGTTGGACCTGGACGCGGTGCCCGACGAAGAGCGCGGCCGTTACCACACGCTCAGCGGCATGATGATGCTGCTGACGGGCCGCATGCCCAAGGAGGGCGACCACGTCGATTGGGAATCCTGGCGTTTCGAGATCGTGGACATGGATGGCCGGATCATTGACAAAGTGCTGGCCACCCGTCTGGACCCGAATGCACCCGAAAGCACCGACGAGGCCATGACCCCTTGATAACCTGGCCACGCACATGCGCCGCAGCGGCCTTGCTGGCACTGGGCGCCTGCTCAGAAGGCTATTCCGGCAAGGGCGACACCGAAGCCACGGTGGGAAAAAACCCCGACGGTGAAAGCTTCCGGGTGACGATTGCCCACCGGTCCACCCCTTGAAAACGTTCATAGCTCAGCGCTGGCAGGGTCGCATCGGGTGGACCACCCTGTTCTGGCGCGACCTGCTGCTCATCGGCACCAGTCTGAATGTGCTGATGACGGGCACGGCCTTGGCACTGCTCTCGCAAGACGCGCCCATGCATTGGGTGTTGCTGGCGCACCTGTCGCCACTGCCTTACAACCTGCTCATCGTGTCCGCCCTCTGGCGCTCGCCTCGACGGCCTTCGGTGGTGGTGGCTTTCAGTGTGGGCTGGTTGCTGCTGTTCGTGGTGGTCTGAGCGGCGCTTGAACACCGTCGGTGGTCAGTGCGCCAGCACGGGCCTCTGGGCATTTTGCACATAGGCCACCAGCTGTCGGGCGGGCACGGCCAGCGGGGCGTCGCTGCGCCAGACCAGCGACCACTGGCGCTGAATGGGAAAGCCTTCCACCGGCAAACACACCCACGGCGCGCTGGGCGCGTGCCCGGCCTCGACGGTGAGCGCCGACACCACCGCCAACCCCAAGCCCGCGCCCACGGCGTGCTTGATGGCTTCGTTGCTGCCCAGGCTCATGGCCATGCGGGGCGAAAAGCCGTGGTCGGCAAAGTGCTTTTCGGTCACTTGGCGGGTGCCGCTGCCGGCTTCGCGCATGAGCCAACGCTCGGCGCTCAGGCGCTCCAGCGCAATGGGTTGCGTGCTCTGGGCCAGCGGGTGGCTGCGCGGGGCCAGCACCACCAGCGGGTTGTCCAAAAACGGCAGACTTTGCAGCGGCAGTTCGTCGGGCGGCAGCATCATCACGGCCAGATCGTCGGCCTGGCGGTGCAGGCGGGCAATGACGCGGTCGCGGTTTTCGATCGCCAGATCAATGTCCACACCGGGGTGCAGCGCGGCAAACGGCCCCAGCAGGTCGGGCACGAAGTATTCGGCGGTGGTCACGGCGGCAATGCGCAGGCGCCCGCGCAGCAGGCCGCTCTGGTCGGACAGCCGTTCTTCAAAGCGCTGCCAGCAGGCGGCAATGTCGGCCACGGTGCTTTGCAGCGCCTCGCCTGCGGGCGTGAGGCGGATGCCCCGACCCACCGGCTCAAACAGGGGTTCGCCCACCAGCGTGGCGAGTTCGCGCAGTTGCACGCTCACGGTGGGCTGGCTCACATGCAGTTCGCGCGCGGCCTGGGTGACCGACATGAGCCGCGCAGTGGCCTCAAAAGCGCGCAGTTGCTGGGGCGATGTGCGCAGTAAGCGTTTGATGGCGGTGGGCATGGGCGTTGGGACGGAGGTCAGTGCGGCGGCGGTGTTCTGGTCGGCGTGTCAAATTCATAGATTTATACCTATGAATTTTATAAAAACAAAGTATTTTTCTTTATGTGTGTGTTTGCCTACAGTGCGCTCACCTTCAACACACCCCAGGACATGCGATGAAAAACGACACCCCGAAAGACCTGATCACCGACGCTTTGAACGCCACGGGCACCAGCCACCAAGCCGACACCTTGGTGCCGATCACGGTGGCGCACGGCGACGGCATTGGCCCGGAGATCATGGCCGCCACGCTCAAGGTGCTGGCGGCGGCGGGTGCGCGCATTGCGCCCGAGACCATCGACATTGGCGAAAAGCTCTACCAAGCGGGCCACAGCAGCGGCATTGCGCCCGAGTCGTGGGAGAGCCTGCGCCGCACCCAGGTGTTTCTGAAGGCGCCCATCACCACACCCAGCGGCGGCGGCTACAAGAGCCTGAACGTGACCATCCGCAAAACGCTGGGCCTGTACGCGAATGTGCGGCCCTGTGTGAGCTACAGCCCGTTCGTGGCCACCAAGCACCCCAAGCTGAACCTGGTGATCGTGCGCGAGAACGAGGAAGACCTGTACGGCGGCATTGAGCACCGCCAGACCGACGAGGTATTCCAGTGCCTGAAGCTGATCACGCGCCCAGGCTGCGAAAAAATCGTGCGTTACGCGTTTGAATACGCGCGGGCCAACGGGCGCAAGAAGGTCACTTGCATGACCAAAGACAACATCATGAAGCTGACCGATGGCCTGTTTCATCAGGTGTTCGACGAGATTCGCGTGGAATACCCCGAGATAGCAGCGGACCACATGATCATCGACATCGGTGCGGCGCGCCTGGCCACCCGGCCCGAGCTGTTTGATGTGATCGTCACGGCCAACCTGTACGGCGACATCATCAGTGACATCGCCGCCGAGATGACCGGCAGCGTGGGTCTGGCGGGCAGCGCCAACATTGGCGAACACGTGGCGATGTTCGAGGCCATTCACGGCAGCGCGCCCGACATTGCGGGCCAAGGCATTGCCAACCCCAGCGGCCTGCTGCTGGGCGCGGTGATGATGCTGGTGCACATTGGCCAGCCCGAGGTGGCGGCCAAAATTCACAACGCTTGGCTGTGCACGCTGGAAGACGGCGTGTTCACCGCCGACCTGCAACGCGCGGGCAGCGCCAAGGCGGGCCTGCCGCTGCCGTTTGGCAGCATGGACTTTGCCGACGCGATCATCGAGCGCCTGGGCCGTTTGCCCGAGAAGTTCAAGCCGGTGCGCTACCAAGCGCCGGCGCCGCGCGCCGAACAGGCGGCCAAGCCGCTGTATGTGCGCGCGCCCACCGCCAGAAAAGCGCTGGTGGGGGTGGATGTGTTTGTGCACCAGTCGGCTCTGAGCGCCGACGATCTGGCGGTGCAGCTCAAGGCCAGCGACACCGCCGCGCTGCAACTGCAAATGATCACCAACCGGGGCGTGAAGGTGTGGCCGGGCGGTTTCCCCGAAACTTTCTGCACCGACCACTGGCGCTGCCGCTTCGCAGCGGGCACCGACAGCGGCGAGGTGGCGCAGCGCGACATCGTCCACTTGCTGGGTGCGCTGACCGACGCCGGGGTGGACGTGATCAAGACCGAAAACCTCTGCACCTTCGACGGCGTGAAGGGCTTCGCCCTGGGCCAGGGGCAGTGAGCCGCTGAGCGCAGCCCCAGTGCCGCAAGGCCAGGGGTGAAAGCAGGGACACGGCTTGAATATAAGTAATTGTTGAATTACATTTAGGGCCATGTTGTCCAAACAGCCCACCGAAACCCGCCAGGCCGCTCTGGTGGCGGCCGCGCTGGCGCTGGCTGCCGAGCGCAGCCCCGCCACCGTGACCACCGCCGAGCTGGCGCAGGTGGTGGGCATCACACAAGGCGCGGTGTTTCGGCACTTTGACAGCAAAGAAGCCATTTGGCTGGCGGTGATTGACCACGCGCACCGCACCTTGCTGCACCGCTTGCAGGCCGCCGCTGCCGCCCACGCCGCACCCTTGCCAGCGCTGCGTGCGGTGTTCATGGCGCATGTGGACTTTGTGGTGGAACACCCGGGCG
>NZ_JAUYTS010000189.1 GCF_030695085.1 Falsiroseomonas sp. | reverse complement strand
GATGGTGTTCCAGGACCCCTGGAGCGCGCTGAACCCGCGCATCCGCATCGGTGAGCTGATCGCGGAACCGCTGCTGCTGCACACGAAACTCTCACGTTCCGAACGCCAGGACCGCGCCGAGCACCTGGCCCGCCGCGTGCGGCTGACCACCGAATTGCTGAGCCGCTACCCTTCCGAATTATCCGGCGGCCAGTTGCAGCGCGTGTGCATCGCCCGCGCCATCGCGACCCAGCCGAAGCTGATCGTGCTGGATGAGCCGACCAGCTCGCTCGACCTGTCCGTGCGCGCCGGAATCCTGGAATTGCTGGCGGAGCTGAAGGCGGAAACCGGCGTGGCGATGATGTTCATCAGCCACGACCTCGGCACGGTGAAGCTCATCAGCGACCGCATCATGGTGCTGTATCTCGGCGGCGTCGTGGAATACGCGCCGGCCGCGCAGGTCTTCGCCAACCCGGCGCATCCCTATTCGCAGGCGCTGATCTCCGCGCACCTGCCGGCGGACCCGGAGGCGGTGCTGCGGCGGCATGTGCTGGAGGGTGAAATCCCCTCCCCCATCGCATTGCCGCCCGGCTGCCACTTTGCCAGCCGCTGCCCGGTGGCCCTACCCGCCTGCCGCGCGACAGCGCCGGAGCTTCGTGCCGTCCAGGGCGACGCAGGACACCAGGCCGCCTGCCTGCGCATCGCGGAAGGCGCCAACCGCATTCCGGAGGTTGCAGCGGGTTAGGCAGCGCCATGAAACCTTCATGTGACGGCCCGTTCCGCCTGCGCCATCAAGCCGCGCGGAACGCCCGGAGCCACCATCATGCATCGCCGCACCCTGACCGCCACCGCCCTCGCTTTGGCCTGCACTCTGCTGCCCGCGGCCGCCGAGGCGCAGCAGCGCACCCGCCTGACCGTCTACACCGCGCTGGAGAATGAGCAGCTCGCCCCCTTCAAGCGCGCCGCGGAGGCCGCGGTGCCCTCGATCGAGATCGCCTGGGTGCGCGATTCCACCGGCATCATCACCGCCCGCCTGATCGCGGAGCGCCAGAACCCCCGCGCCGACATGGTCTGGGGCCTTTCCGTCTTCTCGCTGCTGCAGATGGAGGCGCAGGAGATGCTGGAGCCCTACACGCCGCAGGGGGCGGAGGCGCTGCGCCCGAATTTCCGGTCGGACCGCAGCCCGATGACCTGGACCGGCATGGATGCCTTCGTCTCCGCCATCTGCTTCAACACGGTGGTCGCCCAGCAGCGCAACCTGCCGCGGCCGAGCAGCTGGGCGGACCTGCTGAACCCGGCCTATCGCGGCCAGATCGTCATGCCGAACCCGGCGTCTTCCGGCACCGGCTTCCTCAGCGTCGCCGGCTGGCTCGGCGCGCAGGGCAATGACGCGGCCTGGAACTACATGACCGGCCTGCACGAGAACATCCAGCTCTACACCCACAGCGGCAGCGCCCCCTGCAACAACGCCGCCCGCGGCGAATACGGCATGGGCATCTCCTTCGACATGCGCGCCGTGACGCTCCGCAACCAGGGTGCGCCGATCGAGATCATCGTGCCGACGGATGGCGTGGGCTTCGACCTGGAAGCCACCGCCATCCTGCGCGGCAGCCGCAACATGGAAGCGGCGAAGCGCCTGGCCGATTTCGCCGTCAGCCGCCCGGCGATGGAGCTGTATGGCCGCTACTACGCGCTGGTCGCCCTGCCGGGCGTGCAGCCCTCCGTGCAGAACTATCCGGCCGAGTTCGAGCAGCGCCTGGTCAGCCAGGATTTCCGCGACGTGGCGCTGCGCCGCGACGCGATCCTGCGCGAATGGGCCAGCCGCTTCGACAGCAAGTCGGCCCCGCGCAACTGATGAGCGCGCAACTGGCCGTGGCGCCGGCCGCGGCCACCGCGACCACGGCGCCGCCCTATCTGGTGGTGGAACAGGTGTCGAAGCATTTCGGCACCACCATCGCGCTGGAACGCGCCAGCCTGACGGTGGCGGCGGGGGAATTCGTGTGCTTCCTCGGCCCCTCCGGCTGCGGCAAGACCACGCTGTTGCGCGCCATCGCCGGGCTGGACCCCGCCACCAGCGGCCGCATCCTGCAGGATGGGCGGGACATCACCTTCCTGCCGCCCGCGGCGCGGGATTTCGGCATTGTCTTCCAATCCTACGCGCTGTTCCCGAATCTCAGCGTGACCGAGAATGTCGGCTACGGCCTGCGCGGCAAGGCCTGGCCTGCGCCGCGCCGCAGCCACCGCGTGGCGGAGCTGCTGGAGCTGGTCGGCCTTTCGGAACATGCCCGGAAATACCCGGCGCAACTCTCCGGCGGCCAGCAGCAGCGCGTGGCACTTATCCGCGCCCTGGCGGCGGAGCCTGGCCTGTTGCTGCTGGATGAGCCGCTCTCGGCGCTCGATGCCCAGGTGCGGCTGCATCTGCGCCAGGAATTGCGCGCGCTGCAACGCCGCCTTGGCGTGACCACCGTGATGGTGACGCATGACCAGGAGGAGGCGATGGGCGTCTCCGACCGCATCGTCGTCATGTCCCGCGGCCATATCGAGCAGATCGGCACGCCGGAGACCATCTATCGCCACCCGGCCAGCGCCTTCGTCGCCGGTTTCGTCGGCCATGCCAGCCAGTTCGCCGCGAAGGTGGATGCCACGCCCGGTTCGCTGGCCGTGGACGGGCTGACGCTGCCCTGCCTCGGCGCGCGGCGCATGCTGTATGGCACGCCGGTGCAGGCCTTCATCCGGCCGGAGGATGTAGCACTCGGCCCCAGCGCCTCGGCCCTGGAGGGGCATTTCGCCGCCCGGGTGATGCACCAGGAATTCCTCGGCCCGATCTGCCGGGTCACGCTGCAGGTCGGCCGCCTGCAATTGGAGGCGGATGTGAACCCCGCCGTCGCGCCTGCGATCGGGGAAGTGCTGCTGGCCGCGCTGCCGGCCGAGCGGCTGATGGTCTTCCCGCGGGATGTCTGACGCGGCCCTGCGGCCTGGCGCGACCGTATCGCTGGAGGCGCGGGCGCTGCGCGGCGGGCTACTGCTGGCCTTCGCGGTGCTGCTGGCCGGGCTGGTGCTGCCGCTCGGCACGCTGCTGCTGCGCGCCTTCCAGGACGCGCAGGGCAGCTTCGTCGGCCTGTCCAACTTCGCGGAATACGCAACAACGCCGAGCCTGCGCCAGGCCGCCTGGAACAGCGTATGGACCGCGGCGCTGACCACGATGTTGGTGGTGCCGCTGGCCTTCGGCTTCGCCTATGCGCTGACGCGATCCTGCATTCCGGCCAAGGGCTTCTTCCGGGCGGTGATGCTGCTGCCGGTGCTGGCGCCTTCGCTGCTGCCGGCGCTCGCGCTGATCTACCTGTTCGGCAACCAGGGCATGCTGCGGGACCTGCTGTTCGGAAACAGCATCTATGGCCCGATCGGCATTGTGGTGGCGCAGGTCTTCTACTGCTTTCCGCATGCGGCGCTGATCCTGGTGGTGGCGCTGTCCACCGCCGATGCGCGGCTGTATGAGGCCGCGACGGTGCTGCGCGCCGGGCACTTCCGCATCTTCGGCACGGTGACGCTGCCGTTGGCGCGCTATGGGCTGGTGTCCGCCAGCGTTGTCGTCTTCACTCTGGTGGTCACGGATTTCGGCATTCCGAAGGTGATCGGCGGTCAGTTCCCGGTGCTGGCGACGGATGTGTACAAGCAGGTTGTCGGCCTGCAGAACTTCAACATGGGCGCCGTGGTGGGGCTGGTGCTGCTGCTGCCGGCGCTGCTGGCCTTCGCCGCGGATCGTTGGGCGAACCGGCAGCGCAGCGGCCTGATTTCCGGCCGCGCCGTGCCCTATGTGCCGCAGCCGCGCCGGGCGCGGGACCTGCCGCTGCTGGGACTGTGCGTGCTGGTGGCGGTGGCGCTGGTCGGGCTTGTCGCCGTGGCGGGGTGGGGCTCACTGGTGACCTTCTGGCCCTACAATCTCAGCCTGACGCTGCGGAACTACGATTTCGATCAGTTCGACACCGCCGGCTGGTCCGCGCTGTGGAATTCGGTGCGGATCGCGGCGGCAGCGGCCATCTGCGGCACCGCGCTGATCTTCACCACCGCCTGGCTGCTGGAACGCGGCACGCCGGGCAGCGCCTTGGCCAGCGCGGTGCGCTTCATCGCCGGTGTGCCGCTGGCCGTGCCAGGGCTGGTGCTCGGCCTCGCCTTCATCCTGTTCTTCAACCACCCATCCAACCCGCTCGGCTTCCTCTACGGCACGCTGGCGATCCTGGTGCTGAACGGCGTGGTGCATTTCTACACGGTGATGCACCTGACGGCCGTCACCGCCATCCGCCAGCTCGACCCGGAATTCGAATCCGTCGGCGCATCCCTGAAGGTGCCGGCGGTGGTGACCTTCAGGCGGGTGACGGTGCCGATCTGCCTGCCGGCGATCCTCGACATCGCCGTCTATGCCTTCGTCAACGTGATGACGACGGTCTCTGCCGTGATCTTCCTGTATGGCCCGGACACCAAGCCCGCCTCGGTCGCGGTGGTGCATATGGATGAGGCCGGGCAATCCAGCGCCGCGGCGGCGATGGCGGTGACCATCCTGGCCATCACGGCTTCAGTGAAGCTGCTCCAGCTCGCCACCGGCGGGCTGGTGGCGCGGGCGACGCAGGGCTGGCGGCAGCGGTAGTCAGCGCGCGACGCGGCCTTCCAGCGGATAGGCCGGGTCGTTGTATCCAGGGGTGGAGGGATGGCCCGCGGCCACCAGCCCGTCCACCAGCGCCTCATCCTCCGCGGTGAAGCGGTAGTTGAGTGCGCCCATGTAGTCCGCCCAATGCGCCTCCGTCCGCGGGCCGACAATGGCGCCGGTGACGAGGCGGCTGTTCAGCAGCCAGGCCAGTGCGAATTGCCCGGGCGAGACGCCGCGTTCCGCCGCGCGCGCCGCCATCTCCGCCGCGATGCGCAGGCTTTCCGGGCGCCACTCCGTCTCCATCATGCGCTTGTCCTGCCGCGCCGCGCGCGTGCCCTCCGGCGGTGCCGCATCCGGCTTGTACTTGCCGGTCAGCACGCCGCGCGCCAGCGGCGAATACGGAAACACGCCGAGGCCGAGATGCGCGCAGGCGGGCAGATGCTCCACTTCCACCATCCGGTTCAGCGCATTGTACAGCGGCTGGCTGACCACCGGCCGGTCGATGCCCGCCAGGTCGCACAGCCGGCAGATTTCCGCCACGCGCCAGGCGCGATGGTTGGAGACGCCGAAATGCCGGATCTTCCCGGCGCGCACCAGATCCGCCATGGCATGCACGGCCTCCGCCAGTGGGGTGCCGTGATCCTCCTTGTGCCAGTACAGGATGTCGATGCAATCGGTGCCCAGCCGCTTCAGGCTGGCCTCCACCGCCAGCATGATGTGGATGCGCGACAGCCCACCACCATTCGGCCCCGGCATCACCGGATTGGCGAGCTTGGTCGCCAGCACCCACCAGGCGCGATCCGCGGCGATGGCGCGGCCCACCACCTCCTCCGACGCACCACCATTATAGGCATCCGCGGTGTCGATGAAGTTGATGCCCTGGCCGCGCGCCGTATCGATGATGCGGCGGCTGGTCGCCTCATCCGTCGCGCCGCCGAACATCATGGCGCCGAGGCAGAGCGGGGAGACACGCAGGCCGCTGCGGCCCAGATTGCGGTAGTTCATGGACGTGTTGCTCCCATTTCCGCCGGCCGATTCAGACCTCCGGGCCATTCGGCCCTGCGGTCATCGGACGGCATCACCCCGGATTATGCAAATTCTCCCGCAATGTAGACCCGGCATAGGCGGTACGGAACAGGCCGCGGCGTTGCAGTTCGGGCACCACCATGGTGCCGAATTCCTCGAAGCTGGTGGGGAAGGTGGTGGGCGGCAGGATGAAGCCGTCGCAGGCGCCCGATTTGAACCAATCCTCGATGATATCGGCGATCATCGTGGGCGTACCGGCCGTCAGGTCGCGCGGGCGGCGCACGGCTTCGGCGAAGCTGATGCCCTTGGCCTTGGCCACCTGCATCATCCGGTCCCGGTGCCCCTGGACGCCCTGGTTGCCGCCCTGGCCCTCGATCGCCTCCGGCGTTTCCAGCAGGCTGAGATCGGCCGCCACGGCCCAGGAGCTGGCCGCCAGCACCAGCTCCGGATCGGCGAGGGAGGCGTAGAGCTCCGCCTTCTCATTCGCGATCGATTCCGTCTCCCCGATCACCAGCTGCAGCGTCGGCAGCACCGCGCATTCATCCGGGTTGCGGCCGATGGCTTCCATCCGCCCGCGGATATCGTTGCGATATGCGATGGCGGCGGATTTGGTGGCCGGCGAACAGAAGATCATCTCCGCCCAGCGCGCCGCAAACTGGCGCCCGCGTTCGGAGGACCCCGCCTGCATGATGACCGGCCGCCCCTGCGGGCTGCGCGGAATGGAGAGCGGCCCGCGCGAGGACACATGCTGGCCGACATAATTCGCGTAGCGGATCTTCCCTGCATCCGCGAAGACGCCGCTTTCCTTGTCGAGCACCAGCGCATCCGCATCCCATCCATCCCACAAGGCACAGCAGGCTTCGAGGATTTCATCCGCACGGTCGTAGCGGGTTTCCTTCGGCGGCAGGGAGTCCGGCCCGCAATTCTGCGCCTCGAACTCCCGCGCCGTGGTCACCACATTCCACGCGACGCGCCCCTTGCTGATCAGGTCCAGCGAGCCCAGCGCGCGCGCCAGGTTGTAGGGATTATGAAAGGTGGTCGACAGCGTGGCGCCGAGGCCGAGATGCGTCGTGACGCGCGCCATCAGCGGCAGCACCACCATCGGGTCCAGCATGCTGGTCTGCCCGCCACGCCCGGCATAATCCGCGAAGTGGTTCTTGTAGTTGTCGGGCAGCCCGAGCCCATCGGCGAAGAAGCACGCATCGAAGCAGGCGGCTTCCAGCACGCGGGCGATATGTTCGTAGCGGGAAGGTTCGAACAGATCGTGCAAGGTCGCCGTCGGGTGGCGCCAGCTTCCGGGGTAGCTGGCACTCGGCCCGGTCTTCAGATAGGCGACCAGGTGCATCTTCTTCGGCATCGTCACGCCCTTACACATCCAGCCAGTTCAGCTTGCGCGGCGGCGGCAGGTCCGGGTTGTTCGCCAGCATCCGCGCCCAGACCGCCTTGGTCACCGCCTGCGCTTCCTCCAGCAACGCCATCTCATCCGCCACCAGCAGCTTGCCGTCGCGCAGTACGAATTCGCCATCAACCATCACCGATTCCACCGTGCCCGGATGCCCGTAATGCACGATGTTGCCGATGAGGTTCGTCACCGGCCGCAGCGCCGGCGTGTTCAAATTGAGGAAGGTGAGATCAGCCTTCTTGCCCACTTCGAGGCTGCCGATATCGTCCTGCCGCCCGATGCTGCGCGCGCCGTTGCGGTTGCAGCTATCGAAGATATCCTCCGGCTGCGGGTCCGTGCCCTGCTGGTTCTCCGCGCCACGATGTACGATCAGGCCGATCTTCATGGCGTGGAACATATCCTCCGTCATGTTGTCCGTGCCGAAGCAGATGTTGATGCCGGCGCGGCGGATGGATTTCGCCAGCACCGGATGCGGCCCGCGGCGAGAGCCATTGGCCGGGCAATGCACCATCTGCATGCCACGCTCACCGAGCAGCGCGATGTCGCGCTCTGTCAGGTACGTCCAGTGCGCGCCGACCACATCGGGTTCCGCCCAGCCATGGCGGGCCAGATACTCCGCCGGCGTGCAGCCATACTTCTCCCGGATCACCCGGATCTCCTCCACCGACTGCGCCAGGTGGATGGTGCGCGGCATGTTGTGCTGGCGCGCGAGGTCCGTCAGCTTCTCAAGATACTCCGGCGTACAGTTATCCGTCGCATGCGCGGCGATCTGGATCTGCAGGCGCCCCTCATGCGTGTTGTGGAACCGTGCGATGCCGTCGCGCGTGCGTTCCAGAAAGCCCTCGCCGAAGGCCGGGTCCTGCGACCAGTCGCCATGGCGGATCTTCAGCGTGTTCACATCGGCGCAGTTCTCGCTCAGCACCAGCCGCACGCGCAGAGACGCCATCGCGTCGGCATAGTCCGGCACATGGCGGAACGGATCGACGAAGGTGGTGGCGCCGGAACGAATGCCCTCGACAATGCCGAGCATGCCCATCACCGCACGCTCATGCGGCGTCATCGTGTACGATACGGGCGACATATAGCCGTATACGGCGTTGCCCGACCAATCCTCCACCGTCGCGCGCAGCACCGTCAGGATCGTATGCGTGTGGGCATTCACGAAGCCCGGCAGCACGGCCTTGCCCCGCCCGGCCATGCGCGGCAGGTCCGGATAGGCCGCCTCCAACCGCGCGGTCGGCCCGATATCGGCAATGCGATCGCCGCGGATCGCGATCGCTCCGCGGTCAAGAATCGTGCGCTCTGCATCCTGGGTGACGATGACTGCATCGGTGACGAGCAAATCCATCGGTGCGGTTTCCCCTGGTGGTGTGACAAGGCGGTTGCGGTCACCCTGTGCGAACAATACGATGCCTGCCACGAGCATGTCCGGGGAGATACCGATGCACAAGACCCTGCTGGCCACAACCTTCCTGGCGTTCGGCGCGATGGCGGGTGCCTCGGCGCAGACGCTCAATATCGCCGTCGGCGGTGCCTTCACCTCGATGGACCCGCACTACCACACGCTCACGCCGAACAACGCGCTGAACAAGCATGTCTTCGACCGCCTGGTCGGCACGGATGAGGATTTCCGCCTGCGCCCGGGCCTGGCCGAATCCTGGACCTCGGTCAGCCCCACCGTCTGGGAATTCAAGCTGCGCCAGGGCGTCACCTGGCACGACGGCTCGCCCTTCACGGCGGAGGACATCGTCTCGACCTTCGAGCGGGTGCCGAATGTGCGCAACAGCCCGGGCAGCTACACCATCTATACCCGCCAGGTGCAGCGGCTGGAGGTGGTGGACCCGCACACCATCCGCATGCACACCGCCTCCCCCAACCCGCTGATGCCGAACTGGATGAGCGGCATCCCCATCATCAGCAAGCAGTTCGGCACGGATATCGACACCGCCGATTTCAACAATGGCCGCGCCGCCATCGGCACCGGTCCCTATCGCCTTCTGTCCTACACGCCGGGCAGCGATGCGATGATGGAACGCAACCCCGCCTGGTGGGGTCCGGCGCAGCCCTGGGCGCGGGTGAGCTACCGCATCATCGCCAATGACGCCTCCCGCATCGCCGCGTTGCGCGCGGGCGATGTGCAGGTGATCGACGCGGTCTCGACGCGGGACGTGGACACGCTGCGCAATGACGCGAACATCCGCATCGCCAGCCGCGCGGCGCTGCGCAACATCTATCTGTATCTCGACCACCAGCGTGACGACACGCCGGGCGTGTCCGGGCCGAATGGCGAGAGGCTCGAGCGCAGCCCGCTGCGCGACAACCGCGTGCGGGAGGCCCTGTCGATCTCGGTCAACCGCGATGCCATCGTCAGCCGCGTGATGGGCGGCTTCGCCTCGCCCTCCGGCCAGTTCCTGGCCGAAGGCGTCATGGGGCATGACCCATCCCTGAAGCCGGCGACATTCGACGTTCCCCGCGCGCAGCAATTGCTGCGCGATGCGGGTTTCCCGAACGGCTTCCGCGTGCTGCTCGCCGGCCCCAACAACCGCTACGTGAACGATGCGCAGATCATCCAGGCCGTCGCCCAGATGTGGGCGCGCATCGGCGTGCGCGCGGATGTGCAGGCGATGCCGTCCAACGTCTATTTCAGCCGCTCCGCCCGCAACGAATTCCCCATCGGCCTGTCCGGCTGGGGCACCGGCACGGGTGAACCGGACAGCCCGATGGTCGGGCTGATCGCCACGCCGAACCGCGACCGCGGCCGCGGCACCTCCAACCGCTCGCTCTACTCCAACCCGGAATTCGACGCGCTGCTTGAGCGTGCGCTGACAACGATCGATGTCGAACAGCGGGAGGAACTGTACCGGCAGGCGACCCGCATCGCGATGGCGGACCATGCCATCATCCCGCTGCACCATCAGGTGAACATCTGGGCGTCGCGCCGCAACATCCAGGTCCTCGCGCGCAACGACGAGGAGACCTATGCGATGTCGATGAAGCCGGCGGAATAGGCTGAAGGGGCCGGGGCCTGCCCCGGCCAGGTCAGAACAACTCGAAGTATTCGCGGTGTTCCCATTCGGACACCTCGGCCTCGAAGCGGGCGATCTCGGCGCGCTTCAGACGCGCGAAGTAGCTCACGAAGGTCTCCCCGAAGGCGGCGCGCGCGGCGGCACTCTCCTCCAGCGCCGCCACCGCTTCCGCCAGGCTGCGCGGCAGCAGCGGCGCATCCGTCTCATAGGGCGTATCGACTGGCGGGCCAGGGTCGCGCCGCGCGGCGATGCCCTCCAGCCCATAGGCGAGCTGCGAGGCCAGGTAGAGATACGGGTTGGCCGCCGGCTCCCCCACCCGGTTCTCCAGCCGCGTCGCCGCATCCCCCGGCGCACCCAGCGCGCGCACCATCACCCCGCGATTGTCGATGCCCCAGATGGCACGGTCCGGCGCCAGGGAATGGCTGCGGTAGCGGCGATAGCCATTGATGGTGGGCGTGGAAAAGGCGGCCGCCGCACGCGCATGATGCAGCAGGCCGCCGAGGTAGTGCCGCGCCGTCTCCGACAGCAACGTGCCATCACCCATGAAGGCGTTGCGACCCTCGCGCACCAGCGACTGGTGCAGGTGCCAGCCGCTCGACATCACATTCGGAATGCGCGGGCGGCACATGAAGGTGGCGTGGTAGCCATGCCGCCGCGCCACCTGCTTCACCGCGCTGCGGAACAGCACCATCGCATCCGCACTCGCCAGCCCCGCCTGCGGGCCGAAGGTGAACTCCACCTGGCTCGGCCCGTATTCCACCTCCATCGAGCGCAGTGGCAGGCCGAGCGCCTGGATCTCGCGCCGCAGGATCTCGAGCACGCTGTCGATCTGGTCGTAGCGCAGCTCGGTCAGGTAGTTGTAGCCCTGGGTCAGCAGCGCGACATCCGGCGGCGTGCCGGGCTGGCCCGCATCGGACGGGTCCAGCTTCGGGTCCACCAGCCGGAACAGGTGGAACTCCACCTCCAGCCCGGTGACGAAATCGAAGCCCAGCTCAGCGGCTTTAGAAACCTGTTGGCGCAACAGATGCCGCGTGCCGAGCGGCACCGGCCGGCCATCCGGAAAATAGGCGTCGCACAGAACCCAGCCGCTATGCGGCGCCCAGGGCAGGATGCGGAAGGTCGTGGGGTCCGGGATCAGCAGCGCATCGGCCGCGCCTTCCATCGCCTTCTCGCCCAGCGCGCCGCCGGCGGACCATACCGGGAAGACCGTGCGGTGTGAGGTGTCCTTCAGCAGCAGCGTGGTGGTCATCGTAACGCCATTGGCCAGCGCGCCCGCAGCTTCGCTAGCCATGATGGTTTTGCCACGCAGGATGCCGTGCTGGTCCGGGAAGGCCAGGCGCAGCACGCCGAGGCCCGCCGCCTCGATCTGCCGCAGGACTTCCGCGCGCTCGGCCTCGCTGTGCAGCCCGTGGCGTTCGACGAAGTTCATTCCGCGGCGAGTGCCGGCGGGGCCCAGGGGGCGGCGCCACGCCGGCGCGAAACGGCCTCCCGCCAGCGGCTTTCCCATTCGGCGGTCGGCGCCATGGTGTCGATGGTGGCGGGGCCGATGATGCGCGGCGTCGCCTCCGCATCCTGCATCAGCGCCGGCGCGCGGCCTTCCTCCATCGCCGCCATGGCGCGCAGCAGAAGGCGGCGATTGGCGGCGATCGCCTTGTCGCTGCTCGCCAGGTTCTCCCGCGTGCGATCCTGGATGGCGCCCTGCGATTCCACCGCCCATTGGTCGTGGACGTTGATGTCCTCGCCCATGCCCGTATAGGTCTCGGTAGCCTGTTCATCCGGGTCGAAGCCGTAGTCATTGTGGCGGCCAAGCTTCGGCAGGTAGTCCGGCAGGCTGTAGGATTCCAGACGCTGCGCGCGCATCTGCGCGCGGTCCACCGGCCTGGCGAAGCTGGTAAAGATCGCGACCCAATAGGTATGCGTGTCGTCCACCGGCATGTGCCACTGGGTGATGGTCATCTCCGCGCTCATCGGAATGACGAAAGCCTGCGGGAAGACCAGGTTGGTGACGCGCACATGCGTCGTCGCCTCGTTGATGGTGCGCAGCGCGGTGACGCGCAGGCCATACTCCGTGTTCTCCACCTCGATCCGCGGCCGGGCATATTCGCGCAGCACATAGGTCATCGGCAGGTCGGAGCCGTCGGAGGTGGCGCGGAACTGCTTGCCATAGGCCTCGGCCGCGTCGCCATCCTCGAAGAAGCGGTGCAGGAAGCTGGCATGGGCGGGGTCGATGCCGACCTCCAGCGCCTGCAGCCAGTTGCAGGAGATCAGCCCCTTGAAGGCGAAGGTGTGGCTGTCCGGCGCGGTGAAGCAATCCAGCGCCGGGAAGGGCGGTGCCGCGCCTGAATGCCGGGGATGCCGAGCGCCGCGAGACGGCCGGACACGGCCCGGATTTCCTTGAAGCCCTGGCACGCGGCCTGGCCGTGCTGCAGGCTTTCGGGCCGGAGCGCCGGCAGATGACCCTGGCGGAGGTGGCACGCGCGGTGGACCTGCCGCGCGCCACCGTGCGCCGCGCGCTGCACACGCTGGTCGTGCTCGGCCATGTGGAGGCGGAGGGCAAGCTGTTCCGCCTCACACCCGGCGTGCTTCGGCTCGCCGCCGGCTATCTCGGCGCCAATGGCCTGTCCAACATCCTCCAGCCACGCTGCGAGAGATTGAGCGCGGAGGTCGGCGCGCCCTGTTCCGCCGCGGTGCTGGATGGGGCGGAGATCGTCTTCATCGCCTATGGCCAGCCGGCGCGCCTGCTGAACCTGACCACCAATGTCGGCCTGCGCCTGCCCGCCTTCTGCACCGCCCTCGGCCGCGTGCTGCTGGCCGGGCTGCCGGAGTCAGAAATGGAGGCGGTGCTGGCGAAGCACCCACCCGTGGCGATCACGCCGCAGACGGAACTCGACCCGCTGCGCATCCGCAAACGCATCGCCAAGGCGCGCAGCGATGGCTTTGCCCTGGTGGATCAGGAAGCCGAGCAGGGGTTTCGTTCCCTGGCCGTGCCGCTGCGGCGCTACGATGGGCGCGTGGTCGCCGCGCTCAATATCGGCATGCACACGGAACGCGGCACGGCGACTGCCTTCCGCGAGGCCTATCTGCCGCTGCTGCGCGCACAGGCCGCCGATCTTGCGCAGCAATTGTTGTAGCGCGTCGTTGCGCGTCGCGCGCGACACGGGTTAGCATTCGCACAGACGTTCGGTCTTCGAACACTCGCCAGGCATTGGGACCCAGCATGCGCATCGCGGTGATCGGCAACGGCATCGTCGGCACCGCCACCGCGGCCTGGCTGCAGCGCGACGGCCACCAGGTCACCTTCGTCGATCCGCTCGGCCCGGCGGAGGCCACCTCCTTCGGCAATGCCGGTTCGCTCTCGCCTTCCGCCTGCCTGCCGGTCGGCATGCCGGGGATGTGGAAGAAGGTGCCGGGCTGGCTGCTGGATCCGCTCGGGCCGCTCGCCGTGCGCTGGTGGTATGCGCCCGTCGCCGCGCCCTGGCTGATGCGCTTCCTGAAGCATTCGTCGCGGGATGAAGTCGTCCGCATCGCCACCGCCTTGCGTGGCCTGCTGGCGCCGATCTTCGAATGCTACGAGCCGCTGCTGCAACGCGCCAATGCCAGCGGACTGATGCGCCGCAGCGGCTGCCTCTATGTCTATTCCGGCGCCGAGGCCGCGCGGCAATGGGCCTGGGGGATGAATCTCCGCCGCTCCCTCGGCGTCGAGATGCGTGATGTGGCCGAGGATGAACTGGTCGCGCTGGAACCCGACCTCAAGGGCCGCTTCCGCTTCGGCATATTGGCGCCCGAGAATGGCAGCACGCTCGACCCCGCCGCGATGACCCGCGCGCTGTTCGAGCAATGCGAACGCGATGGCGCGGCGGTGCATCGCGCCCGCGTCACCGGCTTCCGCGTCAAGGGCGGCTCCGTGCATGCGCTGGAGCTGGAGGGCGGGGAGACGATGGAGGTGGAGGGCGTGGTGCTCGCCGGCGGCGCCTGGTCCGCGAAACTTGCCAACCAGCTCGGCCCGCGCATCCCGCTGGAGACGCAGCGCGGCTATCACGTGACGGTCGCCAGCAACAACCTCGCGCTGCGCCACACCGTGATGGCGGTGGAGCACAACCTGATGGTGAACCCCATGCAGATGGGCCTGCGCCTGGCGGGGTCCGTGGAATTCGCAGGGCTCAACGCCGCGCCGGATTTCAGGCGCGCCGCGATGCTGCTGGCACGCGGGAAGGAGATGTTCCCGCATCTCGATACCAGCAGCACCAGCGAATGGATGGGCCATCGCCCCTGCCTGCCGGACAGCCTGCCGGTGATCGGCCGCGCGCCGCGCGTGGACAATGCCTGGTTCGCCTTCGGCCACGGCCATATCGGCATGTGCGGCGCCGCCAGCACCGGCCGCGAGATCGCGCATCTCGTCGCCGGGCGCGATCCGGAGATTGACCTGTCCGCCTTTGCCCCGACCCGCTGGGCCGCCTGAGCATGACGCGCTGCCTCGATGTCGCGATCGATATCGGCGGTGATTTTTCGGACATCTTTGCCAGCGCGCAGGACGCCCCGCCGATCCTACTGAAACACCCGAGCGACCACGCCGTGCCGCTCCGCGAATCCATCGCCGCGCTGCTCGCCGCCGCCGGCATTGCGCCGGAGGAAGTGGCACGGCTGCGCCTGTCCACCACGCTCGCCACCAATGCGCTGGTCAGCGGCACGGCCAGCCCGGCGGCCTTGGTCACGACGCAGGGTTTCGGCGATGTGCCCGATCTCGGCCGCCAGTCCAAGCGCGACCCGATGGATGAGGCGCCGCCCCCACCGACGCCGCCTTGGCTCTCCCCACCCGGTTGGCGCTGCGAGATCGCCGGCCGCATCGATGCGCGCGGCGTCGAGGTGGAGCCCCTCGCGCCGCTGCCCGCGCTGCTCGCGGCCCTGCCGCAGGGCACGCCGGTGGCCATCTGCCTGCTGTTCGCGCCGCTGAACCCCGCGCATGAACAGGCGGTGGCGCAGGCGATCCAAGCCATCCGGCCCGATCTGCGCTTGTCGCTGTCGTACCAGGTCGATCCCGGCCTGCGCGAATTCGAACGCATGCTGGCGACGCTGGCCGATGCCGCGCTGAAGCCGCTGCTGGAAACACGCCTGACCGGCCTGCTGCCCGCGCCCTGGGTGCTGCGCGCGGAAGGCGGGCTGGCGCCGCTGGCGGATGCGTTGGCACAGCCGCTCGGCCTCGCCTTGTCCGGCCCGGCGGCCGGTGCGCGCGCCGTCGCGCATTGGGCGGCAGGCGAGGATGCCATCGGCCTCGACATGGGCAGCACCACCGCGGAGGTCAGCCTTGTACGCGCCGGGGCGCCGCTGACGGCGCGGGAGATCGGCCTGGGCACCTTAAGGCTGCGTTGCCCGGCGCTGGATGTGGAAAGCCTGGCGATGGGCGGTGGCTCCACCCTGGCGCTGCTGGGCGGCCGCATCCGCTTCGGCGCGCCCGCACGCCCCGCCTGCCGCGGCGGCGGCCAGGCGACGCTGACGGATGCCGCGCTGCTGGCCGGCTGGCTGCCCGCCACGCTCTCCGGCCAGGCGCTGGACCGCGCGGCCGCTGCCACCGCCCTGCACGCCGCGCTCGGCACCACGGATGCCACGCCGGCGCTGGAGCTGGCGGAGGCCGTGCTGGCCGGCGCCCTGCGCCGTATCGCGCTGCGGCGGGGGCTGGACCCGACCACGGCACTTCTGGTGGCTGGCGGCGGCGCCGGGCCGCTGCATGCCGCAGCCATCGCGCAGCGCATCGGCGCCCGCCGCGTGCTGGTGCCGCCCGCGCCCGGATTGCTCTCGGCTTTCGGCCTCGCCCTGGCACCGGCCTCCGCATCGCTGGAGGCGCCATGCGACCTCGTGCTGGACGACTTTTCCCAGCTGCAGCCCCTGGCGCAGGCGGAGGCGCTGACGGCGCGCCTCGCCGCCTGGGGCTGCACGGCGGAACTTCGCCACAGCCTCGCCATGGCCTATGGCGGCCAGGCGGAGCCGCTGGAGGTGCCCTTCACCCCCGGCGAGCCGGCGGCCACGCTGGCCGCGCGCTTCGATGCCGCCCATGCCGCCACGCGCGGCCATGCCCCCGGTGGCGCGCGCCGCATCCTGGCGCTGCGCTG
>NZ_JAUYTS010000005.1 GCF_030695085.1 Falsiroseomonas sp. | reverse complement strand
CCTCGGCCGCATAACGACGGCGGGTTGGCGGCTGGGCTTGGTGGTCATGAAGGTCGCGAAGGCGGCACAGCCGGTCATCGGCAGCCGCGCACGGTCCGGGCCCGACCCGGTCAGCATCCGGGACTGGCGCCATGGCCGCCTCCACCAGACGTCGTGAAGCCGCCGAACCGCGCCTGTGGTGGTACCGACCATGCCGCCCTCGGCGTCGCATCCCGCGACGAGGTCGTGATCTCCGACGCATGAGCGGGGCTCAGGATGGACAGGATCAAGGGGCGGCGGCGGCGGTCACCTCGACCGCATAGCGACGCCGGGTTGGCGGCCGGGCTTGGTGATCATGAAGGTCGCAAAGGCAGCACCGCCGGCCAACGCGTGATGACCACGGCCTTGTCCAACTGGTGCCCAATCGGCTGCCGGCAGGCCCAGAAACAACAACGGCCCGATCTGGTGGATCGAGCCAGTGGTCTGAAGGCAGCCAAACTCCGCGCGCCTGTTGCTCCGCATCGATAGGCCGCTTCCGCCCCGATGTGCCACGGGATGTGCCACGTGAGCGGTGCCGGGCCAAAAAAAAGGCCGCCAACCCGTTGGGGTAGCGGCCTAAGTCAAACAGGGAGGCTTCACGTCTGGGAGACGAAGGGGTTCGAGACTGGCTCGAATGACCCTGACCCGGCGTCGCCGCCGTGACACCCCCTACATAATGTGCGGTGCATCATGATGCTTGGGCGTATTCCGATGAGCGGCCATGCGCTGAATGCATGGACATGAAATACAACCTCGTTAATCACGCAGCTCATCTCTGCGAGCGAATTTCGCGATCACTCCACCGGGGGTGGTGGCTCAGCTCGCGGCCTGCAACCGCGCCGGAGAGGCCAGTTCCGCCACCAGGAAGTCGCGGAATACCGCGACACGCTTCGAATGGCGCAGTTCTTCCGGATAGACGAAATACGCCTCGATCCGTGGCGCCTTCAGGTCGGGCAGCACCTGCACCAGCCCGTCCAGCTCCTCGCCCATGTAGTCGGGCAGGGCTGCGATGCCGAGGCCGCTGCGGACGGCGGCCAATATGCCGGGCAGGCTGTTCATTTCCAGCACCGCGCGGCGGGTGGAGCCGGGGCGGCGCCCGGCTTCCTGCAGCCAGTTCACCGATTCGACCGGGGGGCGGTAATCGCCATAGACGATCATCCGGTGGGCATCGAGATCCTCGGCGCGGGCCGGCATGCCGGCGGTCTTGAGGTAATCCGGCGAACCGCAGACGCGCCAGCCGAAGGTGCCGAGGTTGCGCTGGATCAGGTCCGGCTGCCGCGGCGGATGCAGGCGGATGGCCACATCGGCCTCCCGCATAGCGAGGTCGAGATCGGCGTCATCCAGCACCACGGTCAGCGTCACATCCGGGTGCAGCGCCATGAAGCGGCGCAGCCGGGGCGCCAGCCAGACGCTGCCGAAGCCGGTGGTGGTTGTCACCTTCAGGCGGCCGGTCGGGCGTTCGCGGCTTTCGGTCAGCAGCGCTTCCGTCATCGCCAGCTTGGCGAAAACTTCCCGCACCGCGCGGTTCAGGGTCTCGCCCTGCTCGGTCAGGATCAGGCCGCGGGCGTGGCGGTGGAACAGCGGAACGGCGAGCGCCTCCTCCAGCGCCTGGATCTGGCGGGAGACGGCGGATTGCGAAAGATTCAGCGTCTCCCCGGCATGGGTGAAGGACCCAGCCTCGGCGACAGCGTGGAAAACGCGCAGCTTGTCCCAATCCAACGGCATGCCGGCGCCCGATTCCCTGTTCCCGCAGCCCGGCAAAATGACATGCACGGGCAGGTTTTGAGTAGCATGTCAGTTGCAAACGGGGCGTTTTTTTCCCCGGCATTGCCGATCCTGGCCGAAAAATCCCGAAGTGACGGCGATTTCAGACCGCTGCTGCGCCCAGCCTTGCGCGTCAGGCCGCTGCCGCATCCACCGCCGGCAGATGCGCCAGGAACTTCTCCGCCTCCAGCGCCGCCATGCAGCCGGTGCCGGCGGCGGTGACAGCCTGACGGTAGATCTTGTCCTGCACGTCTCCCGCGGCGAAGACGCCGGGGATGCTCGTCTGGGTGGTGCCGGGGGTGGTGCGGATATAGCCCTCAGCGTCCATGTCGAGCTGGCCCTTGAACAGGGCGGTGGCCGGGTCGTGCCCGATCGCCACGAACAGGCCATGCACCGGCAATTCGCTGGTCGCGCCGGTCTTCAGGTTACGCAGCGCCAGCCCGCGCGCCACCGCGACCCGGCCGCTGGAATCGGCCAGCACCTGTTCCACCGCCGTGTCCCAGATGACGGAGACGTTGGGCCGCTCGAACAGCCGCTGCTGCAGGATCTTCTCCGACCGCAGGCTGTCCCGCCGGTGGATCAGCGTGACGTGGCGCGCCAGGTTGGACAGATACAGCGCCTCCTCCGTCGCGGAATTGCCGCCGCCGACCACAGCCACGTCCTTGCCGCGATAGAAGAAGCCGTCGCAGGTGGCGCAGGCGGAGACGCCGAAGCCGGACAGCTCCTTCTCCCCCGGAATGCCGAGCCAGCGGGCCTGGGCGCCGGTCGCGATCACCAGCGCCTCCGCCGCATACACCGCGCCGGAATCGCCGGTGCACAGGAAGGGACGGCGGCCGAGATCGACCTGCGTGATCACGTCCTGGATCACCTCCGTCCCGACATGGATCGCCTGGGCCTGCATCTGCTCCATCAGCCAGGGGCCCTGGATCGGCTCGGCGAAGCCGGGGAAATTCTCCACCTCGGTGGTGATGGTGAGCTGCCCGCCCGGCTGCAGCCCGGCCACCACCATCGGCTTCAGCCCGGCGCGGGCGGCATAGATCGCGGCGGTGTAGCCGGCGGGGCCGGCGCCGAGGATCAACAGGCGGGTGCGGTGGGTCTGGGACACGGTGGCAGGGATTCCGGCAGCGGGGAGGGGTTCATGCCCCATATCGGCCGTGCGGCGCCAATCCTCAACCCGCGCGGGTGGTTCCGGCGCCGTTCTGGAGGAAATGGTGGTCTGCGTCTTGTAGATCGCACCCTTCGAAAGGATATTGCGCCCGACAGCCAAACCAGGACATGACGGACTAGATGACGGACACCCTTCCGCCAGATATCGACGAGGTGGACCGCCAGATCCTGGCGGAGCTCCAGGCCGATGGCCGCATGACCAATGTGGAGCTTGCCCGCCGCGTCGGCCTTTCCGCCCCGCCCTGCCTGCGCCGCGTGCGGCGGCTGGAGGAACAGGGCGTGATCCGCGGCTACCATGCGGACCTCGACCCGCAGGTGCTGGGCTGGGAGATCACCTTCTTCGCCCTGGTCGGCCTCGAGACCCAGAAGCAGAGCGTGCTGGCGGCCTTCGAGGCGATGGTCTGCGAATGGCCGGAGGTGCGCGAATGCCACATGATCCGCGGCGGCGGCGACTTCATGTTGCGCCTGGTGGCGCGCGACACGGCGCATGAGAACGCGCTGACCGCGAAGCTGACGGATGCGCCCGCCGTGCTGCGGGTGCAGACCCTGCAGACCATCCGCACGACGAAGGACGAAAGCGGCGTGCCGGTGGAGGGCCTGCCGGCGTGAGGCTGCCGGGCTGGGGGCGGGTCTTCATCGCCATCTGCCTCGCGGCTCTGATCGGGCCGGCCTCCGCCAACGACCCGCCGCATCAGGCCGCCTGCCCACCCGGCCTGCCGGAGGGCACCACCTGCCTGCGCGGCCGCGATGCGGAGGGCGCCTGGCTGCTGCTGGCCCGCCCGGCGCAGTGGCATGGCGGGCTGGTGACGCACATCTTCGGCGGCCCGCGCATGGCCACCCCCGGCCCTGACACCACGGATGAGGATCTGCTGCGCTACGCCGAATTCCTGCGCGCCGGCTGGGCCTGGGCCTCCACCAGCCGCCGCCGCGCCGGCTACGGCATCCGCCGCGCGGCGGAGGACACGCTGGCGGTGCGCCGCATCGCCGAACAACAGCTTGGCCCGGTGCGCTTCAGCCTGCTGCATGGCCAGTCCTGGGGCGCCGCGGTGGCGGCCAAGGCGATCGAGACGCTGAACGAGCCGGATACCGATGGCCGCCGTCCCTTCCAGGCCGCGCTGCTGACCTCCGGCGTGCTGGCCGGGCCGAGCCGGGCCTATGACATGCGGGTGGATCTGCGCGCCGCCTTCCAGGCCATCTGCGGCAGCCATCCCCGGCCGGAGGAGCCACAATACCCGGTCACGCTCGGCCTGCCGCAGGGCGCCCGCATGGCGCGGGAGGAGCTGATGACGCGCTACCTGGCCTGCACCGGCGCCGATCAGGCCGAGGAAGCCCGCAGCCCGGCGCAGCGCCAGGCCTTGGCCGATCTGGCGGCGGCCAGCCGGATTCCCGCATGGGCCATCCCCGGCCACCTCGCCTGGGCCACCACGCAATTCGCCGATATCGCTTGGCAGATGATGGAGGGCCGCAGCGCCTTCGGGAATGCCGGGGTGCGCTATTACGGCACCTCCGACGACGCGGCGCTGAACGCCCGCATCCCCCGCATCACGCCCGACCCGGACGCCGTGGCCAGGCTGGCGGAGGATGGCGACCCGACCGGGCGCATCGCCATTCCCGTGCTGACGCTGCATGGGGTGGAGGACATGACCGTCTTCGTCGAGCATCAAGCGGCCTACCGCGACACCCTCGCCCGCGCCGGCACCGATCATCTGCTGGTGCAGGTCTTCACCGAGGAGATGGAGCATTCGAAGCTCGCCGGCCCGATCTACGCCGCCGCTGCCGCCGCGCTGCGTGACTGGGCGGAACTGCGCCGGCGCCCGACGCCGGCCGACCTGCGTGGCCGCTGCGACACGCTGGCCGGACCCGAGACCGGGGCCTGCCGCATCCTGCCGGACTACCAGCCGCAGCCCTGGAACAGCCGCGTCAATCCGCGCTGAGGCGGCGCTTCGGCGCCTCGGCGCCTGATCGTGGGCGCCGGCGCAGGAGCGGGTCAATCCGCGCTGAGGCGGCGCCTCGGTGCCTGATCGCGGGCGCCGGCGCAGGAGCGGGTCAATCCGCGCTGAGGCGGCGCCTCGGCGCCTGATCGCGGGCGCCGGCGCAGGAGCGGGTCAATCCGCGCTGAGGCGGATCGCGCCGTGCAGCGCCGCCTGGAGCAGCGCCTGGTCCCGGGTGCGGGCGCCGAGGCGTTTGCGGGCGGATTTCAGATGCAGCTCGACCGTCACCGGGGCGATGCCCATGCGGTGCGCGATCTCCTTCACCCGCAGCCCGGCGGCGAGCCATTCCAGCGCCTCCGCCTCCCGTTCCGGCAGCGCCGTGGCTGGGCGCAGCCGCGCCTGCATCAGCCGGAGCGCGAGCGGCAGGCGCGGGCCCATGGACAGGCGCAGCGCCGCCACCTCCCGCGGTCGGAGGCCGCTGCCGATGTTCCGGGCCATGCCGCCCGGCGCCAGCACCAGGGAGAAGCCGGCGTTGAACCCGGCCTCGCCCGCCTCCGCGATCAGGTCCCGCTGGCGCGGCGCCAAATGGCCCAGCCGGTCCAGATAAGCGGCCCCGGTCGGGACGGAGGCGGCAGGGTCCAGGCAATGCGTGAAGAAGGGGTCGATCGCGGCATAGCCCTGCGCCTGGTAGTGCCGCAGCCAGTCGGGCGCGAAGGTGGTCCACAGCCCCGGGGTGGGGGCGGTGACATCATAAAGGATCAGCCGGTCCAGCCCATGGTTGCCGAGGAAGGCGCCGAAGCCGCGCCAGGCCTCCGCCGCATCCGGCGTCCGCAGCAGGCAGGACACGGCCTCGAGGTCGAGCATGCGCGGCGGGCTCCCCATGGATTTCCATAGCTTGGCAGCACCTTACGGTTAGGTTCAGGTCGGGCGTCAATCGGTCCTGCCAAGCCGCCCGGCAGATCACGCGGCTGTCATGGCGGCGCGAGGAGGGGGCGCGCGACGACGGAGAATAGCCTGATGCGATTGCGATCGGCGCCGCTGCCCACCGCCGCCTTGGCGCTGCTCTGCCTTGCCGCCGGACCGGCCGCGGCGGAGCGGGTCGGGGTTCTGGTCTTCGATGCCTCCGGCTCCATGTGGAACCGCGTCGAAGGTGACCGCACCCGGATCGAGGTGGCGCGCGACGTGGTGGGGGAGTATTTCACCAGCCGCGACCAGGCAGTGCCGCTGGCGGTGATCGCCTATGGCCACAACCGGCGCGGCGATTGCCGCGACATCGAGGTGATCGCGCCGATGGGCCGCGCCTCCGGCGCAAGCCTGGCACAGCGCCTGCGCGGCCTGGTGCCGCGCGGCATGACGCCGCTGACCGACAGCCTGCGCCAGGCCCGCGCCCAGATTCCGGATACGGCGGAGGCCGCGGACATCATCCTGGTGACCGATGGGCTGGAGACCTGCCAGGGCGACCCCTGCGCCCTGGCCGCGGAATTCGCCGCGGAGGGCATCAGGATTCGCGCCCATGTGGTGGGCTTCGGCCTGACCGGTGCGCAGGTGCAGTCCCTGTCCTGCATCACGGAACAAACCGGCGGCCGCCTGTTCGAGACCAATTCCGGCGCCGAACTGGCCGCGGCCCTGCTGGAGGTGAGCGCGCCCGCGCCCGCG
>NZ_JAUYTS010000179.1 GCF_030695085.1 Falsiroseomonas sp. | reverse complement strand
GACCGTGACGCCGGAGCCGGCCGCACCCGCGCTCGCGCCCACGGTGGCGACTGGCGTTCGCGTCGATCCCGCCCAGCTGATGGCCCAGGCCGCGCTGCGCCCCCGGATGCAGGGCCTGCGGGTCCACGGCTTCACCGTCTCCGCCACGGGCGACGGCGCGGCGCTGCAGGCCGCGGGCCTCCAGGCCGGCGACGTCATCCTGGCCGTCAACGGCCGGTCCCTCGACCGGCTTGACCGGATCACCGCCCTGCGCGGCGAACTCGCGACCGCCGACAGCGCCGAAATCCGCTTCGAACGCGGCGGCGCGGTCCAGACCACCACCATAAGGACAGGCCGTTGAAGCGATCGAACCGCACCGTCATCGGCGCCGTCCTGGCGGCTGTTCTGGCCGTCCAGGGCCCGCTGGCGGCCAGTCCTGTTCTGGCCCAGTCGGGGCAGACGCTGAACGTGCAGGGCGCGGACATCCGCGCCTTCATCCAGGACGTGGCCCGGTCGACCGGCCGCACCTTCATTGTCGATCCGGCGGTGACCGGCACGGTGACCGTGACCAGCGACCGTCCGCTGAGCCGGGCCCAGCTGTTCGAGGTCTTCCTCTCGACCCTGCGCGCCAACGGTCTGGTGGTGACGCCGACGTCGTCCGGCGCCTATCGCATCAGCCCGGCCCAGGGCGCCGCCCAGGGCCCGGCCACGGTCGGCAATGAGCGCTTCTCGACGGAAGTTTTCCAGTTGCGCCACATCGACGCGACCTCGGCCGCGGAGACCATCCGGCCGCTGGCGGGCGCCCAGGGACAGGTGTTGGCCAATCCGGGCGCCAACAGCGTGGTGGTGGCCGATTTCTCCGACAATCTGGTCCGCATCCGCGGCCTGATCGCCCGCATCGACGTCGACCGTACCGGGTTCGAGGTGATCACCCTGCGAAACTCTTCCGCGCGGGAGATCGCCGGGGTGCTGCAGACGGTGCTGGCGCCGCCGGGCGGCCAGCCGGGGCAGGGCATGGTGTCGGTCACGCCGGTGGACAGCTCCAACTCGCTTGTGCTGCGCGGCGATCCGTCGGCCCTGGCGCGGATCCGGCCCCTGATCGAGGATCTCGACCGACGCGCCGAGTCGGCTGACGACGTCCAGGTGGTCTTCCTGCAGCACGCCAATGCCGAGGCCCTGCTGCCCGTGCTGCAGCAGATTGTCGGCCAGCCGGTCACCGCCGCCAGCGCCAACGCGGCGCCCCCGGGCGCGCGAGGCGGGTCGGGCGGCGATGCGGCCGTTGCGCCCGCCGGCGCCGTGGCGGTTGCGCCCTTGCCCTGCCAGCGCGCCACGATCGCGCGCTTTCCCGGGGCCAACGCCCTGTTCATCTGGGCCGCAGCCGACACCCAGCGCATGCTGGCCGA
>NZ_JAUYTS010000178.1 GCF_030695085.1 Falsiroseomonas sp. | reverse complement strand
CCCGACCGCCGATGGCGTGCGCGAGCCGCAGAACCGCCGCGTGGAAATCGTCCTGCGCTGAGCAGGGCTGCCACCGTCAAAGGTGGCACCGCGAAACAGGGCCGGGGGAGCAATCCCCCGGCCTTTCTTCGTCTTCAGGCGACCAGCACGGCGCGCAGGTCGTTCACATTGGTCAGCGTGGGCCCGGTCACCAGCAGGTCGCCCAGCGCCTGGAACAGCGTGTAGCTGTCATGCCGCCCGAGCACCTCCCGCGGGTCCATCCCCGCCGCGCGGGCGCGGGAAAGCGTATCGGGCGTCGCGATGGCGCCTGCATTATCCTCCGATCCGTCGATCCCGTCCGTGTCGCCCATCAGCGCCCAGATGCCGGGTGCGCCGGCCAGCGCCACCGCGCAGCCGAGCAGGGATTCGCTGTTGCGCCCGCCGCGTCCGCCACCTTCGGCCCCGATGGTCACCGTGGTCTCCCCGCCCGAGAGCAGGATGCAGGGGGCGGGCAGGGGGTGGCCATGGGCGCGGGCGGATAGCGCGATGCCGGCCAGCACCTTGCCTACCTCCCGCGCCTCACCTTCCAGCGCATCGCCCAGGATCAGCGGTGCGAGGCCCAGCGCGCGGGCTTTCGCGGCGGCGGCTTCCAGCGCCAGGCGGGGGGTGGCGATGAAGCGGTAATCGACCTCGCCGAGCCGGGGGTCGCCCGGCTTCGGGGTTTCCTCCGCCGCCTGCTCCAGATGCGCGACCACGGCCTGCGGCAGCTTCATCCGGTAATGTGCCACCAGGGCACGGGCCTGTTCGAAGCTGCTCGGGTCCGGGACGGTGGGGCCGGAGGCGATGGCGGTCGGGTCATCCCCCGGCACGTCGGAGATCGCCAGCGTCACCACCCGGGCCGGCGCCGCGGCCAAAGCGAGCCTGCCGCCGGAGAAGGCGGACAGATGCCGGCGGATGCAGTTCATCTCGTTGATCGTGGCGCCGGAGGCGAGCAGCGCCCGGTTCACCGCCATCAGATCCTCCAGCGTCAGGCCGGGGGCGGGCAGGGTGCTCAGCGCGGAACCACCGCCGGAGACCAAGAACAGCACCAGATCCGCGGCCGTCAGCCCGCCAACCGCCGCCAGCAGCCTTTGCGCCGCTTCCGCGCCCGCCGCATCCGGCACGGGGTGCGACGCCTCCAGCACCTCGATCCGCTGCGTCGGGTAGCCATGGCCGTAGCGGGTGACGACGAGGCCGCCCAGCGCCTGGTCGGGCCAGGCTGCCTCCACCGCCGCGGCCATCACCGCAGCCGACTTGCCGGCACCCACCACCACCACGCGGCCGCCCTGCGGCGGCGCCGGCAGGTGCCGGGCGAGCACGATGCGCGGGTCGGCGCTGGCCACGGCGGCGGCGAAAACGTCCTGCAGGGCCGCGCGGGCGGTGGCATCGGTCCAGTCCATCTTGGTCTCCCTCATGCCGGCAGTATGGCGAAGCGGGGCGGGATGGACCATCTACCGGGCAGTTGCAGGAGAACCCCGATGCCCAAGATCGACGCCGCCACCCAGACCGAGCTGGAAGCCGCCGCCTTCCGTCGCCTGGTGCAGCATCTGCGTGAGCGCAGCGACGTGCAGAACATCGACATGATGAATTTGGCCGGTTTCTGCCGGAACTGCCTGTCCCGGTGGTACCGCGAGGAAGCCGCGACCAAGGGCGTTGCCATCACGGATCCGGAGGCGCGGGAGATCGTCTATGGCATGCCCTACAAGGAATGGCAGGCGCTGCACCAGAAGGAAGCGACGGCTGAGCAGAAGGCGAAGTTCGCGGCGAGCAATACGGGCCACTGAGAAAGAAGGTCGGGGAGGGAAGCGTTCACTCCCCGAACCCTACCCTTGTTTTTTGGGACCTTTTAGTTGGCGCCTACCCCAAGGTGCCGAAAATAGATGAGGGGTCCGGGGAGAATACTTTCTCCCCGGCCTTCCTGTCCTCCGGTTTGCGCCACCCCCGCCCCAGGGCTATACGCCGCGCCTCAACTTGTGCCCGGAGGCCTTCGATGAGTGATTTCGACGCGCAGGAGGCCCAGGCCAGCCGCGACCGCCAGGAAAAGGACCCGGACCCCGAGGTTGGCGGCATTGCCGTAGACCGGCTGCGCTCCATCATCGAGCGGGTCGAGCGGCTGGAGGAGGAGCGCAAGGCGCTCGCGGGCGACATCAAGGACATCTTCTCCGAGGCGAAGTCGGCCGGCTTCGACGTGAAGGTGATCAAGCAGATCATCTCGCTGCGGAAGAAGGAACCGGCCGAGGTGGAGGAGCAGGAAACGCTGCTCGATCTTTACCGCCGCGCGCTGGGCATGTAGCCGAGGCACTCCAGGGAAGGGGCGAGCGCGATGTTCTATGAACCGAAGCACGGCAAGCGGGGCCATGGCCTGCCCTTCGACCCGCTGAAGGCCATCGTCGCGCCGCGCCCGATCGGCTGGATTTCGAGCCTGGACAGCACGGGCCGGCCGAATCTGGCGCCCTACAGCTTCTTCAATCTGGTGAAGGGCGCCCCGCCCATCGTGGTGTTCGGCAGCGAGGGTCTGAAGCACTCCGCCGCCAATGCCTTCGAGACGCGGGAATTCGTCTTCAACCTGGTGACCCGCCCGCTGTTCGACGCCATGAACATCTCCTCCGCCGCGCTCGCGGCCGGGGAGAACGAGTTCGAGGCGGCGGGCCTCACCATGGCGGAATGCCGCTTCGTCAAGGCGCCGCGCGTCGCCGAAAGCCCGGCCAGCTTCGAATGCAAGGTGTTGCAGGCGATGGAACTGCACGACATCGACGGCAACCCGACCGATGGCTTCATGGTGCTCGGCCAGGTCGTCGGCATCCATATCGACGAACGCTACATCGTCGATGGCCGCTTCGATGCGGTGGCGGCGCAGACCATCGCCCGCTGCGGCTACCGCGACTACGCCCAGGTGACGGAGATGTTCGAGGCGCTGCGCCCGACCGATGGCGGCGCCTTCACGCCCGCCACCAGCGACCGGACATGAAGACCGCCATCATCACCGCCGCCGGCCGGGGAATCGGTGCGGCGGTGGCGCGGCGGCTTTCGGCCGATGGTTTCCGGGTTGCGGTGATGTCGCCGTCCGGCAATGCGGAAAAGCTGGCCGCGGAGTTGCCCGATGCGCTGGGCGTCACCGGTTCCGTGACGGAACCTGCCGATCTGGAACGCCTGGTGCAGGGCGCGCTGGAGAAATTCGGGCGGATCGACGCGCTGGTGAACAATGCCGGCCACCCGCCCAAGGCGCCGCTGTTCGACCTGACCGATACGCAATGGCATGCCGGCTTCGACATGGTGATGCTCTCCGCCATCCGCGCGCTGCGGCTGGTGCTGCCGGGGATGAAGGCGCAGGGCTCGGGGGCGGTGGTGAATCTGTCCTCCTACGCCGCGCTGGAGCCGGAATCGGATTTTCCGGCCACCACGCTCCGCGCCGCACTCGGCGCCTGGACCAAGCTGGCGGCAGATGAGCTGGCGCCCGCCGGCATCCGCGTGAACGCCGTGCTGCCCGGCTTCGTGGACAGCCTGCCGGAAAAGGAAGCCCGCCGCGCCCGCATCCCGCTCGGCCGCTATGCGCGGGCCGAGGAGATCGCGGCGGCGGTGGCCTGGCTGGTCTCGGACCAGGCCTCCTACGTCACCGGGCAGAGCCTGCGCGTCGATGGTGGGCTGACCCGGCACGTGTGACCGGGTCCGGCGGCGCTACCCGCGCTTGGCCAGCCCCTCCACCGCGCCGGCATGGCGTTCCAGCACCAGGCGGCGCTTCACCTTCATGGTCGGCGTCAGCAAGCCGTTCTCCACCGTGAAGGCCTCCACCAGGGTGCTCGCGCGAATGCGCTCGATGTTGGAGAGCTTGCCGTTCACCCGGGCGATGGCGGCCTGCACCTTCTCCGCCGCGCCATCCGTCGGCACCACCAGCGCCACGATGGCCGGCCGCCCTTCGCCGGCGACCACCGCCTGGGCGATCTCCGGCTCCGCCATCAGCAGGCCTTCCAGCTTGGCGGGGCTGACCATGTCGCCGCCGAGGGTCTTGATGAAATCCCGCTTGCGGTCGGTGATGCGGATGTAGCCATCCGTGATCTCACCCACATCGCCGGTGTGCAGCCAGCCATCCACCACGGCGCGCGCGGTGCTGTCCGGGTCGTTCCAGTAGCCATCCATCACCAGGTCGCCGCGGACGCACAGCTCGCCATCCTCGGCGATGCGCGCCTCCACCCCCGGCAAAGGCGGGCCGACGGTGGCGCGGCGGTTTTCCCAGGGCGGGTTCACGCTGATCACCGGGCCGGCCTCGGTCTGGCCATAGCCCTGGATCACCGGCAGGCCGAAGGCCAGGAAGAAGCCCGAGAGGTCCGGGTCCAGCCGCGCGCCCCCCGAGACCAGTGCGAGCAGCTTGCCGCCGAACCGCTCGCGGATCTTGGCGCCGACCAGCCGGTCCAGAACCGCATGCTGGGCGCGTTCGAACAGCGAAAGGCCCGGCCCATCCAGCCGCTTCAGGCCGAGTGCCAGGGCGCGGCGGAACAGCTTCTCCTTGAAGCCGCCATCCTTCTCCACCTGCGCCTCGATGCGCCCGCGCAGCACCTCGAACAACCGGGGCACGGCGGTGATGACTGTGGGCTGGATCTCCTTCAGCTCCGCCGCCAGGCGGTCGGCGCCGCGCGAATACACCACCTCCAGCCCCAGCGAGGGCAGCAGGAAGCCGCCCACCGTATGCTCATAACTGTGCGAGAGCGGCAGGAAGGAGAGGTAGGGCGTGCCATCCAGATGCAGCCGCCTGGCGATGCGGGCGACACCCTCCCGGTTCGAAAGCATGGCACGGTGCGGCAGCATCACCCCCTTGGGCAGCCCACCGGTGCCGCTGGTATAGACCAGGCAGGCCAGCCGGCCGGGCGGGATCAGCTCCGCTTCGGCCAGCAGCAGGTCGGGATCGGCCGGGGTGGCCACGGCGGCGGACCAGTCGAGGCATCCGGCCGCGCCATTTTCCATGCAGATGGTGCGGTCAAGCACCGCGCCGGCCTGCGCCGCGGCCTCCGCCACCCGCTCCGCCAGCCGGGCGGTGGAGACGATGGCGAAGTTCGCGCCGCTGTCGCGCAGGATATGCGCGTGGTCGCCCACGGTGTTGGTGGTGTAGGTCGGCACCGTCACCGCGCCGATCGCCATGATGGCGGTATCGGCGATGGGGAATTCCGGCCGGTTCTCGGAAACCAGCAGCACCCGGTCCCCCGGCGCCACGCCCTGGCTTCGCAGGAAGGCGGCAAGCGCGGCGACGCGGCGGCCGAATTCGCCCCAGCTCGTGCTCTGCCAGCCATCCTGCCAATGCCGCAGCATCGGCCTTTCGCGCCAGCCTCGGGCGAGGTCCAGCATCATATGCGGCAGGCTGGTCCAGACCCGCGTCTCGGCGCTTTCCATCCCGACTATCTCCCCCGTGCCTCGCGCATATGGTGCCATGCGGCGGCAACGGGGGCCAAGTCGTGGCGGGGAGGGGTTTCAGGCGGCGCGCAACTCCACCATGAAGCGGGAAACCTCGGCCCGCAGCTTCTCCGCCTGGCGAGACAATTCGCCGGAGGCGGCGCGCACCTCGCCCGCCGCATGGCCGGTGCGGTCGGCATCCGCATTCACGCCATTGGCGTGGTCGGCGGCGGCGGCGGTGCCGCGGGCGGCTTCCGTCACCGCCAGGTTGATGGCCTGGGTGGCCTCCGCCTGCTGGCCGGCGGTTTCCGCCACCTGGCTGGTTGCTTCGCCGACCGTGGCGATGATGCGGGCGATGTCGGAAATGGCGGTCACGGTGCGGTGGGTCTCGGCCTGCATCGCGGTGATCTGGCCGCTGATCTCGTCGGTCGCCTTGGCGGTCTGGGCGGCCAGCGCCTTCACCTCACCGGCCACCACGGCGAAGCCCTTGCCGGCTTCCCCGGCGCGGGCGGCCTCGATGGTGGCGTTCAGCGCCAGAAGGTTGGTCTGGCCGGCGATGGCGGTGATCATCTGCACCACGGCGCCGATCCGGTCCGCGGCCTCCGACAGCCCACGCACGGTGCGGTCCGCTTCCTGCGCCGCGCTGGTGGCGGCGCGCGCCTGGTCGGCGCCGTGGCGGATCTGACGGGTGACGGCGCCGAAGGAGGCCGCGAGTTCCTCCGCCGCGCCGGCCACCGTCTCGACGCTGCCATTGGCGCGGGCGGCGGCATCGGCCACCGCGGCGGCGTGGGCGCTGCCATCGGCGGCGATGCCGGCCATGCTGTGCGCCGTTGCATCCAACTCCGTGGAGGCGGCAGCGACGGCTTCCAGCATGTTGCCGGCCTGATCCTCGAACTGCCGCAGCAGCGCATCCACGCGTTCCACCCGCGCCAGGCGCTGCGCCTGTTCCTGCGCCCGCGCCTCGGTCTCCGCCACCCGCGCGAGTGATCCGGCGCGCAGCGTTTCCACTGCCTCCGCCATCTCGCCCAGCTCATCGGTGCGGCCTCGGCCCGGCACGGTCCGGTGCAGTTCTCCGGCCGCGATACCGCCGACGCTGGCGGTCAGCGCGCGGATCGGGCTGACCAGGCGGCGCAGCAGCAGCAGCGCGCCGCCCAGCGCGGCGGCGAAGCAGAGGCCGGCGAGGCCGAGCGCCAGGGCCAGCCCGGTCTGCGCCGCGGCGATGCCGCGGGCGGCGCTGGCCGCGGCTTCATCCAGCGCGGCGTCGCGCAGTTCCAGGATCGCGGCCTGGGCCGGGCGCGACCAGGTCCGGAATTCGGCGAAGCTGGTGGTCCAGGCGGTCTCCGGCGCACTCAGGCGCTGGCGGGCCGTTTCCACCTGGCGGCGCCAATGCGGCTCGTTCCGTTCAACGAAGTTGCGCTTCTGCCCGTCCAGCGCGGCCTCCAGCGTGGCGGAGGCGGGGCTGGCCGCGAGGAGGCGCTGCACCGAGGCCCAGGCCTGCGCCACGCCCGCCGTCAGCGCCTCCGCCGTCTGCACCGATTGCGGCGTGACCGGCGTGCCGCTGAGCCAGCCGGAGATCTGCGCGTTGCGGCGCCCGGCCTGGTCGCGCATGTCCATCACGGTGGAGGAGGCCTCGATCAGCAGCGCCAGTTCGGGCGCGGTGCGGGCGACATCGCGCGCGGCGCCAGCGGAAACGTCCAGCAGGGTTGCCACCGCCGCATTGCGCGCCGCGGTGCCGGTGGCGGGCAGGCTGGCGTCGCGGAGGTCCGGCGCCAGCGCCAGCGCCTGGTCCACCCGGCTGCGGAAGGTGGCGAGTTGCCCGGCCACCCGACGCACCGCGGCGGCATCCTGGCCGGCGGCCGCGGCGCTGGTGGCGCTGGCCTCCAGCAGCCGGATCGTCGCCGCCGCGTCGCTGGCGACCTGGGCGCGGTCCGGGTTGGGCTGGCGCAGCACGCTGGCATAGCCGCCGATTTCCACCGCCACCGCGCTGACGGCGCGCTGCGCGTCGCTCGCCGCCTGCAACGCCGCCACCGCCTGGGTGGTGCGCCCGAGATCCCGCGCCGCGCCCACGGCAAGCCAGAGCGAGGCGACCAGGCCGGGGATGGCGACCAGCAGGAAGCCAAGGATGAACATGGTGCGAATACGCATGGAGAGGCCCTTCCGGCAGACAAGCGGGTGCCGGCAGGATACCGGCCGATGATTGCCAAATCCGGAGCGTGGCGCGTATTCGGCAGGTGCCCGTTGGCCTCGGGCCGGGCCGGGCTATATGCAGGGGGTGAACCAGAACCCTGCCCCCAGCCCCGCCCCCGATCCCGCCCGCAATCCGGCCCGGGCCGCCGCCCAGGCCCTGCCGTCCTGGGACCTTTCAGACCTTTACGCATCGACCACCGATCCACGGCTCACCGCCGATCTGGACCGGGCGGAGGCGGAGGCGAAGGCCTTCCACGCCGCGCATGCCGGCCGCCTGGCGCAAGGCTCCGGCGACAATCTGGCGCGCGCCATCGCGACCTATGAGCGGATCGAGGAAATCCTCGGCCGCGCCATGTCCTACGCCCAGCTCATCTTCTCGGGCGACGCCCAATCGGCGGAGAATGGCCGCTTCTACCAGACCATCCAGGAACGGGTGACGGCGATCAGCAGCCACCTGCTGTTCCTGACGCTGGAGATCAACCGGCTGGAGGATGCGGCGCTGGAGGCGAAGCTCCGGCAATCCGCCGCGCTGGAACGCTGGCGCCCCTGGCTGCGCGACCTGCGCGTATTCCGCCCGCACCAGCTTTCGGATGAGCTGGAAAAGCTGCTCCACGAAAAGGAGGTGACGGGCCGATCCGCCTGGAACCGCCTGTTCGACGAGACCGTTGCCGGCATGCGGGTGAACGTGGCCGGCGATGAGCTGACCGTCTCCGCCGCGCTGAACAATCTTTCATCCAGTGACCGCGCGGTGCGGGCCGCAGCGGCGCAGGGTGTCTCGGCCGCGTTCGGCGAGAGGGTGCGGCTGTTCTCGCTGATCACCAACACGCTGGCGAAGGACAAGGAGATCATCGATGGCTGGCGCCAGTACCGGCGCCCGACCTCCGCCCGCAACCGCGCCAATATGGTGGAGGATGAGGTGGTGGACGCGCTGGTGTCCGCCGTCTGGTCCAGCCTGCCGCGCTTGTCGCACCGCTACTACGCGATGAAGGCGAAGTGGCTGGGGCTTGAGAAGCTGCAGCATTGGGACCGAAACGCGCCGCTGCCGGATGACACGGACAGCACCATCCCCTGGCCGGATGCGGTGACCCGCGTGCGCGCCGCCTATGGCGCCTTCAGCCCGGAGCTGGAACGCGCGGCCGCGCCCTTCTTCGAGAAACCCTGGATCGACGCGGCGCTCCGCCCTGGCAAGGCCAGCGGCGCCTTCGCCCACCCGACCGTGCCCAGCGCCCACCCGTATCTGCTGCTGAACTACCACGGCAAGGCGCGGGACGTGATGACGCTGGCGCATGAGCTGGGCCATGGCGTGCACCAGGTTCTGGCGGCCGACCAGGGCTACCTGATGTCCTCCACGCCACTGACCCTGGCCGAAACCGCCAGCGTCTTCGGCGAGATGCTGACCTTCCGCGCCGTGCTGGATGCCGAGACCGACCCGAAGAAGCGGCGCATGCTGCTGGCCGGCAAGGTGGAGGACATGCTCAACACGGTCGTCCGCCAGATCGCCTTCTACCGCTTCGAGACGCTGCTGCATGACGAGCGCCGCAAGGGCGAGCTTTCGCATGAGCGGATCGGCGAGATCTGGATGCAGATCCAGACCGAGAGCCTCGGCCCGGCCTTCGACTTCACGCCGGATTACAGCGTGTACTGGGCCTATATCCCGCATTTCGTGCACACGCCCTTCTATGTCTACGCCTATGCCTTCGGGGATTGCCTGGTGAATGCGCTGTATGGCGTGTTCCGGGAGGGACATCCGCGGTTCCAGGAGAAGTACCTGGAGATGCTGCGCGCCGGCGGCACCAAGCGGCACCAGGAATTGCTGGCGCCCTTCGGCCTCGACGCCTCCGACCCCGCCTTCTGGAACAAGGGGCTGGATGTGATTTCCGGATTTATCGACGAGCTCGAGAAGGCTGCCTGAACCGATGGCCGATGACCGCAGCGAATCCACCCTGTTTGGCGAGATGCGGCGCATGGTCCGCACCTCCGGCGCTGTTGGCGGCATCGCCGCGCGCGTCGCGGGGCAACGCTTCCTCGGCATCAAGACCAACAAGACCGCGCATGCCGAGGATCTGAAGCAGATCCTGGGTGGGCTGAAAGGCCCCCTGATGAAGGTGGCGCAGTTCCTGTCCACGGTGCCGGAGGCGCTGCCGGAGGAATACGCGCAGGAACTGGCGACGCTGCAATCCAACGCGCCGCCGATGGGCTGGGCCTTCGTGCGCCGCCGCATGCAGGGCGAGTTGGGCCCCGCCTGGCAGTCCCGCTTCACCCACTTCACGCAGGAGGCGGTGGCGGCCGCCAGCCTCGGCCAGGTGCATCGCGGCACGCTGCCGGATGGGCGCGAAGTGGCCTGCAAGCTGCAATACCCGGACATGCCGAGCATCGTCGAGGCAGATCTGCGCCAGTTGAAGCTGGCGCTGAATCTGTACCGCCGCATGGACAGCACGCTGGACAATGCCGAGGCCTATCAGGAATTGTCAGCCCGGCTTCGGGAGGAACTCGATTACGAGCGCGAGGCCAGCCACATGCGGCTGTATGGCGCCATGCTGGCGACTACGCCCGGCGTCACCGTGCCGACCGCCATTCCGGAACTGACCACCAAGCGCCTGCTGACCATGTCCTGGCTGGAGGGCCGGCCGATCCTGCGCCGGCTTGAGGAAGACCCGCCGGAGGAGGAGCGCAACGCCTATGCCCGCGCCCTGTTCCGCGCCTGGTACGTGCCCTTCTACCGCTACGGCGTGATCCACGGCGACCCGCATCTCGGCAACTACCAGGTGCGCGAGGATGCCGAGGTCGGCCATGGCGTGAACCTGCTCGATTTCGGCGTGATCCGCATCTTCCCCGCCAGCTTCGTCACCGGCGTGGTGATGCTGTACGAGGCGGTGCGCGACGATGACCGGGAGAAGGCGGCCCATGCCTATGGCGTCTGGGGCTTCCGCAACCTGTCGAAGGAGACGATGGAGGTCCTGAACCTCTGGGCGCGCTTCCTGTATGAGCCGCTGGTCGAGGACAAGGTGCGCTCCATCACCCCCTCGGACGACCCGAGCTACGGCCGCAAGGTGGCGCAGACGGTGCATGAGGGGCTGAAGCGGACGGGTGGGGTGAAGATCCCGCGCGAATTCCCGCTGATGGACCGCGCCGCGATCGGCCTCGGCAGCGTGTTCTTCCGGCTGCGGGCGAAGGCCAATTGGCACCGGCTGTTCATGGAACTGGTGCACGACCATTCGGAAGACGCGGTGGCGCAGCGGCAGCGCGATGCGGTGGCTGCCGCCGGCGTGCCGCCCAGCCTGGTTGGCTAGGAACTGGGCCGGACCGGTCGCCTGACCGGTCCGGGTGCCCGAAGGGCGCCGCCGTCAATGCGGCGAAGCCAGGCGGCGCGGATGCGATGCGCCGGTGCTTGAGGGGCCCTTTCGCGCTTGCGAAAGGGCCGCCCCAATCAGTTCTTGTAGACGTCGATGATCGCGGTCAGCAGCGCCACGGCATCCGCCTTGGAGCGCTGGAAGGCGTTGCGGCCCATGATGGAGCCGTTGCCGCCGGCGGCGTGGATGGCGCGTACCTCGTCCAGGATCGCCTCCGTGCCCTTGGCCTCGCCACCCGAGAACACCACCAGGCGACGGCCGCCGAAGCAGGCATTCACGATGTGCTTGAAGCGCGCGACCGAATCATCCTCGACCGGGCTGGTCTGGTAGGTCTTCTTCGCCGCATCGAGGCTGATGGCGGAGGTCGGCGGCTTCACCTTGATGATGTGCGCGCCGACCAGCGCCGCCATGTGCGCGGCATAGGCGCAGATGTCGAGCGCCGTCTCACCCACCTTGTCCAGCATCGGGCCGCGCGGATAGCTCCACACCACCACGGCGAGGCCGACGGACTTGGCTTCCTCGGCCAGCTCGCGCAGCTCCTCGATCATCTCGAACTGGTATTCGGAGCCGGGGTAGATGGTGAAGCCGATGGCCGAGCACCCGAGCCGCAGCGCGTCGCCGACGCTGGCGGTGATGCCCTGGTCCTTGGTCGTGGACAGGCTGTTGCTGCTGTTCATCTTCAGAATGGTCGGGATGACGCCGGCATAGGTGGCGGCGCCGGCCTCGATCATGCCGAGCGGCGCGGCATAGGCGTTGAGCCCGGCCTCGATCGCCAGCTCGAACAGGTAGCGCGGGTCATAGGCGGCGGGGTTCGGCGCGAAGGACCGCGCCGGGCCATGCTCGAAGCCCTGGTCCACCGGCAGGATGACCATGCGGCCGGTGCCGCCCAGCTTGCCGGCCATCAGGATGCGGGCGAGGTTCGCCTTGGTCCCGGGGTTGTCGCTTTCATACCAGGACAGGATTTCTTGAACCTTGGGGGTCAGGCGCATGGTGATCTCGTCCTCTTTGGATTGCCGGCGGCGGTAGGCGCGGTTTACCGCAGGGGCGGCGCGGTGTCATGCCGTCCCGCCAGCCAATCCGCCAGACGCGAACGGCCGGTGGGGCGCCGCAGGTCGATCACATCCAGTTCCAGCGCCGCTGGCCGTGCCGGCAGCAGAACGGCGCCGGCCTCCGCCGCCGCGCCTGCCACGGCGGTGAAGGCGGGGCAGGCGGCGTCCAGCACCAGCAGCCGGCAGCCCTCGCGCAGCGCCGCCAGCGCGTCCCCCGCCGCATCCCCGCAGCACAGCGCATCCGAGTAGCCGGGCGCCAGCGCCACCAGCGCCCGCCAGGCGTGGGCGCCGAGGAAGCCCGCCGCCCCTGGCGCGGACAGCAGCAGCGCAGCCCCGGGCGGCACCCATTCCGCCACCGCGCGCAACGTCCCGGCTGATCGGATCGTGATGGCCGGCGGCAAGGGCATGGGCGGCATCGCCACGGCTTCGTGCCGAATCCTGCTCACCGTTGACCCGCCGCGCCGTGCATGCAAAGCGTTGCAGCATGCCGGAACCGGTGGCGACAAGGCGCATGTGGCGCAGTCGCTGCGGCTGGGCTGCCAAATGGTTTGGGGGTTTCGGGTGTCAGGCACGCAGCAGGGGGACCAGGCGGGGGACCCGACCAGTCGTGCACTCGCGCGGCTGGAGGAAGCGGTGGATCGCCTGGCCGAGGCTGCGGCACAACCACGCGCGCCGGCCGTGGCCGGTGAAGGCGGGGGCGAGGGCGTGCCGCGCGCCGCGGTGGCGGCCATCGCGGACCGACTGGACGAGACGATTGCGCGGCTGCGCGCGGCGCTCGGAGAGGATCAATAGAATGGGTCAGGTCACGGTCCGCGTCGGCGGCTACAGCCACCCGGTGTCCTGCGAGGACGGCCAGGAAGCGCATCTCGTCTCCCTCGCGGGGGAGGTCGACAAGCGGGTGAATTCCATCAAGGCGATGGGCGGCCAGTTCGGCGAAAGCCGCCTGCTGCTGCTCGGCGCCCTGCTGCTGGCGGATGAGGTGCATGACCTGAAGGTCGCACTCTCCCAGGCCCGCGCCGGCCAGAACATGGCCGCGCCGCAGCCGGACCCGAAGCTGGCGGAGCGCCTGGCGCGGATCGCGGACCGGATCGAGGGCATTGCCCAGACCCTCGACCGACCCTAAGTGAGGTGCTGCGGGGCTGCCAGGTTGGTGAGGCACTTAAACCCCCGGGGCCAATGAGCAACCTCCGGGGACTGGCGCTGCTCGGGCCGTGGTCCGAGTACCTGGTTCCCACCTGCACCGCAGGTCTCAGGAGGGTTTTCAAGCCCACGGCCAGGGTGGCTCCGCGCTTTTCCAGACCCTCAAACGGCGGGCGCGCGCTCCGCGCGCTTGCCTTCGCGCCCTGCACGTGGGCGCTGGCCCTGCGCTCGCGCTGGGCGCGGGCCGCTTTCGCGGCCTCGGCGCGCCGGGCGCGCCGCAGGTCGTTCCCGTTCTTGGCGCTTTCTTCCCCCTCTCCGCCATTTGGGGGGGGTTGCGGCGCTGCCGCAACGCCGAAGGCTGGTAGGGTTGGGGGGTTGCGCGCCCTCGGGGCACCCCTCTCCCCATGATGCTCTGCCCCGAACTTCTCGCCGGCCTTAAGGCCGAAGCCCGCAAGGCCGCGCTCGCCCGTCGCGCCGCCTGCGACCCTGCCCTCGGCAGCGCGCTCACCACCCACCTCCTGCGCGACGCGCCGCCGCCACATGGCGCGATCGTCGCCGGCTTCTGGCCGATGGGGGCCGAGATCGATATCCGCCCGGCGCTGCACGCCCTGCACGCCCTCGGCCATCGCATCGCCCTTCCGGTCACGCCGAGGCGCGGCAACCCGCTCGCCTTCCGCCAATGGCAGCCCGGCGACACGCTCGCCCGCGGCCCGCTCGGCACCAGCCAGCCGGGACCGGAGGCCGCGCCGCTGACGCCCGACTGGCTACTGGTGCCGCTTCTCGCCTTCGACCGTGCAGGCCATCGCCTCGGCTATGGCGGCGGCTATTACGACCGCACGCTCGCCAGCCTGCCCGGCGCAACCGCCATCGGCGTCGCCTATGCGTGCCAGGAGGTTGACGAAGTGCCCGTGGGCGTGGACGACGCCCCCCTGGCCGCGATCGCAACCGAAAGCGGCGTGATCTTCTGCGGAGCCGCAAAAGTTTGAGAATCCTGTTCCTTGGCGACCTGGTCGGCCGCTCCGGCCGCGATGCCGCCGGCGCCGCTATCCCCGTGCTGCGTGAGCGTCTGGCGCTCGACCTGGTGGTGGTGAATGCGGAAAATGCAAGCCACGGCTTCGGCCTGGCGCCCGAAATGGCGCGCGCGCTGTTCACCGCCGGCGCCGATGTGCTGACGCTGGGCAACCACGCCTGGGACCGCAAGGAGATCTTTTCCTACATCGAGACCGAGCCGCGGCTGATCCGCCCGCTGAACTACCCGCCGGGCACGCCGGGCAAGGGCGCCTATGTCGTGGTGCTGCCCGATGGCCGGAAGGCGCTGGTGGTGCAGGCCATGGGCCGCCTGTTCATGGATGCGCTGGACGATCCGTTCCGCGGCGTGCAGGCCGCCCTTGCCGCGCACCGCATGGGCGCGGGCGGCTCGGTCCACGCCATCCTCGTGGATTTCCACGCCGAGGCGTCCTCCGAGAAGCTGGCCATGGGCCACAGCTTCGACGGCAAGGTCTCGCTGGTGGTGGGCACCCATACCCACACGCCGAGCGCGGATCACCAGATCCTGGTGGGCGGCACCGGCTATATGACGGATGCCGGCATGTGCGGCGACTATGACAGCGTCATCGGCATGCAGAAGGGCGGCGCCGCGCTGCGCTTCTGGAAGAAGGTGCCCGGCGAGAAGCTGGCGCCCGCCGAGGGCGAGGCCACGGTCTGCGGCGTGTTCCTGGAAACCGACGATGCCACCGGCCTGGCCAGGCGCATCGAGCCGGTGCGGATGGGCGGCAGGCTCAGCCAGGTGATGCCGGCGGCCTGAGGCTGCCGCCACCCAACGCTCCCCCAGGAGTGGTGTAGGGCTTCGGGGTCACGCCGCCTGGCGGAACCGCGCCAGCCCACCGGAGCGCAGCATGGTGCTCGGCAAGGTGCGGCCCACGACGTCTTCCGCCAGCCGCCCGGCCTCGACCAGCGCGTCGAGGTCGATGCCCGTCGCGATGCCCATCTCCTCGCACAACAGGACCAGCTCCTCCGTCGCGATATTGCCCGGCGCGCCCGGCTGGCCGGCGAAGGGGCAGCCGCCGAGGCCGCCCACCGTGGTGTCGAAGCGGGAAATCCCCAGCCGCAGCCCGGCATGGGCATTGGCGATGCCGAGGCCGCGCGTGTCGTGCAGATGCAGGATGATGGACAGGTCCGGCCAGCGGGCGCGGACCTCGCCCACCACCCGCTCGATCCGCGCCGGCGTGGCCCAGCCCATGGTGTCGGCCAGCGTCGCCTCGCGCAGTTCCAGCCCGTGCTCGGCGCCGATGGCGAAGGCATCCGCCAGCGCCTCGATCACCCGCGCGGGGGGCACATCGCCCGAATAGTTGCAGCCGAAGGCGGCCTGCACGCTGATGCGCGGCACCGCGACGCCTGCTTCCAGATGCGCCGCCACATTGCCGCGCTGCGCCGCCAGGTTCCTGGCGCGGTCGCGGTTGAGGTTCTTGAGGGAAAAGGCCTCGGAGGCCACCACTGTGACGGCGCCCTCCACCTTCAGCCGGTCCTTGAACGCCAGGGCCCGGTTCAGCCCGGCGGCGTTGAACCACAGCGCCGTGTAGGTCACGCCCGGCTTCGGCGCGAAGCCTGCCACCACCGCCTCCGCATCCGCCCAGCCCGGCACCAGCTTGGGCGAGACGAAGGAACAGACCTGGATGTGGTGCAGCCCGGTGGCCGAGAGCGCATCCACCAGCGCCACCTTGCGATCGGTCGGGATCGGGCCGGGCTCGATCTGGAAGCCCTCGCGCGGGCCTTCCTCGCGGATTTCGACGGTGCTGGGCAGGTCGGTCATGGCGCGTTCTCCTGAAAGATGAGGATAGACCCTCAGCCGGCCCATGCGGAACCCGCGCATCCCGATCCATGCGGCGCGCAGCGCCGAGCGGCCGAACGGCCGCCGCGCCCAGACCAACCGCCCGGCCGGGCGCCCCCGTGCAGGGCGCGCAGCCAAGCCGCCGTAGGCGGCGCCCGGCGCCTGAGGGCGCGGAAAAACAACCTTCCTGGGCCTCTTTCAGGCCCAGGAAGGCAGGTCGATCCAGGCGAGATGACCACCCTTGCCGGCGCCGCAATCGAGGAAGATGCAGCGCCCGCCCAGCGCCCCTTCCGCCACGAAGGGCCGGCCATCCAGGCTGCGGCGGTCGTGGCCGCACACCACGGTGACATCGGCCGGGATCTTGTCCACCCAGTCATGCACCCGGTCCGGAAACCCATCCTGGCGCATCCGCCCGGTCACCTGGCCGAACAGCGCCCGTGTCACCAGCCCCTGCGCCTTCTGCATTCCCGCATCGGGCGGCGGCGCGGAATGCAGCATGCCGGGGTGATAGCCGCCATGGACGAAGATGCGCCCGCCATCGCGGATCCAGGCCGGGGCCCGGCCGATCTCCTCCACCGCACGGGCCTTCAGCACGTCGCCATCCGGCGCGGCATCGAGCTGCGCCAGTGTCCGGCCCAGCCCCTCCGCCTGGATGCGAAGCTGCGTGCCGGTCAGCGCGCGGCGCAGCTTGTGGTCGTGGTTGCCGAGCAGGAACAGACCCTGGCCCTGGTCGATCAGCGCGAAGATGCGGCGCAGCACTTCCGGGCTGTCCGGGCCATGATCGGTCAGGTCGCCGAGCTGAAGCACGAACATGTCGGCCGCCAGCGCCCCCTCGATGGCGTGGATGAAGGCCTCCGCATCGCCATGCACATCGGCCACCACGCGCAGCCCGGCGAAGCCGCGCCAGAGATGTTCCGGGCGTGGGATCATGCCCGCAGCGCCGCGAAACCGGCCAGCGCCCGCGCGCGGCCTTCGGCGTGGTCGATCACCGGGCGGGGGTAGTCGCGCCCCAGTGCCACGCCGGTCGCCGCCAGCACCTCGCGCGGGGCTTCCCAGGGCTGGTGCAGGAAGGCATTCGGCAGCTTCGCCAGTTCGGGCACCCAGCGGCGCACGTAGCGGCCCTCGGGGTCGAATTTCTCGCCCTGCAGGATCGGGTTGAAGACGCGGAAATACGGCGCCGCATCCGTGCCGCAGCCGGCCACCCACTGCCAGGACGCGCTGTTGGAGGCGAGGTCCGCATCCACCAGCGTATCCCAGAACCAGGCCGCGCCATCCTGCCAGGGCTGCAGCAGGTGCTTCACCAGCAGGCTTGCCGTGATCATGCGGACGCGGTTGTGCATCCAGCCGGTCTGCCAGAGCTGGCGCATGCCGGCATCCACCACCGGGTAGCCGGTGCGGCCCTGCTGCCAGGCGGCCAGCAGCTTCGCATCCGGCTGCCAGGGAAAGGCGGCGAATTCGGACCGCAATGGCGCCTCCGGCATCTCCGGCCGGTGCCACAACAGGTGATAGGCGAATTCGCGCCAGAGGATTTCCTTCAGGAAGGTCTCCGTCCCCGCCGCATCCGCCTTGGCCGCGCGCGCCGCGTGCCAGACCTGGCCGGGCGAGACCTCCCCCCAGCGCAGATGCGGCGACAGGCCGGAGGAGCCATCGAGCCCCGGCAGGTTGCGCTGCCGGTCATAGGCGCCGAGCGCCTGCGCGGTGAAACGCGCGAGCCGCGCCTGGGCACCGGCCTCGCCGGGCTGCCAGGTCTCGCCGAAGCGCGCGGCCCAGTCGGGCTCGCCGGGCACGGGGTAGAGGCCGAGCGCCTCCAGCGCCTCCCCGCCGTCTGGATGCGGCACGCCCTGGATGCGGGCGGGTGCCGGGCGCGGGGCGGGCGGGTCGCCGGCGGCCAGCATGGTCTTGGCGAAGGGGGTATAGACGGCATAGGGCTTGCCGCTGGCGGCGCCAAAGCCGTGCGGTTCGCGCAGCACGGCGGTGGTGTGCAGCACCAGGCGGCGACCGCCGTTTTCCAATGCCTCATGCACCCGCCGGCTTTGCGCCCGGGCCCAGGGTTCATAGCCGCGGCCGGCATGGATGCTGCCGGCGCCAATGGCGGCCGCCAGCGCCGGCAGCACCGTCTCCGCCCGTCCGCGCGCCAGCAGCAGGGGCGCGCCGCGCACCGCAAGATCCGCGGCCAGCGCCGCCAGGCTGGCGCGCAGCCACCAGCGGGCGGCGCCACCCGGGCGGTGCGCGCCGGCGGCATCGTCATCCAGCACGAAGACCGGCAGCACCGGGCGGCCACCTTCCGTGGCGGCGATCAGGGCAGGATGGTCGGTGAGGCGAAGGTCGTGGCGAAACCACAGCAGCGAAGGCTCAGTCATTCCCTCCATGTAGGGCGATTCCGCCGCGAGGGGAGCGGAAAAGGGCGGCGATGCCGGTGGCGAACCATCTGGTGGCTGCGGCGTTCCTGAACCGACCGCAATGCCCAGGCCCACGCCCCCGACGCGCCGGGGCTGTGCGGGCCACAGTTGAAGGATAACCCCATGATTCGTCCCAGCATGCCGCGTCGCGGCTTCATGATGATCGGCGGCCTCGCGGCGGCCGGCTCGCTCGCCGCGCCTGGCGTCCTGCGCGCCCAATCCGTGCCGCCGACCGCGACTCTGGCCGACACCATGGCCGCTGACAGCCGGTTCTCGCGCTTCCTGGACCTGATTACCCGCGCCGGCATGGTCGAGGATTTCCGCTCGGCCCAGCCGCTGACCGTGTTTGCGCCGACCGATGCCGCCTTCGCCGGCGCGCCGGCCAACCTGCTGCAGCAGCTCCTCGGCACCAGCAGCGCCGGTGGCAGCCAGGAGAGTGTGGACCGCCAGCGCCTCGGCGCGCTGATCAACTACCACATCGTGCCGGGCGCCTTCCGCGCGTCGGAACTGATGGGCACGGAACGCCGCCTGCGCACGCGCAACGGTGCCGACATCTCCATCACCGGCACGGCCGAATCGGTGCAGATCAGCAACCCGGCGCCGGCGCAGCAGATCGCGGGCTTCGGCGCAGCGGGTGCGAATGTGAATTCGCAGCCGGCGCGCGTTGTCTCGCCGAACATCGTGGCCAGCAACGGCGTGATCCATGCCGTTGACCAGCTGATGTGGCCGTGAGCCTCGCAGTTCGAACTGCGTGAGTGCCCGCCGTTAAAACGGCGTGAGTGAAGGCAGCGCGCCGCCCGTCAGGGCGGCGCGTTTGCCGTTTCGAGCATCGGCGCGGCACCGCGCAGCGGCCCGGTCGGGAAGCTGAACAGCCGCTCCGCCCCCAGCAGGAAGGCCCGGCCGCCGCGCGGGAACAGGCTGGCGATGGCGGGGTCGCGCACCTCCAGCCCGCCGGTATAGGCGCCGAAGGCCGGCAGCAGCAGGCGGCGGCCATCGGTCAGGAAGCAGGGGCGCGTCACCGCGCTGCCGCGCACCGGCATGGTCGCCTTCGGGTGGTAATGGCCGGACAATTCACCCGGCGGCACCGTGCGCCCCGGCTGCGCGATGTGGCGGAAGACGAAGGGGCCGCGGCGATATTCCTCCGTGGCGAAGCCGGGCAGGCCTACGGGCGGTTCCGGGTCATGGTTGCCGAGCACCCAGACCACCTCCGCCAGCCCGCCGAGCATGCGCTGCAAGGCGGCGCAGTCCGAGGCGTGCAGCCGGGCACAGCCATCGCGGTCATGGAAGCTGTCACCCAGCAGCACCAGCCGTTCCGGCCGCCAGCGGCGCAGCACCAGCGCCAGGCGTTCCAGCGTTTCCCGCGTGTCATAGGGCGGCACGAAGCTGCCCCGTGCGGCGAAGCTGCTGCCTTTTTCCAGGTGCAGGTCGGAGACGACCAGAGTTTTCTCGGCCGGCCAGACCGCGACGCCCGCCGGGTCCAGCATCAGGCGCTGGCCGGCGATATGCAGGGGAGCAGCGGTCACTGCGGTACGCCCATATTCTTCGGCGCGCTGCGGATGAAGCGGGCGTTGCGGCGCTTCGCATCGCGCGGGCGGCGGACGCGGTCGCGGTCACCGCGGGCGGGGATGGATTCGGTCACATTGGCCAGGATCTCGTTGAACAGATCGGCGCCATCGGTCGCCTCCGCCACCAGATCCGCGGCTTCCGCCAGCAGCGCATCCTGCGCACCGCCCGCCACCCATTCGCGGCCTTCCTCGATCAGCGCAGGCACCGATAGCGGCGAGGCACGGTCCAGCACCATGTGGCGGATGCCGCCCGCGCGCGCGCGCGCCAGCAGCAGGGAAATGCGTGCCACATCGGTCAGCCCTGCCGCCGCCTCGCGCCGCGTGGCGCGCAGCAGGATGTGGTCAGGCTCGTGCCGGCGCAAAACGTCGTAGATCAGGTCTGCATTCATCGTCATCGCGCGGCCCGACTTCTCCTGCCCCGGGTGGTTCTTCTCGATCAGCCCGGCAATGGTGGCGATATTGCGGAAGGTGCGGCGAAGCATGCTGCTCTCGGCCATCCAGGCTTCCAGTTCCTCGCCCAGAATGTCCTCCTCAAACAGCCGCTCGATGCCCTGCGGCTTGAAGGCGGACCAGCAGGCCAGCACGTAATCCGTGGCGAGGTAGCCGAGGGGGGCCATGCCGAGGCGTTCCATGCGCTTGGTCACCAGCATGCCGAGTGTCTGATGCGCCAGCCGCCCCTCGAAGCAATAGGCGACAAGGAACCAGCGGTCGCCGCGCGGGAACGTCTCCACCAGCAGCCCGTCGCGCGGCGGCATGATGGAGGCGTGCTGCTGCAGCCGCAGCCATTCGCGCACGGGCTCCGGCAGCGCCGGCCAGGATTTCGGATCATGCAGGATGCCGCGCACCCGGGCGGCGAGATGCGTGGTCAGCGGCATGCGGCTGCCGGCATAGGCGGGCACGCGCGGATCGCCCTCCCCACCGCGAGAGACGACGCAGGCCAGCGCGTCCAGCCCCTCGAAGCGCAGCATCTGGCCGGCGAAGATGAAGCAGTCGCCGGCTGTGAGGGTGGAGACGAACCATTCCTCCACCTCGCCCAAAACCGGCCCGCCGCGCAGCCGCACCTTTATCAGTGGCGTCTCGACGATGGTGCCGAGATTCATGCGCAATTGGCGCGCGGCGGCAGGGCC
>NZ_JAUYTS010000175.1 GCF_030695085.1 Falsiroseomonas sp. | reverse complement strand
GGCCCTGCTGCAGCGCCTGCGGGTTGTGGCCCGGCGGGTATTGCGGCTGCGGCTGCGGGCGGGTGCGCATCATCGGGCGCTGCTGCGGCTGGTTGCCGCCGAACATGCCGCCGAACAGCCCGCCACGCTGCGGCTGCTGCTGGGCCTGCTGCGCCTGGGACTGTGCCTGCTCCAGTTCCCATTCCAGCTGCTGGATGCGGTTCTGCATCTCGACCAGCGCATGTTCCTGCACGAAGGCGGTCTGCGTCAGGCGGTAGCGGGCTTCCGGGTGGCGGGCGAACAGCTCACCGATCAGCCGGTCGGCCTCCGGGTCCACCGGCGGCAGCGGCTGCGCCGGCTGCTGCTGGCCACCGCCCAGCGCCCCCCAGGGCGAGGCCGGGCGCGCCGGCGCCGCGCCCGCTGCGCCGCTCACCCGCTCCACATAGCCGGTGATGATCCGGCGTTCCTCGTCCGTCATGGTCCCCTGTTTCCTTTGCGAGCATGCGGGGCTGCCGGCCGGGAATGGCCCGTCATGTTACCCGCGCGTCATCCGGGCGGGGAGTTGGCCCGTGCCGCCGATCATTTCAAGCGGCGCCCATATGACGTTCAGTTGGCGAGGCTCAGCCGCCAATCCGGGCGGGCAGGCCGAGCCTGCGCCATTCGATGACCGGGCAGCGATCCATCACCACCGCGACCCCTGCATCCCGGGCCCGGGCGGCGGCGGCTTCATCCACCACGCCCAGCTGCAGCCAAACGGATTTCGCGCCGAGCCGCACCGCCTCATCCATCACCGCGCCGGCCTCCGCGCTGCGGCGGAACACATCCACCATGTCGAGCGGCCCGGCCTGCTCCAGGCCGGCCATCACCTTGCGGCCCTGGATGTCCTGGCCCGCCAGCATGGGGTTCACCGGTGTCGCGTCGTAGCCGCGGGCCAGCAGGAAGCCGAGGACGCCATGGCTGGCGCGGTCCGGGCGATTGGATGCGCCGACCACGGCGATGCGGCGCGTGCCCAGCAGCAGGTCGCGGATTGCGGTGTCGTCCATTTTCATCAGGTGGCTCCTCGATCCAGCGATTGAAATGACCCGTGGTTGATGCAATCGTTTGCATCGGAGACTTCCGCCAGGAAAGGTACAAGCATGAACTTCAACGTCACCCATCTGGAAGGCACGGATTTCCAGCAGTCCCGCGCCTTCTCCCCCGCCGTCATCACCCAGGGCGGCCGCACCGTCTGGCTCTCCGGCCAGACCGCCACGCAGGACCTGGAGGGGCGCGACATCTCCTGGGATTTCGAGGCGCAGGTCCGCACCTGCTACGCGCTGATGGACCGCACCCTGGTGCGCGCGGGCGGCAGCCTGGCCAGCCTCGTCTGGACCACCGTCTATATCCTGGACCCGCGCCATGGCGACCTGCTGGTGAAGCTGCGCGCCGAGCATTTCCCCGGCGGCGCCTACCCCTGCAGCGCCCTGCTGACGGTCAGTGCCTTCGCCCGGCCGGGCATCCTGGTCGAAATCCAGGGCATCGGGGTGGTGGCATGACCGGCCCGACCCGGCGTAGCCTGCTGCGCGCCACTCCCACCCTGGCCCTGGCCTCCACCCTCGCAACCCCCGCCAGCGCCCAGGGCTTCCCGAGCCGCCCGATCCGCATCCTGGTCACTATCGGGGCCGGCTCCGCCGCGGATATCCTCACCCGCAGCCTGGCCGATGAGCTGGGCCGGCGGCTCGGCCAGAACGTGGTCACCGAGAACCGCCCCGGCGCCGGCGGCAACATCGCCGGCGATGTGGCGCGGCGGGCGGAACCGGATGGCCATACCCTGCTGATGGCCACCGTCAGCACCCATGGCATCAACCCCGCCCTGTACAGCCGGATGCCCTTCGACCCGGTGGCGGATTTCGCGCCGATCACGCTGGTCGCCAGCAGCCCCAATGTGCTGGTGGTGCATCCTTCCTCGCCGATCCAGAACCTGGCCGATCTGATCGCCGCGGCGCGCGCGCGGCCGGGCGAGCTGACCTATTCCTCCGGCGGGTCCGGCACCTCCCAGCATCTGGGTGGCGCGGTGCTCGAGCAGATGACCGGGGTGCGGCTGACCCATGTGCCGTTCCGCTCCGCCCCGGATTCGGTCAATGCCGTGCTGGCCGGCACCACCAGCATGACCTTCGCCTCGGTCCCCGTGGCGCTCAGCCAGGTTCGGGCCGGGGCGCTGCGGGCCATCGGCCTCAGCAGCGCGGCCCCCATGCCGGACTGGCCCGAGGTCCGGCCGCTGGCCGAGATCGGCCTGCCCGGCTTCGACGTCGCCGCCTGGTTCGGCCTGGTCGCACCGGCCAATACCCCCGCCCCCATCATCGCCCGCCTGCATGAGGCGACGCGGGAGGCGTTGCAGGTCCCGGCCGTCCGGGAACGCCTGGCCAATCAGGGCATGCAGATCCTGGATGCCGACCCGGCCGGCTTCGCCAGCTTCATCCAGGCCGAGATCGCCCGCTGGGCGCCCATCGTGCGGGCCAGCGGCGCGACGGCGGGCTGAATGCGGGGGGGGTGCGGTGCGGCCCGCACCCCTGCCGTTCAGAACCGCTCGAGCAGGCTGCCGCAGCCTTCCACCTTGTCCGGGATGCCGCGCGCGCGCAGCGCGTGCCAGTAGGTGGCGGTGTTGATCGCGATGACGGGCTTGCCGAGCCACAGCTCCGCCATCGCCGCCAGCTTCACCATGGACAGGTTGGTGCCGACCTGGACGATGGCGTCCACATCGTCGCCATCGATCTCCTTGATCCCCTGCACACAGCGCGCCGGCGTCTGCGCCGCGATATCGGTCCAGGAGGAACAGCGGAAGGCGGTATCCCGCACCACGCTGAAGCCCATATCGCCGAAATAGCGCGCCACCTCGATATTCATGGCCGGCCAGTAGGGGGACATCACGGCCAGGCGCCTGATGCCGCCATAGGCGTTCAGCGCGGCGGTGCACGCGTGGCTGCCGACGCTGATCTTGAGGCCGGACAGATCCTCGACCTCCTTCACGAAGCGATCCGCGCCACGCGCGCCGTCGAAGAAGGTGACGGCGGACATGCCCATGACCAGCGCATCCGGGTTGCAGGTCATCACCGATCGCACCGCATCCAGCGTGTTGCGGCCAATGAGTTCCGCCCCTGCCCGAAACGTCTCGTTGGAAACCGCATCGGCATTCGGGGTGAAGATGCGGCTGTAATGGTTGGTGACGCCGGCCGGGCGCATCATGTCGAAATCCGGCTGCACCACGGTATTGGTGGAAGGCCCCATCACCCCGAATTTGCAGCGCCAGCCGAGCACGTCACCCATCGAGGCCATCCCTTCGTCCATCCTGGGTGCAGCCTGCCACAGCGCGCGGCAGGCGCCAGACCCGGAAGGTTGCAATTCGCCAAGCCTTGCCCTTGCCAGAGGCCCCGGCGCGACGTCTCCTTGCCGTCCAGGAAGGCTTCCGGAGAACAACAATGCCCACCCTCCCCACCCTGTCACGTCGCGCGGCCCTGCTGGGCCTCACCGCGGCACTGCCACTTGCCGGCGCCCGCGCCCAGACGGCCAGCCCGACCGGCGACTGGCCCAGCCGGCCGATCCGCTGGGTCAATCCCGGCCCGGCGGGTGGCGCCGGCGACGTGATTTCCCGCCTGGTGGCGGACCGGCTGCAGGGCCGGCTCGGCCAGCCGGTGGTGGTGGACAACCGCCCGGGCGCCGGCACCAATATCGGCATGACCCAGGTCGCCCGCGCGGCGCCGGATGGCTACACGGTGGGCCTCGCCACCATCGCCGCCAATGCCGCGAACAAGTGGCTGTACCGCAACATGCCCTTCGACCCGGAGAAGGATTTCGCCGCGGTCGGGCTGATCGCGCTGGTGCCGAACATCGTTGTGATCCCGCCGGCGGTGCCCGCGCGCACCCTTCAGGAATTCATCACCTGGGCGAAGGCGCAGGGGCGGCCGATCAATTTCGGCTCCGTCGGCGCCGGGTCTTCCCAGCACCTGGCGGGGTCGCAGTTCCAGATCATCACCGGCGTGCCGCTGCAGCATCTGCCCTACACCAATAGCGGCCAGATGAATTCGGACCTGATCGAGGGCCGCATCGACCTGCTGTTCCAGTCGATCTCGGCGGTGGCGCAGATGGCCCAGGCCGGCCGCATGCGCCCCATCGCGGTCAGCGGCACGGCGCGGGTTTCCGCCTTCCCGGACCTGCCGACGATGCAGGAACAGGGCATCGACATCACCTCCACCGGCTGGTTCGGCCTGTGCACCTCGGCCGGGGTGCCGGAGCCGATCCTGGCGCGGCTGGATGACGAATTGCAGGCGATCGTGCAGGACCCGGCCTTCATCGAACGCGTCACCACCGGCGGCGCCATCCCGCGCGCCATGGGCCGCGCCGCCTTCGCCACCTGGATGGCGGAGGAAAGCGCCAAGTGGCGCGTTGTGATCGAGGCGGTGGGCGCGCGGGTGGACTGAGGCGCGGTCAGGGCAGCGACGGCACCAGGTTCTTCGGCCGGTAGGTGATCTCCCGGCCGGCCTTGTCCTTGTTGCCGTCCAGCCGCGCCACCGCCTGGCCGAACCGTGCCGCGACGCTGGGGTGCAGGCTTTCGTTGATCGGCTGCAGCGCGCGGCCCTGCTGATCCCGCGGCCGGGACAGTCTTTCCCAGGTGCCGAGGGCGGGCGCCCGTTGCAGCACCTCGCGGAAGCGCGGCGGCAGCCAGCGGGTCAGGCGCGGGCGGGATTCGTGCTGTGCGGCCAGCGGGTTCAGCGTGCCGCAGGTGGCGGGCGGCAGCATGGAGGCATCCAGCTGCAGCCCGGCCGCCTGCGCTTCCTCCGCCATCCACAGCAGCGGGATCTCGGCCAGCAGGCGGTTGGTGTAGCCGCCGCCGACATCCGAATGGGCGCCGGCGAACCAGACCTGGCGAATGTCGCAGCCGGGCGGTTCCTCGCCGGTCCACAGCGTCGGGACGAAGCTGCTGCGCCGCTCATCGATCGCCAGCGCATGCCGCCCGCGCAGCACGATCTTCGAAGGTTCGGTATCGTGGAAGCGGTAGGGCGCGGCGAACAGGCTGTTGCGCAGCGTCGCCGGCACGCCCAGCGCGCCCACCGTGTCCCACACCCCCAGGAAGGCGATCTTCACCTCGGTGTGGCATTCGGAATCATGCCGCGCGCAGAAATCCTTCGGGCAGCGGGGGGAGGCGGTGCGGTAGTAATTCCAGGCGGCGCGGAGATCGGCCAGCTTCTGGCGCTTCAAAAGCCCGCAGGACCCGATCAGCCCGGACAGGCTGCGTGCACTGAACGCACCGCGGGAGAAGCCGAACAGGAAGATCTCGTCGCCCGGCACGTAGTTCTGCACCAGGAACATGTAGCCGGAGCGGATATTGTCATCGACGCCTTCGCCGAAGGCGCCGCCGACCAGCCTCTGCAGCGCGATGCCCGTGGAGCCGACGCCGCGCAGATACAGCGTGATCTGCCTGATGCCGTCGCGGCCGCTATTGGCGCGCACCGCGCGGGCCAGCCGGGCCACATTGGTCTCCGACCTTTCCGCATCGGCGCTGTTCCAGGTGCCGTCGAAGCAGACGACAAGCCGCTTCGCGGTCACCACCGGCCGGCGCTACTGCTGCCGCGCCGCGCCGGAAATCTCCACCAGGCGCCGCCAGACCGGCGTCTCCCGCGCGATCAGCGCCGTCATCGCCGCCGGGCTTTCGCTGACCACGGCATCATAGCCGAAGGGCCGCAGCGCGGCGCCGAAGGACGGGTCCTGGCCGACCCGGCGGATCGCCGCGAACAGGCGCTGCACCTCCGCCTCCGGCGTCGCGGCCGGGGCGAGCAGGCTGTTCCAGGAGCGGATGTCGAGCGAGGCGAGCGCGCCGGTCTCGGCCAGCGCCGGCACATCCGGCAGGAACGCCAGGCGGCTGCCGGAGCTGACGCCCATCGCCTTCATGCGGCCCGAGGCAATGTGCGGCAGCAGCGCCGCCGGCAGATCCGCCGTCGCCTCCACCGTGCCGGCAATGACATCCATCGCCTGTTGCGCGCCACCGCGATAGGGCACCGCGGTCATCTCCACCCCGGCCGCGGTGTTGATGGCGGACAGGGTCAGGTGCGTCACCGTGCCGATGCCGGCATTGGCCACCCGCACACCGCCGGGATTCGCCTTCGCCCAGGCCAGCAGCGCCGCCATATCCGTCCAGCCATGCCGCTGCGCCACATCGGTGCCCACCGCGATGACCACCGCGCTGTCCGAGATCTGGCTGACCGCGCGGAAGTCCTTCGTCACGTCGAAGGGCATGGAGGGCTGGATGAACGGCGCGGCGCAGAGCGTGGCGGCGCCGATGATGCCGATGATGCTGCCATCGGCGGGCCCCTTGGCCACCGCATCGGCGCCGATCAGCCCGCCGCCGCCGCTGCGATTCTCCACCACCACCGGCTGGCCATCCAGCAGCGGCGCCAGCCGTTCCGCCAGCAGCCGGCCCAGGCTGTCCACGCCGCCACCGGGCGGGAAGGGCACCACCACGCGCAGCGGACGGCGCGTCTGCGCCAGGGCAAGGGAAGGCGCGGCGAGGGCGCCCAGCAGGAGGGCGCGGCGGCTGGCGGCGAAGCGGGTCATGGATCAAGCTCTCCCGGGGTTGCCGCCAGCGTAGGGAGACTTGGCGCGTCAGTGCAACGGTATCGCGGCCCGCGCGGCGATCGAGGGCGGAATCGCACCACGGCGCGCGGCCTCTCGCCACACACGCTCGATCGCCGCGCGGCCGCGGCGGGTGATGGCGGCGGCATCCGCCACCGTCACGCGACCATCGCGCAGCAGCACGCGGCCCTCGACCATGGCGAGCGACAGATCCGCCGCGCTGCCATTGGTGATCAGCGATTTCAGCGGGTCCCAGACCGGCTGGTAGCGCGAGGATCCGAGGTCGAACATCACCAGGTCGGCGCGCGCCCCCTTCGCCACCAGGCCCAGATCGTCCCGCCCCAGGGCGAGCGCCGCATCGCGTGTCGCCGCCCGCAGGATGCGCGGCGCCGCCAGGCCATGCGGCGTGCCGGATTGCGTCTTGGCGAAGACCGAGGCGGTGCGGAGTTCGTGCAGCATGTCGAGCGTCACGCCATCCGTGCCGATGCCGAGGCGCAACCCGGCCGCCTCCATCCGCGCCAGCGGCACGAAGCGGCCGGAACGCGCGAAGGCCAGCGGGCAGGAGGCCAGCGCGGCGCCGGATTCCGCGATCATCGCCATCTCGGCATCGGTGGCGAACATGCCATGCGCCAGCACCACGCCGGGCCGCAGCAGGCCCATGTCGCGGATATGCGCGATGGAGCCTGTGCCATGCGCGGCCTGCACCTTCTCGATCTCGATCAGGTTCTGCGCGGCGTGGATGGAGACCACGGTTTGCCTCTCGCGCGCAGCCCGGTCGATGGCGCGCAGCAGATCGGGCGTGCAGCTATCCGGCCCATGCGGACCGAAGCCGATTCGGGTGAGGCCGCGCGGGCCTTCATCGAAGCGGTCGAACAGCTTGATGATGGCATCGAAGCCGGTATCCGCGGTCGGGCTGTAGGTCGGCTTGCCATCCGGCGTCATGCCGACCGGGGCGGAGAACAGATACGGGCAGGACCAGCTTCGCAGGCCGAGGCGTTTCGCGCGTTCGATGAAGGGCCATTGCGCCACGCGATACACGTCGAGCAGCGCGGTGGTGCCGCTGCGAAGGCCCTCCAGCAGCGCCATCTCGGCGGCGTCGCCGATCTCCTCCTCCGTCATCACCTGCGCGGCCACATCACCCAGCGGCATCAGCAGGGAATAGACGATGTGGCCCGGCAGGTCGCCCGGCGCGATGTCATCCGCCAGGCCGCGGAACAGCGGCGCGGACAGCGCGTGGTTGTGCAGGTTGATGAAGCCCGGCAGCAGCAGCGCATCGGGGGCCGTGATGCGCTCCGCCTCCAGCGTCGGCGAACCCGCCACCACATCGGCCACCATGCCATCCTGCACGATGACGCTGTGCCCGGTGCGCAGGCCATGTTCCGCATCCCAGACCCAGCCGGGCTCGATCACCAAGGTCATGAGAGCACTCCGCGGAAATGCCCGATCAGGGCCGAAAGGGTGAGGATGGAGATGGCGGTGGAGACCACCACGGCGGCGCCGGAACGGTCCGCGCCGGTGGCGTAGCGCCGTGCCAGGATGAAGGCATTGGCCCCGGTCGGCAGCGCCGCCATGCTCACGGCCACCGCGGTATCGATGGCGGAAATGCCGAGGGTGATCGCCAGCCCCCAGGTCAGCAGCGGCAGCGCCAGCAGCTTGAGGCCGACGATCGCCACGGTTTCCTTCCACGCCGCCGCCGCCGAAATGCCGGCCAGGCCCCCGCCCAGGCAGAACAGCGCCAGCGGCGGCGCCGCCCCGCCCAGCAATTCCAGCGTCTGCCGCACCACGGCGGGCACCGGCAGGCCGAAGATCATCCAGATGAAGGCGGCGAGCACGGACAGCACCACCGGGTTCTTCAAGATGCCGGTGGCCGAGGAGGTCAGCACCCGCCGCCACGGCGCATTGGCGTGCAGCCCGACCTCCGTCACCACCGTCGCCAGCCCCAGCAGGATCATGGTCTGCAAGGCCAGGATGCCGAGCATCGGCGGCACGCCTGGCGCGCCATAGGCGGCGAAGATGATCGGCACGCCCATCATCACGGAATTGCCGAAGACGCAGGCCAGCGCGAACAGGGCCGCTTCCGCCAGCGTCAGCCCGAAGATGCGCCGCGCGCCCACCACCACCAGCCCGAACATCAGCACCGAGGCGGGCAGGATCGCCAGCGCCGCGCCGCCGCCGCCCTCATGCGGGCGGGTGCCGCCGGCAAACAGCAAAGCCGGGGCGGCCAGGCCGAAGACGAAAAGGGTCATGCCCTTCAGCGCCTCGTCGCTCACCATGCGCCGCACCACCGCCGCGTAGCCGAGGGCGATCAGGGCGAAGACCGGCAGCACCACCTCCACCACCCCGCCCATCCGGCGCTACCCCTGCAAAAGCGTGTCGATGAACTCCGGCAGCCAGGGCTGCCGCGCGCGCGTGTTGCGGGCAGCGTGCAGGATGGCGCGCACCTCCGCCACCGTACGGTCGAAATCACGGTTCACCAGCACATGGTCGAAATCCGACCAATGGGCGATCTCGTCCTTGGCGGCGACCAGCCGGCGGGCGATCTCGGCCTCGCTGTCCTGGGCGCGGCCGCGCAGGCGGCGTTCGAGTTCGGCCATGGAAGGCGGCAGCAGGCAGACGCCCACCACATCGCCCGGCAGGCGTTCACGCAATTGCAGATGGCCCTGCCATTCGATGTCGAACAGCACATCCCGCCCGGCGGCGAGGCTGGACTCCACCGCCGCGCGCGGCGTGCCGTAGGATCGGCCGATGAATTTGGCGAATTCCAGGAATTCGCCCTCATCCACCATCGCGTCGAACTGGTCCTGGGTGCGGAAGAAGTAGTGTACCCCTTCCAGCTCCCCGGGCCGCGGCGCGCGGGTGGTGGCGCTGATCGACAGCGCCAGTTCCGGCTCCATTTCCAGCAAAGCGCGGGAGACGCTGGTCTTGCCGACGCCCGGCGCCGAGGCCAGCACCAGGCAGACGCCGCGGCGGGGGGCGTGGGTGGTGGTGGTCATCATTCGACGTTGGCCGCCTGCTCCCGCAACCGCTCGATCGCGGCCTTCAGCTCCAGCCCGACGCGGGTCAGCGCCACGGAGGCGGATTTGCTGCACAGGGTGTTGGCCTCGCGGACGAATTCCTGGGTCAGGAATTCCATCTTGCGGCCGATCGCCGCGCCGGAGGCCAGCAGGCTGCGGGCTTCCGTGATGTGGGCCGAGAGCCGGTCCAGCTCCTCCCGCACATCGGAGCGTTGCGCGAGCATCGCCACTTCCTGCGCCAGCCTTTCCTCAGGCACCCGGGCGCGGACATCGCCCTCGCCGAGCAGGTTGGCCAGGTTCTCCAGCAGCCGGGCGCGCTGGGCGGCGGGCTGGCCGGCGGCTTCCACCGCGGCGGCGTCGCGCAGGGCGGCGATTTCGCCCAGCAGCGTTTCCAGGATCTTGCTCAGCTGCGCGCCTTCGCGGGCGCGGGCGGCGACCAGCCCATCCAGCGCCACGGCGAAGCTGGCGGCCAGGGTCTTGCGCCTGGCCTCCTCCGCCGCCTCATCCGGCTCGGAGACCTCCGCGCGCAGCACGCCCGGCAGGGACAGTACCGCCTCCGCGGTCGGCACCATGGCGCCGGGCAGTCGGGCGGAGACTTCCAGCACCAGGGCGATGGCCGCTTCCAGCGCCACCGGGTCCGGCGTCAGCCGCGGCGCCCGGTCCTCCCGCTTCAGGGTCAGGGTGGCGTTCAGGTTGCCGCGCTTGAGGCGCTTGCCCACCGCTTCCCGCAGCGGGGCTTCCAGCATATCGAGGCCCGGCGGCAGGCGCAGCCGCACATCCAGGCCGCGGCCGTTGACGCTGCGCAACTCCCAGACGAAGGAGGAGCCATCCGGCAGCGATCCGCTGTCGCGGGCGAAACCGGTCATCGAGGCGAGGTTGCTCATGCGCGCCTTGTCCTCCGGGCCGTGGCGAAGGGCAAGGCATGCGACACGATTCCTGGCGGGGCGTGCTCATCACCGGCGCCTCATCCGGCCTGGGCCGGGCGCTGGCGGAGGCCTGTGCGGCGCCGGGCGTCACCCTGCACCTGTCCGGCCGCGATGCCGGGCGGCTGGAGGCGGTGGCGGCAGCCTGCACGGCGAAGGGCGCCACGGTGCGGCCCATGGTGCTGGACGTGAACGATGCGGCGGCGATGGCGGGCTGGATCGGCGCGGCCGGGCGGCTCGACCTGGTGATCGCCAATGCCGGCATTTCGGGCGGCACCGGCGATGCGGTGGAGCCACCGGCGCAGGCCGCCCGCATCTTCGCGACCAACCTCGGCGGCGTGCTGAACACCGCATTGCCGGCCCTGGAGAAGATGGCGGGGCAGGCACCGGGGGCGGCTGGCCTGCGCGGGCGGGTGGCGGTGGTGGCGAGCCTCGCCGCCTTCGTCGCAGCCCCCGGCGCGCCGGCCTATTGCGCCAGCAAATCCGCGGTGCAGCGCTGGGCGGAGGCCACCGATGCCAGCCAGCGCCCGCACGGCATCCGCCTGCACGCCATCTGCCCCGGCTATATCCGCACGCCGATGACGGCGAAGAACCCGTTCCCGATGCCGTGGCTGATGACGCCGGAGCAGGCCGCCGCGCGGACCCTGGCGGGCATCGCCGCCGGCCGCGTCCGGGTGGTCTATCCGCGGCGGCTTTATGCCCTGTCTCGGATCATCGGTGCCTTGCCGCCATCCTGGCGCAACCGCCTGATGCGGAGCGTGCCGGCCAAGCCGGCGGAGGGCTGATTGACGCAGGTCAAGGCACCGCCGGGCGAACAGGGGTGATGCTGCCGGCGCGGCTGGCCACCGCCACCGCGACCTGCCTGGACCCCATGCGGAGTGACCGCCATGAGCCAATCCTCGCCAACGCCCACCACGCCGAATCGCCCTGCGCCGCCGGCCCATTGGAACGAGAATGATCCCTTCCTCGCCCTGCGCCGGGGCATGGACCGCCTGCTGGAGCAGGTCTCCAACGGCTGGGGCCTGCCCGCACCCTTCGCCGCCCCCGCAATGGCGGCCGGCATCACCGCGCCGCGGCTGAATGTGGCGGAGACGTCATCCGGCCTCGAGGTGACGGCCGAACTGCCTGGCCTGGATGCCAAGGACGTGACCATCGAGGTGGAGGACGGCGTCCTGACGATCCGCGGCGACCGCCACGACACGCGGGAGGAGACGGACCCGCAGACGCGCTGGCACCTGGTTGAACGCGCCCGCGGGACCTTCCTGCGCCGTCTGGCGCTGCCCTTCGACCCGGCGCCCGACCAGGTGCAGGCCAGCTTCGAGAAGGGCGTGCTGCATCTGAACATCCCCCGGCCGCCCAACAACAAGCCGCAGGCGAAGCGGATCGAGATCAAGGGCGCCAGCTGAGCCGCCTCGGCGCGGGCGCAACGGCGCGTTTCCGTTGTGCCCGGCCGGCCTCAATCTACCTGCGGGAGGTCGCCAGCCACACCCCGCACAGCACCACGGCGCCGCCCACCAGCACCAGCGGCGACGGCCATTCCCCCAGCAGCAGCGCCCCCACCGCCGCCGCGAAGGGCGGCTGGATGTAGCCGACCATGGAAGCATCGGTGACGCGCGAGCGGGCCAGCAGCCGCAGGAACATGGTCAGCGGCAAGGCGGAGGTGGCAATGCCCAGCAGCGCCAGCACGCCATAGACCCAGCCCGGCTGGATGTAGGATTCGACCCCGCCGAAGGGCAGCGACAACCCGCCCGCCACCAGCCCCGCCACCACCTGCTGCCCCAGTACGATCTGCGGCGCCCCCCCGATGCGGGCCTTCCGCGCATAGACGGTGCCCATGGCGTAGAACAGGCCAGACAGCAGGATCAGCAGGCCGCCGGTGAAGCTGGCGCCGCCCACCAGCGCATCCGGCCCCAGGATCACCGCGATGCCGGCAAACCCCACCAACAGCCCGGCCACGCCGCGCAGCCCGGGCCGTTCTTCCCGCAGCACCACATAGGCGATCAGCGCCACCAGCAGCGGCGTTCCGGCATGGATCAGGGCGGCCGGGGCGGCCTGGATGTGGCCGAGTGCCGAGGCAGTCAGCAGATTCGGCACCCAGCCATTGCAGGTGCCGAGCACCAGCGCCGGCAGCCAGTAGCGCCGGATCGGGCCGCGCAACTGCCCGCTGGCCGCGAGGAAAGCCAGCACCGCCAGCGCCGCGAAGCCGCCCCGCACCGCGGCCAGCGCGAAGGGCGACATTTCCGCGGCGATCAGCCGAAGCAGCGGGAAGGAAGACCCCCACAGCCCACCGATCACCAACAGCCGCCACCACAGCGCGGGGCCGCTGAGCAAAGCCGGGGTGTTCATCTCGGGTTGGCGCGGGACCTCTCGATCTCCCGCCACCGCGCCACGTTGCGGTTGTGCTCCGCCAGGGTGCGGCCGAAGGCGTGGCCGCCGGTGCCATCGGCGACGAAATAGATGTAGTCGGTGGCTTCCGGCTGCACCACGGCGCGCAAGGCGGCGCGCCCGGGGCTGGCGATGGGGGCGGGCGGCAGGCCGCGGATGCGGTAGGTGTTGAAGGGGTGGTCGGCGTCGAGGTCGGCGCGGGTCAGCGGCCGGTCCAGCACCCCGCCATCGGCGGCAGCATAGGCGGCGGTGGGATCGGATTGCAGCATCATGCCGCGGCGCAGGCGGTTGATGAAGACACCGGCAACCAGCGCGCGCTCCTCCCGCTGGCCGGTCTCACGCTCCACGATGCTGGCCAGGATCAGCGCTTCGCGCGGCGTCTCGAATGGCAGGTTCTGGGCGCGGGCGGCCCAGATCTCGGCCAACGCCTGGTCCATCACCTGCTTCGCCCGGCGCACCACGGCGGCGCGGTTGTCACCCCATTGATACGCATAGGTCTCCGGCAGAACCTCGCCCTCGGCGAAGGCGGGGATGTCGCCCACCAGACCCTCGGCCGCTTCCAGCAGCCGGGTGATCTGCTGCACGGTCAGGCCTTCGGGGATGGTCAGGCGGCGCTGCACCGGGCGGGCGTCGCGCAGCACATGCAGCACATCGCGCAGGCTGGCACGGGCGGGGAACTGGAATTCAGCGGCGCGCAGCGGGCCTTCCGCGCGGGTCAGCCAGGTGGCGGCCAGGAAGGGCAGGGGCTGGGCGATGATGCCGCGCTCCGCCAGCGCCTCGGCGATCGCCGCGGTGCCGCCGCGCGGCACCACCATCTGCACCGGCTCGGCCAGCGGGCCGGGCGCGGTCCATTGCTCCCGCGCATACCAGAAGGCCCCCCCGGCACCGGCGGCCAGGAACAGCACGAGAAGCAGAAGGGCGATCAGACGGCGCATGGCTTATGACTGGCGTCGGACGCCACCCCTGGCAAGGCGGCTGGAGCATTATCAAGCCAAGCGATAGCGCTTGGCGACCCGGAAGATGCGCCGGGACAAATGGCCAGGCCCATGTCGTCGTCACTGTTGACGATGACGGGGGTCCGGCGAGACGTCAGGGCGCCTTGCGGAAAATGATGCTGGCATTGGTGCCACCGAAGCCGAAGCTGTTGGACAGCACGGTCTCGATCGGCCGCTTCTGGGCTTCCAGCGCCACCCGGTCGATCGGGCTTTCGCGGGACGGATTTTCCAGGTTCAGCGTCGGCGGGGCGACGCTGTCGCGGATCGCCAGGATCGAGAAGATGCCCTCCACCGCCCCGGCCGCGCCGAGAAGATGCCCGATGGCGGATTTGGTGGAGGACATGGCGAGGTTCTTCGCCTCATCCCCCCACAGCCGCTCCACCGCCTGCAATTCCAGGTCGTCGCCCATTGGCGTGGAGGTGCCGTGCGCGTTGACATACTGGATCTGGGACGGCTCCAGGCTGGCCGATTTCAGCGCGGCCCGCATGGCGCGGAAGGCGCCGTCGCCATCCTCGGTCGGCGCGGTGATGTGGTAGGCATCGCCCGACATGCCGTAGCCGATCACCTCGGCATAGATCTTGGCGCCGCGCGCCTTGGCGTGTTCGAGTTCTTCCAGCACCAGCACCCCGGCACCCTCGCCCATGACGAAGCCGTCGCGGTCGCGGTCCCAGGGGCGGCTGCCCTTGGTCGGGTCGTCATTGAAGGCGGTGGACAGGGCGCGGGAGGCGCAGAAGCCGGCCATGCCGATCTCCGCCACCGCGGCCTCGGCGCCGCCGGCGACCATGACATCCGCATCGTTCAGCGCAATCAGCCGCGCCGCATCGCCCAGCGCATGCACGCCAGTGGCGCAGGCCGTGACCACGGAATGGTTCGGACCCTTGAAGCCGTATTTGATGGAGACATGGCCGGAGGCCAGGTTGATCAGCGCGGAGGGGATGAAGAAGGGCGAAATGCGCCGCGTCTTGTTCTGCGCGATCAGCAGGGAAGCTTCGTAGATGGTCGGCAGGCCGCCGATGCCCGAGCCGATCATCACGCCGGTGCGGCAGCGTTCCTCCTCCTGGTCCTCACCAGGATTCCAGCCGCTATCCTCGACCGCTTCGGTGGCCGCCACCAGCGCGAGCTGGATGAAGCGGTCCATCTTCTTCTGGTCCTTGACCGGGATCCACTCGTTGATGTCGAGCTTGCCCTCGGCCCGGGTGCCGAGCGGCACCTGGCCTGCGATCTTGGCCGGCAGGGCGCTGGTGTCGAAGTTCTGGATCGCCGCCAGCCCGCTTTCGCCGGCCAGCATGCGCTTCCACACGTTTTCCACACCCAGGCCGAGCGGGCAGGCAATACCCATTCCCGTGACGACAACGCGCCGCGGCGCAACGAGATGACCGAACACCGCTGCTTCCCCTACCTACAATTCACACGCTTGAAATCAGGCGGACTTCTGCTTCTCGATGTAGTCGATCGCGTCCTTGACGGTCGTGATCTTCTCGGCCGCATCATCCGGGATCTCGACCCCGAAGGCTTCCTCGAAGGCCATGACCAGCTCGACCGTGTCCAGGCTGTCCGCGCCCAGGTCGTCGATGAACGACGCCTCGGTGGTCACCTTGGATTCCTCGACGCCGAGGTGCTCCACAACGATCTTCTTCACCTTGTCGGCGGTGTCGCTCATCCCGCGATGTCTCCTGCTGGTCGTGCCGTGCGCATTGGGCCACCCGGAACCTGGAATCCCTTGACCCGGGTCCGGGGCGGGGCGGCTTAACATGGAAGCGTCACTTGGCCTAGGCGCAGTCGCCGCGCAAGCCGTTGGGGCCTGCGGCAGCGGTTTTTCCTTGACCGTGGCGCTTCAGATCATCGCCATGCCGCCATTCACATGAATGGTCTGGCCGGTCACCCAGCCTGCCTCGGTGCTGGCGAGGTAGGTGACGGCGGCCGCGATATCCTCCGGCGCGCCCATCCGCTGGGTCGGGATGCGGCTCAGCAGGGCGGTGCGGGCGGCTTCCGGCAGGGCGTCCGTCATTGCGGTCTTCACGAAGCCCGGCGCCACCACATTCACCGTCACGCCGCGCGTCGCCACTTCCTGGGCGAGCGACTTGCTCATGCCGATCAGCCCGGCCTTGGCGGCGGCGTAGTTCGCCTGGCCGGCATTGCCGGTGACGCCGACGATGCTGGCGATGGAGATGATGCGCCCGGCGCGCCGCTTCATCATGCCGCGCAACGCGCTGCGGGCGAGGCGGAAGGGGGCGGTCAGGTCCACTTCCAGCACCGCGTTCCAATCCGCATCGCCCATCCGCAGCGCCAGCATGTCCCGCGTGAAGCCGGCATTGTTCACCAGGATATCGAGCGGCCCGAGGCCCGCCTCCACCGTCTCCACCAGCGCCGCGGGGGCGGCGGGGTCGGCGAGGTCGGCGGGTGCCACCAGCACACGATCGCCCCCCAGCGCCTCGGCCAGCGCGGCGAGTTCCGCCTCCCGCCGCCCGGTGATGGCCACCTTGGCGCCTTGCGCATGCAGCGCGGTTGCGATGGCGGCGCCGATGCCGCCAGTGGCGCCGGTGACCAGGGCCACCTTGCCGGTGAGGTCGAACATCAGGCTTCTCCGTCGCTTGGGAGTCTCATCGGGAGACGTTTCATCAGGTAGTGCCGGGCATGGCCCGGCGGGCAATCTTCCAGCGTCGCGAACAGCCGGTAGCCGAGCGATTCGTAGAAGGGCCGGGCCTGGAAGCTGAAGGTATCGAGCCAGATGCCGGTGCAGCCCCGCGCCCGCGCCGCCGCTTCCGCCCGTTCCATCAGCGCACGGCCGAGGCCCTGGCCGCGCAGGGCTTCGGGCAGATGGAACAGGTTGATGTACATCCAGCCGTAGAAGAAGCTGCCATTCAACCCGCCCACCGGCACGGCCTCGCCCGGCGCGCGGACCACCAAGTTGAAGCTTTCGGGGTTGGACCGGCCGGCATGCGGCATGGCGTGCGCCGTGAGGCCGGCGACCAGCACTGGGATCACCGGGTCGGCCTGCGCCGTCGTCTGCGTGATGGTGACGCGCGGCGCAGCCGCATCCGGCCAGGGTTCAGGCGCGGGTTCTGGCCGGTCCAGCCGCTTGGTCATGGTGAAGCGGGTCTGGCCCGGCGGGCAATCCTCGATCTGGCCGACCACGGTGAAGCCGAGCCGTTCATAGAAGCCGCGCGCCTGGAAGGTATAGGTGTCGAGCCGCATGCCCGTGCAGCCGCGCCGCCGCGCCTCATCCTCCGCTGCCGCCATCAGCCTGCGGCCCCAGCCGGCGCCGCGCAGCTCGGACGGCACCGCAAGATTCTCGATATACAGCCAGCCCCAGCCCGTGGCGCCGACCAGCCCACCCACCACCGTCCCCTCGCCATCGCGCAGCAGCACGGACAGCCCCTGCCGGTCGCGCGGGAAGCCGGCCGCCGTATTGGCGGCCCACAGCGCATCGCGCGCGGCCTTTTCCTCCTCCGCGCGGGGCTGGGAGGTGAGGTCGAACCAGTGGGTCACCCCGGGGGTCACAATGACTTCAGGAAGGCTTCGATATCCGCCGGGGAGCCGATGGCGCTGGCCTGGGCTTCCGGCGCCAGGCGCTTCATCAGCCCGGTCAGCACGCGGCCGGAGCCGATCTCGACGAAACGCTCGCAGCCCATCGCGCCCATCGCCAGGATGCATTCGCGCCAGCGCACCGTGCCGGTGACCTGGCGCACCAGAAGGTCGCGGATTTCGGCCGGGTCGGTCGCCTTGGCGGCGGAGACATTGGCAACAAGCGGCACCAGCGGAGCGCGCATCTCGGCCTCGGCCAGGGCTTCGGCCATGGCATCCGCCGCGGGGCCCATCAGCGCGCAGTGGAAGGGGGCGGAGACCGGCAGCTTCATGGCGCGCTTCACGCCGGCGGCCTTCGCCGCCTCGATCGCGCGGTCCACCGCGGCGGCATGGCCGGAGATCACGATCTGGCCGCCGCCATTGTCATTCGCCACCTGCACCACCTCCCGCACCCCGGTCGCGGGGTCTTCCGCGGCGGCGGCGCAGATCGTGGCGGCCTGCTCGGCCTCGGCGCCCAGCAGCGCGGCCATGGCGCCCTCGCCGGCCGGCACCGCCTGCTGCATCGCATCGCCGCGCAACCGCAGCAGGCGGGCGGTGGTGGACAGGCTGAAGGCGCCGGCGGCGGCGAGCGCCGAATACTCGCCCAGCGAATGGCCGGCGACCAGCGCGACGCGGGACTTCAGGTCGAAGCCGCCCTCCGTCTCCAGCACCCGCAGCACGGCGAGCGACATCGCCATCAGCGCCGGCTGGGCATTGGCGGTCAGGGTGAGTTCCTCCGGCGGCCCCTCGAACATCAGCCTGGACAGCTTCTGCTTCAGGGTCTCATCGACCTCCTGGAAGACCTCCCGCGCCGCGGGGAAGGCGGCTGCGAGGTCGCGGCCCATGCCGGGGGCCTGGCTGCCCTGGCCAGGGAAGGTGAAGGCGAGCGCCATTTTTGGAGGTCCGTGCGATCTGTCTTGGGCAGGTTCTAGAGGGGGGCGGTCGCGCGGCCTAGGGCGGTGTGGGTTGCGGCGTCAAGGGCCGGGGCGGCATCCGGGTGGAAAGCCCTTGCCCCGGACCCCGGGGCCGTGCTTTACGCCGCGCTCCCCTGCCGGGACCCGAGGCATCGGTCCTGGCTATGCCCGTTTGCGCGCGTCCCAGGCATGGTGCCCGGGGCCGCAGGGCTGAGACAGCCGGAGGGAATCGGATGCCCTTGTATGAATGCGTGCTGATTGCACGCAACGATATCACGCAGGCCCAGGTCGAGGCGATCGCCGACCAGGTGCAGGCGACCCTCACCGAACTGAACGGCGGTGAGGTCAAGAAGCGGGAATATTGGGGCCTGCGTGGCCTCGCCTACCGCATCAAGAAGAATCGCAAGGCCCACTACATGCTGCTGGGCCTGGATTCCACGCCGGCCGCGCTGCTCGAGGTCGAGCGCCAGCTTGGCCTGAACGAGGATGTGCTGCGCAGCCTGACGCTGCGGATCGAGGCGATCGACGACGCGCCGTCCGCCATCCTGGCCCGCCGCTCCGACGACCGCGAGCGTGACCGCGGCTTCCGCGGCCCGCGCCCGGCCGGCCGCTTCAGCTCCGGCCGCACCGGCGGGCGCGAGCGTGACGACCGTGAGGAATTCCGTGCCCGTCCGCGCGACGAGCTCGATGGCGGCCCCGGCGGCGAGGAGTAATTCATCATGTCCGACCATAACGAAGAGACCTCGCTGAACCCCGCAGCCCGGCGCCCCGCCGTCGGTGCCCGCCGGCCGTTCTACCGCCGCCGCAAGTCCTGCCCGTTCTCCGGCCCGAACGCGCCGAAGATCGACTATAAGGATGTGCGCCTGCTGTCCCGCTTCCTGTCGGAGCGCGGCAAGATCGTGCCGAGCCGCATCACGGCGGTCTCCGCCAAGAAGCAGCGCGAGCTGGCGAATGCCATCAAGCGCGCCCGCTTCCTGGCGCTGCTGCCCTATGTGATCAACGACTGATCACGTGGCGCGGCCGAGGACAGCATGATGGCGGATCGCCAGGGGCAGGAGAGTGAGCAGGGCGGGCGCATCGCGTCCGATCCGCGCCTGCTCGCCGCCCTGGCGGCCGGACTGGTCGCGGCCGTGCTCAGCCTCTGGGCCTTTCGCGGCCTGCCGGGTGGCGCCTTTGCGCTGTGGCTGGTTTCCCTGCCGCTGTTCATGGCGGGGATCGGCTTCGGTGGCTTCGCCGTGATGGCGGCGGTCGGCGTGGCGGGGTTGGTGCTGCTGCTGCTCGGCAGCGGGGCGGGCCTCGGCCTGTTCCTGGCGCTGTTCGGCGTGCCGGCCCTGCTGCTGGTGCTGGCCTCGACGCCCCTCGGGACACGCGGCCTGTCGCTGTCCTTCGCGCTGCTCGGGTTGATCCCGGCGGCCGGCGTGCTGCTGGCGGCCTTCCTGCTGGGCGATGCGCCCGGCGGGCTGGAAGGCGCGATGCGCGCGGCGGCCGAAATCGGCCTCGAACGCATGGGCCTGCCGGCGCATGAAGGGCTGGTCGAGGAACTGGTGCGGGTCAAGGCCGCGGCGATCGGCTTCTGGGTGGCGCTGGCGCTGCTGGTGAATGCCGCCGCCGCTGCCGCCCTGCTGGTCCGCGCCGGGGTGATCCCCGCCGCGCCGGCCTGGCGGGAGGCACGGCTGCCTGGCTGGTATCCGCTGCTGCCCGCGCTTGCGGGCGGTTTCTGGCTTGCGGCGCCGGAGGGTGGCGATGCCATCCGCCTGTCGCTGCTGCTGGTGCTGCTGGTGCCGGTCTTCCTGCATGGCCTCGCTGCCCTGCATCGCGCCTCCGCGTCCCTCAAGGGCCGCTCCTTCGTGCTGGGTGGCGCCTATGCCGCGCTGCTGATCCTGTCCGTACCGGTGGCGCTCAGCGTCGCGGGTTACGGCTTCTACGACATTCTCAATGGAACACGGGCCCGGCGCGCTGCGCCCCCCCGAAGCTGAAACGGTGCAGACATGATCGAAGTCATCCTGATGCAGCGGGTCGAAAAGCTTGGCCAGATGGGCGAGCTGGTCACGGTCCGCCCCGGCTATGCGCGCAATTTCCTGCTGCCCCAGGGCAAGGCGATCCGCGCGAACAAGGACAACCTCGCGCGGTTCGAGCGTGAGCGCGCCCAGCTGGAAGCCCAGAACCTGAAGCGCCGCGGCGAGGCCGAGCGCGTTGCGGAACGCGTGCACGGCCTGACGGTCGTCATCATCCGCTCGGCGGGTGAGAGCGGCGGCCTGTACGGCTCCGTCTCCGGCCGCGACATCGCGGACGCCTGCAAGGGCAGCGGCCTGACGCTGGAGCGCAGCCAGATCCTGCTGGAGCAGCCGATCAAGCAGCTCGGCCTGACGCCGGTCCGCGTGGCGCTGCATCCGGAAGTGGTGATCGAGGTCGGCGTGAACGTCGCCCGCTCGCCCGAGGAAGCCGAGAAGCAGGCCCGTGGCGAAGACCTCCGCGCCGCCGACCAGGCCGAGGAAGAAAGCCTGGAGGCCGAGCTGGCCGCCGAGCTGGCCGAACTCGGCGCCGCGGCCGACCGCGACTGATGCGGCCGGGCCGGGGTGCAACCCGGCCCGCGCGAAAACGTGGCAGGACCACCGGCGCGCGGCGCTGGCAATCCTGTCACGACTTCGCCAGATTGAACTCCGCACGGGGTTCGGTGGCTTCCATGCGTGACCCCAAGGGGGGTCGCACATGCTTGATGCCATGCTGTCCCGGGCCATCCGCCATGGCCGCCTGACCGTCCATTTTCCGGACGGGCGCATCCGCCATTATGGCGATGGCGAGGGGCCGGAAGCCGGCTTCCGCATCCTGACCCGCCGCGCCGCCTGGCGGCTGGTGACCAATCCTGGCCTGTCCTTCGGCGAATCCTACATGGATGGCGCGATCCAGCCGCTGGATGGCCGGCTGCTGGAATTGCTGGAACTGCTGATGGCCAACTGGGTGCCTGGCTGCACCCATCCGGCCGAGCGGCTGCTCGCGCCCTGGCGCCTGGTGCGGCGGCGGATCGACCAGTTCAACCCGGCACCCCGCGCCCGGCGCAACGTGGCGCATCATTATGACCTGAATGGCCGGCTCTACGCCCTGTTCCTGGATCGGGACCGGCAATATTCCTGCGCCTACTTCCCCACCGGCACCGAGACGCTGGAAGCGGCGCAGGCCGCCAAGAAGCGCCATATCGCCGCCAAGCTCCGCCTGGCGCCGGGGCAGGAGGTGCTGGATATCGGCTGCGGCTGGGGCGGCATGGCCTTGACCCTCGCACGCGACCTCGGCGCCCGCGTCACTGGCATCACCCTGTCCGCGGAACAGCTGGCCGAGGCGCGGCGCCGGGCGGCGGAGGCGGGGCTGGCCGATCGCTGCCGCTTCGAGCTGATGGACTACCGCGACTGGACCCGCCCGGTGGACCGCATCGTCTCCGTCGGCATGTTCGAGCATGTCGGCATCGGCAATTTTGCCACCTTCTTCCGCACCATCCACCGTGCCCTGAAGCCGGATGGCGTGGCGCTGGTGCATGCGATCGGCCGCAGCGACGGGCCGGGCAGCACCAATCCCTGGCTGTCCAAATACATCTTCCCCGGCGGCTATTCCCCGGCGCTGTCCGAGGTGTTGCCCGCGGTGGAGCGCAGCGGGCTGCTGGCCACCGATATCGAGATCCTGCGCCTGCACTACGCCCTGACGCTCCGCGAATGGCGCCGCCGCTTCGCCTCCAACCGCGACGCCATCCAGTCCCTTTATGATGAGCGCTTCTGCCGGATGTTCGAATTCTACCTGGCCGCCAGTGAGGCGGGTTTCCGCCGTGGCGGGCTGGTGAACTGGCAGTTGCAGCTCACCAGGCGGCTGGATGCGCTGCCGCTGACGCGCGACTACATGGTGGAGACGGAGCGGGCGCTGGCGCCTGCCTGAAATCCACCCCCGTTATCCACAGTGATCCACAGGCTGGGTGGGGCGCGCACGACTCGGTGGGCGCGCTAGAGTGCGGTGATGAACAATTTTGGCTCCACTTCCGCCTCCTCCTCCGCCGGCTTTGGCGGGGGGGATGGCTTGCTCGGCCTGTCCCAGCGCCTGCCGCCCGCCAATCTGGAGGCCGAGCAGGCGCTGCTCGGCGCGCTGCTCGCCAACAACAAGGCCTATGAGCGGGTTTCGGAATTCCTGGCAGCCGACCATTTCGCCGATGCCGTGCATGGCAGGATCTTCTCCGCCATCCAGCGCCGGATCGAGGCGGGGCACCTGGCCGATGCGGTGACCCTGCGCGCGGAATTCGAGCATTCCGGCCTGCTGGATGAGGTGGGCGGCTCCGCCTATCTCGGCCAGTTGCTGACCGCGATGGTCGGCGTGATCAATGCCGGCGAGTATGGCCGCGTGATCCACGACGCCTGGCTGCGCCGCCAGCTGGTCGATCTCGGCGAGGTGATGGTGAACCGCGCCTTCGGGGCGGAGCCGGAACTGGACGGCAAGCTGCAGATGGAAAGCGCCGAGCAGGCGCTGTTCGACCTGTCCAAGGCCGGCGAATCGGGCGGCGGCTTCGTGTCCTTCGAACGCGCGCTGGCCACCGCGGTGCAGCATGCGGAGAAGGCCTTCTCCAATCCGGGCGGCGTGGCGGGGCTTTCGACCGGGCTGCGCGACCTGGATGCGAAGCTGGGCGGCCTGCACCCGTCGGACCTTCTGATCATGGCCGGCCGGCCCGGCATGGGTAAGACCGCGCTGGCGGTGAAGGTGGCGTTCGGCGCCGCGCGGGCGACGCTGCGCGCGGCGCGGGAGAAGGACCCCCATGCCATCCCGCGCGGCGGCGTGGCGATCTTCTCCCTCGAAATGTCCTGCGACCAGCTGGCCACCCGCCTGCTGTCCGAGGAAAGCCGGATCTCGGGCGACCGCATTCGCCGCGGCGAGATCAGCCAGCGCGACTTCGACAAATTCCTGGAGGTCAGCCGCGAATTGCAGGCGCTGCCGCTGTTCATCGACGACACGCCGGCCATCACCATCTCGGCGCTGCGGACCCGCTGCCGGCGGTTGCAGCGGACCAAGGGGCTGAACCTGATCATCGTCGACTACCTCCAGCTCATGCGCCCCGCGGCGGGCAGCAAGCCGGAGAACCGGGTGCAGGAAATCAGCCAGATCACCCAGGGGCTGAAGGCGATCGCCAAGGAATTATCCGTTCCTGTCATCGCGCTGTCGCAGCTTTCCCGCGCCGTGGAGCAGCGGGAGGACAAGCGGCCGCAGCTTTCGGATCTGCGCGAATCCGGCTCGATCGAGCAGGACGCGGACGTTGTCATGTTCATCTATCGCGACGAATACTACCTGCAGCAGCGCCAGCCGAAGGAGCTGACCTTCGACAACCCGCAGAAATTCAGCGAGGCGGTGGAGAAGTGGCAGAAGGACATGGAGGACGCCCACAACAAGGCGGAGCTCATCGTCTCCAAGCAGCGCCACGGCCCGACCGGCACCATCCGTCTGTTCTTCGAGGCCGAGTTCACCCGCTTCGGTGACCTCGATACGCATCATGATGGCGGCTATGGAGACTGACGCAGGGCAGGGCGTGCTGACCGTCGACCTGGATGCGGTCGTTGCCAATTGGCGCGACCTGTCTGCCCGGCATGGCGCGCCCTGTGCGGGGGTGCTGAAGGCCGATGGCTATGGGCTGGGTGCCGCGCCGGTGGGCCGCGCCCTGCACGCGGCCGGCTGCCAAACCTTCTTCGTGGCACATCTGGCGGAGGGCGTCGCACTGCGCGCCACACTCGGCGCCAGCCCCGCCATCATCGTGCTGAACGGCTTCGCGCCGGGGGCGGATGCCGGGGCCGGGCTCTGGCCGGTGCTCAACAGCCTGGGCGATGTCGCGGCCCATGCCGCCGCAGGGCGGGCGGATGGCGCGCCGCGCCCGGCGCTGCTGCACCTGGATACCGGCATGTCGCGCCTCGGCCTGGATGCGCGGGAGCAGGCGGCGCTGGCGGCGGACCGCGCGCGGCTGGCGGGGCTCGACCTGCGTTTCGTGATGACGCACCTGGCCTGCGCGGATGACCCGGCGCACCCGCTCAATGCCCGCCAGGCGCAGCGTTTCGCCGCGGCCGCGGCGGCCATCGCGCCGGGCGTGAAGCGCAGCTTCGCCAATTCCTCCGGCATCTTCCTTGGCCCGGACTACGCCTCCGACCTCGCCCGGCCGGGCTGCGCGCTGTACGGCATCAACCCGACCCCGGGCGCGCCCAACCCGATGCGGCAGGTGGCGGTGCTGGAGGTGCCGGTGCTTCAGCTGCGGGATATCGCGCCCGGCGACACGGTCGGCTACGGTGCCGGTTACACCGCGCCACGCAATGTGCGCGTGGCCACCGTTGCGGCGGGCTATGCCGATGGCTACTTACGGTGTCTGTCCGGCCGGTCCCTGGCGCTTTTCCAGGGCCGCGCCGTGCCGCTCATAGGCCGGGTCTCGATGGATTTGACAACGTTCGATGCGACCGATTTCCCGGAACTGCGCCCTGGCAGCCGTCTGATGCTGGTCGGCGGGCCGGGCAACACGCCGGACGACATCGCGGCCCGTTGCGGCACCATCGGCTATGAGGTGCTGACCTCGCTCGGCCATCGCTACCAGCGCCGAACCATTGGCGGCGTCTGAGGTCTTGGCCCCCGCTATTCTGAATCGCATCCTGGACCCGGTCGCGGCCATTGGCCGCGCCGTCATCGGCCTGCTGCGCGGCACCGGCGCCATCGCACTGTTCGCGGCGGAGGCGATCAGCCATCTGGTGCGGCCGCCCTTCTATGGGCGGCTGTTCCTCAAGGCCTTCATCGAGATTGCCTGGTTCAGCCTGCCGGTGGTGGCGCTGACGGCGCTGTTCACCGGCATGGTGCTGGCGCTGCAATCCTATACCGGCTTCGCCCGCTTCAATGCCGAAGGGGCGGTGGCGAATGTGGTGGTGCTGTCCATCACCCGCGAGCTGGGCCCCGTGCTGGCCGGGCTGATGGTCGCCGGCCGCATCGGCGCGGCCTTCGCCGCCGAGATCGGCACGATGCGGGTGACGGACCAGATCGACGCGCTGTCCACCCTGTCCACCAACCCGATGAAGTACCTGGTCGCCCCGCGGCTGCTGGCCGGCACGCTGGCTCTGCCGCTGCTGGTGATCGTGGCGGATACGCTGGGCGTGATGGGCGGCTGGCTGATCGGCACGCAGCAGCTTGGCTTCGGCTCCGGCGCCTATCTCAAGGCAACCTTCGACTTCCTGCAACTCTGGGATGTGTTGTCCGGCCTGATCAAGGCGGCGGTGTTCGGCTTCATCATCACGCTGATGGGCTGCTGGTCCGGCTACCATTCCGGCGGCGGCGCGCAGGGCGTCGGGCGCGCCACCACCTCCGCCGTCGTGGCGTCCTCCATCCTGATCCTGGCGGTGGATTACGTGCTGACCGCATTGTTGTTCAGCCGATGAGCGATACGCGCCAGGGCACGATGAGCGATACGCGCGACGGCACGATGAGCGACACGCGCGACGGCACGATGAGCGACACGCCGAAAATCCGGCTTCGCGGGGTGCGCAAATCCTTCGGGTCCAAGGTGGTGCTGGATGGCGTGGATCTCGATATCCGCGCCGGGCATTCCATGGTGATCCTGGGCGGGTCCGGCTCGGGCAAATCCGTCACGCTGAAATGCGTCCTGGGCCTGATTCCGCCCGATTCCGGCCTGATCGAGATCGATGGCCGTGACGTGGCGAGCCTGTCGCGGATGGAGCGGGAGGCGGTGAATGACCGCATCGGCATGCTGTTCCAGAACGGCGCCTTGTTCGACAGCCTGCCGGTCTGGGAGAATGTGTGCTTCAAGCTGCTCGCCCAGGGCCGCCTCAGCCGCTCCAAGGCGCGCGACAAGGCGGCGGAGGTGCTGGCGCAGGTCGGGCTGGCGCCCAGCGTGGGCGACCTGTCGCCGAGCGAATTGTCGGGCGGCATGCAGAAGCGCGTCGGCCTGGCGCGGGCCATCGCGGCGGAGCCTGACATCATCTTCTTCGATGAACCCACCACCGGCCTCGACCCGATCATGGGCGCGGTGATCGACGGGCTGATCGTCGATGTGGTGAAGCGCCTGGGCGCCACGGCGGTGTCCATCACGCATGACATGGCAAGCGCGCGACGCATCGGTGACGATGCGGCGATGATCCACAAGGGCCAGATCATCTGGCGCGGCGGGGCGCACAGCCTCGGCGAGACGGGCAACGCCATGGTGGACCAGTTCGCGCGTGGGGAGCGTGAGGGGCCGATCCAGATGGAGCTGCGGCGGTAGCGCGAACCGCGACCGATCAGACGTTTTCCTTCCCACTGGACGCCCCATGGCCAAGCCCACCACCCGCTTCATCTGCCAGGCCTGCGGCGCCCCCCATGCCAAATGGCAGGGCCGCTGCGATGCCTGTGGCGAGTGGAACACCCTGTCCGAGGAAGTCACCGAAGCCCGCGGCCCCGGCCCCGCGGCCAAGGCGGCCGGTGGGCGGCGGGTGGAATTCGTCGGCCTCAAGGGCAAATCGGCGCCGCCGGCCCGCATCCTGACCGGCATCGCGGAGCTGGACCGGGTGCTCGGCGGCGGCATGGTCCCGGCCTCCGCCGTGCTGGTGGGCGGCGACCCGGGCATCGGCAAATCCACCATCCTGCTGCAGGCCGCCGCCCGCATCGCCAGCGCCGGCCGCCGCAGCCTGTACATCTCGGGCGAGGAGGCGGTGGAACAGGTGCGGCTGCGCGCCGCCCGCCTCGGCCTGACCGACAGCCCGATGGGCCTGGCGGCGGCCACCAGCCTGCGCGACATCGTCGCCAGCCTGGAGGGGGAGGGCGATGTGGCCCTCGTCATCATCGATTCCATCCAGACCGTCTGGCTCGATGCGCTCGATTCCGCGCCCGGCACCGTCAGCCAGGTGCGCGCCTGCGCGGCGGAGCTGATCCGCCTCGCCAAGGCACGCGGCTTCGCCATCGTCCTCGTCGGCCATGTCACCAAGGAAGGCACGCTGGCCGGCCCGCGGGTGCTGGAGCACATGGTGGACGCCACGCTGTATTTCGAAGGCGACCGCGGCCACCAGTTCCGCATCCTCCGCGCGGTGAAGAACCGCTACGGCGCCACGGATGAGATCGGCGTCTTCGAGATGACGGAGCGCGGGCTGGTCGAGGTCGCCAACCCCTCCGCCCTGTTCCTGGCGGAACGCCGCGGCAATGTCTCCGGCAGCGCGGTCTTCGCGGGCATCGAGGGCACGCGGCCGGTGCTGGTGGAGGTGCAGTGCCTGCTCTCCCCCAGTGCCGGCGGCAGCCCGCGCCGGCAGGTGGTGGGCTGGGATTCCGGGCGGCTGGCGATGCTGCTGGCGGTGCTGGAGACGCGCTGCGGCCTGGGTGTCGGCCAGAACGACGTCTATCTCAACATCGCCGGCGGGCTGCGGATTGCGGAACCGGCGGCGGATCTGGCCGTGGCGGCGGCGCTGATCTCGGCGGCGACCGACCGGCCGACCGACCCCGGCGCGGTGTATTTCGGCGAGGTCGGCTTGTCCGGGGAGGTCCGCCAGGTCAGCCAGGCGGAAACCCGGCTGCGGGAGGCGCAGAAGCTGGGCTTCACCGCCGCCACCCTGCCGCGCCGCGTGGCGCGCGGCAGCGGAACCCCGGCCGCGCTGCCTGGGCTCAAGCTCTCGGAGACCGGGCATCTGGCCGATCTTGTCGCCGTTTTCGCGGCGCAGACGGTCAAGCGCCGGAATGTTGATGCACCGGCCACCGGCAAGGCTTGACGCGGAGCCCGTGCTGACGGCGCTACTGCGCGGCACGCCGGCGGCATCATTCCAGGGATCGCTCGGCGGCCCTGGCTCGTGAGGGAATGAAGACCGAATGACGATTCTCGTCACGGGTGTGGCCGGTTTCGTCGGTTCGCATGTCGCCGCCACCCTGCTGGCGCGGGGCGAGCGGGTCGTCGGGCTCGACAATGTGAACAGCTACTATGACGTGACCTTGAAGGAGGCGCGTCTGGCCCGGCTGGCGCCGCAGCCAGGCTTCAGCTTACTGCGCCTGGACCTGGCCGACCGCGATGCCGTCTTCGCCGGGCTGGCGCCGGAGCTGGACAGCATCACGGAGGTCATCCACCTCGCCGCCCAGGCCGGGGTCCGCTACTCGATGATCGATCCCTACGCCTATGTGGCGTCCAACGTCATGGGTCATGTGGTGATGCTGGAGGCGGCGCGGCGCATGCCGAAGCTGCGGCACCTGGTCTATGCCTCCTCCTCCTCCGTCTATGGCGGCAATACGCGGCTGCCGTTCCGGGAGACGGATCCGGTGGAACTGCCCGTCTCGCTCTATGCCGCGACCAAGCGGGCGGATGAGCTGATCGGCCAGGCCTACAGCCACATCTACGGCCTGCCGCAGACCGGGCTGCGCTTCTTCACCGTCTATGGCCCCTGGGGCCGGCCGGACATGGCCTATTACAGCTTCGCCCGTGCGATCGCGGCGGGCGAGCCGATCACGCTGTATGAGGGCGGCGAGCTCAAGCGCGACTTCACCTATATCGACGACATCGTGCAGGGCGTGCTCGGCTGCCTGGCGCATCCGCCGGGCAATGGGGAACGCGCGCGGCTGCTGAACATCGGCAACAACCGGGCGGAGCGGGTGCTGACCCTGGTGCGGCTGCTGGAGGAAGGCCTCGGCCGCCGCGCCATCATCCAGGATGCGCCGCGGCCTGTGGCGGATGTGGAGGAGACCTTCGCGGATATCTCCGCCATCCAGGCGCTCGCCGGTTTCGCGCCGACGACGACGCTGGCGGAGGGTATTCCGAAATTCGTCGCCTGGTTCCGCGATTGGCACGGGGTATAGGCGGCTGCCCGCGGCACGATGACACCCGCCCCCCCGCCCGCTATAGGCTGGCGCAATGACCTGGGTTGATGCCGTTATCCTCGCGGTGTGCCTGCTTTCGGCAGGGCTCGCCTTCTTCCGTGGCCTGGTGCGCGAGGTTCTGGGCGTTGGCGCCTGGGCGGGCGCCATCATTGCCGGCATCCTGGCCGAGCCTTCGGTCACGCCGCTGGTCGGGCAGTATGTCGAACCGCCCTGGCTGGCCACCGGGGTTGCCGTCGGCGCGGTGTTCCTGGTCGTGCTGATCATCCTCAAGCTGCTGACCGCCTGGCTGGCGGGCCATGTGCAGCGCTCGGCCCTGGGTGGCGTGGATCGCGTGCTTGGCCTGGTCTTCGGCCTCGCGCGGGGTGCTTTCATTGTCGTGATCGCCTATATCGTGGCCGGGCTGGTGTTGCCGGACAGGGATCAATGGCCGGAGCCGGTCCGTCAGGCGCGTTCCCTGCCATTCGCGGCACAGGGCGCGGCCTGGGTGGTGGCAAAGCTGCCGGATGATTTCCGCCCGCGCCTGCCTGACGGCACGGGCCGCCAGGAACCGAGCATGGACCAGCTGCTGCGCCCCCCCGCGCGCAGCCGGATCTGAAGGAAGCGCATGACCCAGGCCATCCAGTGGGATATCGGCGACGACGACCATCCGCATGAGGAATGCGGCGTGGTCGGGGTCTGGGGCAGCCCCGATGCGGCGGCCCTCACGGCGCTCGGCCTGCACGCGTTGCAGCACCGGGGACAGGAGGCGGCGGGCATCGTCTCACTCGCCGCACAGGGCCAGTTCCACGCCCATAAGGGCCGCGGCCTGGTGGGCGACAATTTCAGCAACGCCGCCGTCATTGCCGGGCTGCCGGGCCATGCCGCGCTCGGCCACAACCGCTACGCCACCACCGGTGAGACCGCGCTGCGCAATGTGCAGCCGCTTTATGCGGATTTCGAATTCGGCGGCTTCGCCGTGGCGCATAACGGCAACCTGACCAACGCGCATGTGCTGAAGCGCGCCCTGGTCCGTCGCGGCTGCCTGTTCCAGTCCACCACGGATTCGGAAGTCTTTATTCATCTCATCGCCATCTCGCTCTACTCGACGGTGATGGACCGGCTGATCGATGCGCTGAAGCAGGTGCAGGGCGCCTACAGCCTGGTCGCCTTGCACAATGGCGCCTTGCTGGGCGCGCGGGACCCGCTGGGCGTGCGGCCGCTGGTGCTGGGCAAGCTGGCCGCGGGCGGCTTCGTGCTGTCGAGCGAGACCTGCGGCCTCGATATCGTCGGCGCCGAATTCGTGCGCGACGTGGAGCCGGGCGAGATCGTGCTGATCGACGATAGCGGCGTGCGCTCCATCCGCCCCTTCGCGCGGCCGTCCAGCCCGCGCTTCTGCATCTTCGAATACATCTATTTCGCCCGCCCCGATTCCATCGTGGAGGGCACGCCGGTCTATGACACCCGCAAGCGCATTGGCGCCGAACTGGCCCGCGAATCCGGCGTGGCGGCGGATGTGATCGTGCCCGTGCCGGATAGCGGCGTGCCGGCGGCCATGGGCTATGCCTCGGAAGCCGGCATTCCCTTCGAACTGGGCATCATCCGCAACCATTACGTCGGCCGCACCTTCATCGAGCCGACGGACCAGATCCGCAACCTCGGCGTGAAGCTGAAGCACAGCGCCAATCGCAGCATGATCGCAGGTAAGCGCGTGGTTCTCGTCGACGATTCCATCGTCCGCGGCACCACGAGTAGAAAAATCGTGGAAATGGTGCGCCAGGCCGGGGCGACGGAGGTGCATATGCGCATCTCCTCCCCCCCCACCACACATTCCTGCTTCTACGGCATCGACACGCCGGAGCGCGCCAAGCTGCTGGCGGCCAACCACGACGTGGCGGAGATGGCCAAGATCATCGGCGCCGACAGCCTGGCCTTCATCTCGCTGGATGGGCTGTATCGCGCACTCGGCCGAGATGGCCGCGACCCGGCGGCGCCGGCCTATTGCGATGCCTGCTTCACCGGCGACTACGCCATCCCGTTGCTCGACCAGCAGGACCCCTCCGAGCGTCCGCTGCCGCTGCTGCAGGTTGCCAACCGCTGACGCCGAGCCAGGACAATCCCGTGAGCCTTCCGCTTGAAAATCGTGTCGCGCTGGTCACCGGCGCCTCCCGCGGCATTGGTGCCGCGCTGGCGGTGGAACTGGCGCGGATGGGCGCGCAGCTTGTCTTGATCGCCCGCACCCAGGGCGGGCTGGAGGAGACGGATGATGCGATCCGCGCCGTCTCCGGCCGCGGCGCCACGCTGCTGCCGCTCGACCTGCACAAGGATGCCGACAGGCAGCTCGACCTGATCGGGCCTTCGGTCATGGAGCGTTTCGGGCGGCTGGATATCCTGGTGCACAATGCCGGGGTGCTGAACAAGCTGACCCCGGTGGCGCATATCGAGCCGAAGGACTGGGCGCATACGCTGGGCGTGAACCTCACCGCCGCCTGGCGCCTGATCCGCACCTGCGACCCGCCGCTGCGCGCGGCGGAGGCCGGCCGCGCCGTCTTCGTCACCACCGGGCGGGTGCTGCGGCCCAAGGCCTATTGGGGCATGTACGGCGCCACCAAGGCGGGCATGGAACATCTGGTGCAAGCCTGGGCGCAGGAGGTTGCGTCCACCCGCCTGCGGGCAAACCTGTTCGACCCCGGCATCGTCGCCACCAAGCTGCGCGCCCAGGCGATGCCGGGCGAGGACTCTTCCAAATTGACCCAGCCGGCGGAGGTGGCGCCGGCGCTGGCGGCGCTGTGCCTGCCCAGCGAGACCCGCAACGGCGCACGGGTGGAGTTCCGCCCGGGCTGACCTCAGCCCGGCGCCAGCGCCGCCTGCAACCAGGTGCCGAAGGCCTGCACGGTGGAGCGGCGGGACGCCATTTCGGTCATCACCAGATGGTAGCCGGTGCCGTCATCCAGCGTTTCGGCAAAGGGCCGCACCAGCCGGCCGGCGGCCAGCGCATCCGCCACCAGCACGCCCCAGCCGACGGCCAGGCCCTGGCCTGCCTCCGCCGCGGCCAGCGCCAGGGCGGTTTCATCGAAGCGGGGGCCGGGGGTGGCAAGCTGCGGGTCCAGCCCGGCGGCCAGCAGCCAGTCACGCCAATGCGGGCGTTCGGCGTAGTGCAGCAGGGTGGCCTGGGCGATCGCCTCCGCCGGCGGCAGGCCCTCGGGCAGGTATCCGGGGGCGCAGACCGGGCACAGCACCTCCCGCGTCAGTGGGCGTACCACATGGCCGGGCCAGTCGCCGGTGCCGGCGCGAATTGCCACATCCACATCGGCGCCGTGCAATTGCGCGAAATAGCGATGGGTCTCGAGGCGCAGCTCGATCCAGGGATGCGCCCGGGTGAAGCCGGCGATGCGCGGTGCCAGCACGCGCATGGCGAAGGTGCGGGCGGCGTTGACCACCAGGGTGGTGCGGGAACGCGGCTGGCCGATGCGGAACAGTCCGGCCTCCAACTGCTCCAGCCCGCGCCGGACGTAATCCGCCAGCAGGTCGCCGGCCTCCGTCAGCTTCAGGCCGCGCGGGCCGCGCAGGAACAGCGGTTCGGCGAGCTGGTCCTCCAGCGACTTCACCTGGCGGCTGACGGCGCCCTGCGTCACGCCGAGTTCTTCCGCCGCGCGGGCCATGTTCAGGTGGCGGGCGGCGGCGTCGAACACGCGCAGCGCTTGCAGGGGCAGGCCGGACACGCCTTGAGGTAGGCTCATGGCTAGGCACCTTAATGGGTTGCTACCGGGGGCGCCAAGCCGGGGCCAGACTGCACCTCCTGGCTGGAGCACTTCGCAAAGATGCATTTCGACCCCGTCACGCTGCAGATCCTGTGGAGCCGGCTGATCTCGATCGCCGATGAGGCGGCGGCGGCGCTGCTGCGGACCTCGTTTTCCACCATCGTGCGGGAATCCAACGATTTCGCCACGGTGCTGATGGATGCGGAGGGCAACAGCCTGGCGGAGAATTCCATCGGCATCCCGAGCTTCGTCGGCCTGCTGCCGCGCACGCTGAAGCACATGCTGGCGGAGTATCCGCTGGAGGAGCTGCGTCCGGGCGATGTGCTGATGACCAACGACCCCTGGATGGGCACGGGGCATCTGCTGGATATCACCACGGCGATGCCGGTGTTCCATCAAGGCAAGCTGGTGGCGTTCGCGGGCGCGACTTCGCACATGCCGGATATCGGCGGCACGCTGTGGTCGGCAGATTGCACGGAGGTGTTCGAGGAAGGGCTGCGGATTCCACCGACGAAATTCCTGGTCGCGGGCCAGGAGAACCGGGAGGTGGTGCGCTTCATCCGCGGCAATGTCCGCGTGCCGGACCAGGTGATGGGCGACATCCAGGCGCAGATCACCGCCATCACCGTCTGCGCCCGTCGGGTGGTGGAGTTCCTGGCCGATACCGGCCTCGCCGACCTCACGGCGCTGTCCGCCACCCTGCAGGCGCGTGCCGATGGCGCGATGCGCCAGGCAATCGCGGCGCTGCCGGATGGCACCTGGCACGGCACTGTCTTCGCCGATGGCTATGAGGATGCGGAAACGCGCATCCAATGCGCGCTGACCATCGCGGGCGACAGCCTGAGCGTGGACTACGCCGGCACATCCGCGCAGATCGCGCGCGGGCTGAACAGCGTGATGAACTACACCTACGCCTACACCGTCTACCCGCTGAAATGCGCGCTGGACCCGATGACCCCACGGAATGAGGGCAGCTACCGCGCCATCGGCGTGACGGCGCCGGAGGGCAGCATCCTCAACCCGCGCTGGCCGGCGGCGGTGAATGCGCGGCATCTGACGGGGCTGTTCCTCTCGGGCGCGCTGTACAAATGCCTGGCGCAGATCGCGCCGGGGCTGGTGGTGGCGGACAGCGCCTCCCCGGCGCCGCGGCCGGTCTATACGGGACAGGATGACCGCGGCGATCGCTTCAGCCAGGTGCTGTTCGGCAGCGGCGGCATGGGTGCGACGCAGGGCAGGGATGGGCTGAACACGACCGCCTTCCCAACCAATTCGGGCTCCGGCTCGATCGAGGCGTTCGAAGCCTCCGCCCCCATCCTGGTCTGGCGCAAGGACCTGCTGGTGGACAGTGGCGGGCCGGGGCAATTCCGCGGCGGGCTGGGCCAGGAGATCGAGCTGGAGGTGATGACCGACCAGCCGGTGCGGCTTTCGCTGATCTCGGACCGGATGAAGCACCCGGCCGGCGGGCTGGATGGCGCGGGGCCGGGCGCGCCGGCGCTGGTGCAGTTGCAGGATGGTCGCAAGCCGCATCCGAAATCGCGCACCATGCTGGCGCCGGGGGACCGGCTGACCATGCATCTCGGCGGTGGCGGCGGCTATGGCGACCCGGTCGCGCGCGATCCGGCCGCCGTGCAGCGCGACATCGTTGATGGCTACGTCACGCCCGAAGGGGCGCAACGCGACTACGGGAGGAAAAACCAATGACAATGAAGCTCACCCGTCGTGCCCTGGCGGCCGCCTTCGCGGCCGTGCCCTTCGCAGCCCAGGCCCAGGCCAACTGGCCGACGCGCCCGGTGCGGATGATCGTGCCCTTCGCACCCGGCGGCGGATCGGACACGCTCGGCCGGCTGTTGGCGACGCCGCTGGGGGCGGAGCTGGGCCAGCCCGTGGTGGTGGAGAACCGCGCCGGCGCCGGCAGCCAGATCGGCGCGGAGGCGGTGATGCGCAGCGCGCCGGACGGCCTGACCCTGCTGTTGGGCGACACGCCGCTGGCGACGATCCCGGCCGTGCAGGCCGCCGTCGGCCAGGCCGTGGCCTTCGACACGGCGCGCGATTTCACCCCCATCGCCACGCTCGGCGTGGCCCCGGCGCTGCTGGTGGTGGCGAGCAATTCGCCCTTCCGCACCACGCGGGATCTGCTGGAGGCGGCGCGGGCGCGGCCGGAGGCGGTGAACATCGCCTCCGGCGGCACCGCCACCAGCACCCATCTGATGATCGAGTTGCTGCAGATGCGCAGCGGCGTGAAGGTGACGCATGTGCCCTATCGCGGCACCGGCGCGGCGCTGCCGGATGTGCTGAACGGCACGGTGCAGGCGATGATCCAGGCGATGGCCACCGCCGCGCCGCTGGTCGCGGCCGGGCAGATGCGCGTCATCGGCGTGGCGGCGGAACAGCGCCTGCCGGCGATGCCGGATGTGCCGACGCTGCGCGAACAGGGTGTGGATCTGGTGGCCGGCTTCTGGTGGGGGGTGCTCGGCCCGGCCGGCATCCCGGCGCCCATCGTGGCGCGGCTTCAGCAGGCCATCGACAAATCCATGGCAAGCGAGTCCGTGCAGGCGCGGCTGCCGGCGCTGGGTCTGGAACGCCTGCAACTCGGCCCGGATGCCTTCCGGACCATGCTGGTGAATGAGACGGCGCGCTGGCGCGACGTGGTGCAGACGGCGGGGATCAAGCCTGAATGAGCGCGACTTATGTGATGTCCGACCCGCAGCCGGTGCAGTCCGCACCGGCTGGGCGGCTAAATGGCCGCCGCAGTTGCTGCCGCATGGAAGCTGGGCGCCAGGGGGCATGACGACCCCCGCACGCCCCTGTCGCATCGGCGTCGATGTCGGCGGCACCTTCACCGACTTCGTGCTGGTGGATGACGCCA
>NZ_JAUYTS010000173.1 GCF_030695085.1 Falsiroseomonas sp. | reverse complement strand
CCCGCAGCCGACGGCGCTCCCGCAATCCGCTGCTGGGTATCCTTGTGAGCCTGCTGGCGCTGTTCGGTGCGCTGACCGCGGTGTTGGGCGTCAAGGAGCAGTCGCTGGCCGAGGGCGGCGCGATCATGGACGGCTGGATCGCCAAGGGGATCGGAACGATCAGGGGCGAGGGTCCGCGCGTGGCCGGCGAAGCGGCCGATGCCACGGGCGCCGCCGCCGGGAAGGCCGGTGACGCCGCCCAGGCCGCCGCTGCGGCCGCTTCGGACGAGCTCAAGAAGCAATAGTGACGCTTGACCGTCTCCGGCCGGAACATCGCACCGGCCGGGACGTTCGGGCGGCATGACCGAGACCCTGACACCCGCCGCTGATCCTGCAGGCGCGCCTGAAGGCGCGGGTTCCGGCGCGCGCCCGCTGAGTCCGCACGTGCCTCTTGAGCGGATCACTGTCCTGGTCAATCCCCTGGCCGGCAGTGTCGGTCCGAACGCCGTGGAGGAGGCAGAGGGCATTCTGGCCGACTATGCCTGCGAGGCGACGGTGGTGGCCCTTGAGGGCGGGACGTTCGACGCCCAGATCGAGGCGGCGCTCGCGGACCGGCCGGACGTCCTGTTTGTCCTGGCCGGCGACGGCACCGCAGGGACCATCGCCTCGCGCGCGGGACCGGACGGGCCCTTGATTGCGCCGCTGCCGGGCGGGACCATGAACATGCTGCCCAAGGCCCTGTACGGTACGGCCGACTGGCCCGAGGCGTTGAGGCGGGCGCTGGAAGAGGGCGCGCCCCAGAATGTCGCCGGCGGCGAAGTGTCGGACGGCCAGATCCAGCAGGCCTTCTATTGCGCCGCGATCCTCGGGTCTCCGGCGCTCTGGGCGCCGGCGCGGGAAGCGGTGCGCGAAGGCAAGTTCGGCCTCGCCTGGGCCTATGGGAAGCGGGCCTTGCGGCGCGCCTTTTCCGGGCGATTGCGTTGCTCTCTGGACGGCCGCCCTGAACGTCGCGCCCAGGCCATGGTGTTCATAAGCCCGATGATCTCCAGGGCGATGGAGGAGAGCACGGGCCTTGAGGCCGCCGCGATGGACCCCGCCGACGCCGTTCAGGCCTTTCGCCTGGCGGCCCACGCGGTGTTCGACGACTGGCGCCAGGACCCGGCGGTGACCACCAAGGCGATCCAGCAGGCCACGATCCGGGCGCGGTCCCGGATACCGGCCGTCATCGATGGCGAGCCTGTCCACCTCCGTCACGAGGCCCGCGTGCGCTTCATACGGACGGCCTTTCGCGCGCTCGCGCCGAATCCGTCGACGGCGGAGGACAGCGTCTAGTGGGTCGCATCCTCCAGTTCTCCGACATTCATTTTGGCTGCGAGCACAAGGACGCCTGCGCCGCGGCCCTGGACTACGCTCATGCGACTGCGCCGGACCTCGTGCTGATCACCGGCGACATCACCCAGCAGGGTTTTCCGGCCGAGTTCCAGGCCGCCGGACGCTGGATCAGCGATATGCCAGACCCGCGCTTCGTTATCGTTGGCAATCACGACGTGCCCTACTGGAGCCTGGCCGCGCGACTATTCAGTCCATGGAAGGCGTTCGAGCGCGCGACCGGCCACCCTGCCCACGATCATGAATTCCTCAGCCCCAACCTGATGGTTCGTGGCGTCGTCACCGCCCGCGGCTGGCAGGCGCGGCCCAACTGGTCCAAGGGGGTCATCGACCTGGATCAGACTCGCAAGGCGGCCGAGGCCCTGCGCCAGGCGCCGGTCGGGGCCTTGCGGGTGCTGGCCTGTCACCATCCGCTGGTCGAGATGATCGGCGCGCCGATGACCGGCGACGTCAAGCGCGGCGCCGCCGCGGCCCAGATCTTCGCCGAAGCCGGCGTTGACCTGATCGCCACGGGCCACGTCCACGTGCCGTTCGCCCTTCCCATCAGTCTCGGCGACCATTGCTCTTATGCGGTGGGCTGCGGGACGCTTTCGCATCGCGAGCGCGGGGCGCCGCCGAGC
>NZ_JAUYTS010000104.1 GCF_030695085.1 Falsiroseomonas sp. | reverse complement strand
GGCGGCGCCAGGTGTCGAGCCGCGGCACCAGCTTGTCCGCCACACAACGGCGGACCTGCTCGCGGAAGCTCTCGATCTCCGCATCCATCCAGGGATGCTGCAACAGGCGGGGCAACATGCTCATCACATGCCCGTCAGGCCACCGGAGCAGATCAGCGTCTGGCCGCTGACGTAGTCCGATTCGGGGATGCAGAACAGGTACACCGAGCCCGCCGCTTCTTCGGGTGTGCCGCCACGGCCCAGCGGGATCAGCGCTTCGGCGTTCTTGAGCACCTGCGGGTTCACGCCCACCTTGATCTGCTGGCCGGCGATGTCGATCTTCGCGTCGGCATCGGCCGCGGCTTCGGTCAGGCGCGTCATGATCAGGCCGAAGGCCACGCTGTTGACGTTGACCTTGTAGCGACCCCATTCCTTGGCCATGGCCTTGGTCAGGCCGTTGATGCCCGCCTTGGCCGCCGCGTAATTGGCCTGGCCGGCGTTGCCGTACACGCCCGAGGTGGACGAGATGTTCACCACCTTGCGGAACACCGGCGCACCCGCTTCGGCCTCGCGTTTGGCTGCATCACGGATGAAGCCGGAGGCTGCGCGCAGGATGCGGAACGGCGCCGTCAGGTGCACCGCGAGCATGGCTTCCCATTGTTCGTCGCTCATCTTCTGCACCACGTTGTCCCAGGTGTAGCCGGCGTTGTTGACGATGATGTCGACGCCCCCGAAGGCGTCCAGCGCGGTCTTCACGAACTTGTCGCCAAAGTCGGCATCGGTCACGCTGCCCACGCAGGCCACGGCCTGGCCGCCGCGCGAAACGATGTCGGCCACGGTCTGTTCGGCCGGTGCGGCGTCCAGGTCGTTGATCACCACACGGGCGCCTTCGCTGGCGAGCTTGAGAGCGATCTCGCGGCCAATGCCCCGGCCAGAGCCGGACACCAGGGCCACCTTGCCTTCGAGTTTTTGGGTCATGTCGGATTTCCTTTGTGTGGAGGTTTCAGGGCAGGCTCAGAACAGCCTCACCCAGCAGTTTTTGCACGCCGGCCTCGTTGGTGGTGGCCAGGCTCACACGCACGAGGCGTTCACCGTCGTGCTCGAATTTTTCGGTCACCGTGCCGGTGCAGCGGATGCTTTCGCCCACATGGGTGATGGCGGCGAAGCGCACGTTGAAGTCGCGCAAGGCAGACTGGGGCACCCAGTCGGTCAGCGCACGCCCCAGCCAGGCCATGGACAACATGCCGTGGGCGAACACGTCGGGCATGCCGGCTTCTTTTGCAAAGTCCAGGTCCACGTGAATGGGGTTGTGGTCGCCCGAGGCGCCGCAGTAGAGCGCCAGGGTCAGGCGGCTCAGGGGCGGAAGGTCCAGCGCCGGCAGCGCATCGCCCACATTGACGTTGTCAAAGCGAACAGGTGTCACGGTGTTCATGCGCTCTCCTTTTCCGGCTGGCGCATGACCGTGACGCCACGCAGATCGGCCACGTGTTCGCCCCGCTGGTTGCTCACGCGCGTCTTGCGCACCACGAATTCCAGCGCGCCGCCTTTCTTGTCGTAGATGTCTTCAATGCGCTGCTCGAAGCTCAGCACGTCGCCCGCATGGGCCATGCGGTGGTAGGTGAAGCCCTGCTCGCCGTGCAGCAGGCGCTTGTAGTCCAGTCCCAGCAGGTTGCGGATGGCGGCCGGATCGGGCGACTCCATTTCGAGGCAGAACAGGAAGGTGGGCGGCACGGGCAGGCCGGGGTGGCCTGCGGCTCGCGCCGCTTCATCCTGGCTGTAGACAGGATCGGTCTGTCCGGTGGCCTTGGCGAAGAAGCGCAGTCGCCCCGCTTCCACCGCGACTTTGAAGGGAGCCATGGTGTGGCCGATGTACTTTCGATCGATCATGGCCTGGCTCCTCAGGCCTTGGCGTACAGCGTGACCACGCAGGCCCCGCCCAGCCCCAGGTTGTGCTGCAGCGCCAGCCGCGCGCCTTCCACCTGCCGCTGCTCGGCCTGACCGCGCAGTTGCCACACCAGTTCGGCGCACTGCGCCAGCCCGGTGGCGCCCAGCGGGTGGCCCTTGGACAGCAACCCGCCCGACGGGTTGGTGACGATGCGACCGCCGTAGGTGTTGTCGCCTTCCACGATGAAGCGCTCGGCCGTGCCTTCGGGTGTCAGGCCCAGGGCTTCATAGGTGATGAGTTCGTTGGCAGTGAAGCAGTCGTGCAGTTCCACCACGTCCAGGTCATCGGGGCCGATGCCGGCGTCCTCGTACACCTGCTGCGCGGCGGCTGCGGTCATGTCGTAGCCCACGACCTTGCGCATGTCGCCTGTCTCGAAGGTGCTGGGCGTGTCGGTGGTCATGGCCTGGGCGGCGATCACCACGCTGGCGTCCAGCCCGTGCTTCTTGGCGAACTCGGCCGAACACACGATGGCCGCTGCGGCACCGCAGGTGGGCGGGCAGCACTGGAAGCGTGTCATGGGGTCGAACACGGTGGGCGCGGCCATCACCTCGTCGAGCGTGAGGGTCTGGCGGAACACAGCGAGTGGGTTGCGTGCGGCGTGCTGGCGCGCCTTGACCGAGATGCGGCCGAAGGTGTCGGCGCGGATGCCGTACTGCGCCATGTAGTCGCGCCCGGCGCCGCCGAAAAACTGTGCGGCGCGGGGCACGCCGGCCTCGAAGCCCTGATGCTCGGTCATCACGTCGGCGAAGCGCGCCATGGGCGAAGGCCGGTCGTCGTAAGCGCCCTTGAGCGCGCCCGGCACCATCTGCTCGAAGCCCAGCGCAATGGCGCATTCGATCATGCCGCTCTCCACCGCCTGGCGCGCCAGGAACAGCGCACTGGAGCCGGTAGAGCAATTGTTGTTGACGTTGAAGACTGGTATGCCGCTCAGGCCCACGCCGTAGATGGCGGCCTGGCCGGCGGTGGAGTCACCGTACACGTAGCCCACATAGGCCTGCTGCACCTCGGCGTAGTCCACGCCCGCGTCGGCCAGCGCGGCCTGTGCGGCCCGCGCACCCATGACGGTGTAGGGCTCGCTGGCGCCGGGTTTGGTGAAGGGAATCATGCCCACGCCCACGACGTGAACGGGTCTGCGCATCTGGCTCATCGGGTGTCCTCATGTCAAAAACAATGACCCGAGTTTGGGCGCCGGGGGCGCTGCGGCCAATAACGGATAGGCCCAAAATGATTGGCAGAAACGCTCAGTCTGCCGCGATCCGCAGGACCTTGCCGATGCGCGTCAGTCGCCTGCTGCGGCGTCCGCCTGAGTGGGTGCCTGCGCTTGCAGACGGCGTTGCCGGTACACGCCCGGCGCCAGTCCGGTCCAGCCCTTGAAGGCGCGGTGGAAGGTGCTGGCTTCCGAAAAGCCCAGCCGGTTGGCGATGTCCAGCAGCGTGAGGTCGGGCTGCGACAGGTACTCCACGGCCACGTCGCGGCGCAGGCTGTCCTTGATGGCCTGGTAGCCCTGGCCTTCGCGCTGCAGATGGCGCCGCAGGGTCTGCGGCGTCATCGCCAGCGATTGGCTCACTTCGTCGAGCGAGGGCATGTCTTCGGCCAGGTAGCGCCGCAGCAGGCGGCGAATGCGCTCGGTCAGGCTGGTCTGGTCGCGGTATTTCACCAGCAGACTGGTGGGCGCCTGCTGCAGGAATTCGCGCAGGCTCTCCCGGTTCTGCACCACGGGAAGCTCCAGCCAGCGCGCGTCGAAACGGTAGCCCATCCAGTCGGGCTGGAAGCGCACGGGCGCCTGAAACAGGCGCGAAGCGTCGCTGCGCAGACCGGATTCCGGGTGGGTGTAGATCACCTCGCGCAAGGGAATGCGCCGCGCCACCAGCCAGCACGCCAGGCCAAAGCTGAAGAACATGAACACACGCTGGGCGTAGATCAGGCCGGCATTGGCCGGGCCACGCGCGCTCAGGCGACAGGTGGCCATGCCCTCGCTCACCTGCAGGCGCGGCACGAAGTCGTGCAACTGCTGGTGGTAGTAACGCAGGCCGGTGTGCATGGCCTCACCCAGGGTCTTGCAGTGCACCAGCAGTTCGCATCCCATGGCAAAGCTGCCCATCGGCAAAGGGTGCGCGCACAGGCCCCAGAGCTCGTCGCGCGTGAGGCGGCGCAGTTCGAAGATCAGCCGCGCATACTGCGCCTGGGTAACGCGGGACAAGGGCGACTCCAGCAGCGCTGGCGCAATGCTGGCCCGCCGCAGCACCCGCTCCCAGTCTAGGCCACGCGAACGCACGCCCTGCAGGATCTGGATCACCTGCGGAATGGCGATGGTGTGCTGGATCGGAGAGAGGTAGGTGGAGGCTGCCATGGACCGTTGCGCGGACGCGCGCATGCAGGCTGGATGAAGCGGTTTTATCCGAGCACGCCCAACGCCCGCAAGTCTGCCACGCGCTGCTCGCTCCAGCCGGATTCCTGCAACACCTCGTCGGTGTGCTCGCCGGGTCGCGGTGCCGGGCGCACCACGCGGAATTCAAAGTCGCTCATGCGCACCGGGCAGGCCAGCTGTCGCATGACCTGGCCATTGGCACCGTGTACCTCCACCGTCATGCCGCGCGCCACGAAGTGCGGGTGCGCGAGCGCTTCGTCCAGCCGCAGCACAGGCGTCACACAGCACTGGGCATGTTCGAACAGGCCCTGCCAGTGCGCCAGCGGCTGAGCGCGCAGGATCCTGGCCACTTCGGCCCGCAGGCGCATCGAATCCTCGGGCGAAGCGGGCACATGCTGCGCCTGCAGGTCTTCGCGACCCAGGCATTGGCAGAACGCGTCCCAGAACTTACGCTCCAGCGCACCCACCGCCAGGAAGCGGCCATCGGCTGTTTCGTAGAAGGCGTAGCAGGGCAGCAAGCCCGTAAGGCGGTCGCTGCTGGCCGCGCGCGGCCGGCCTTCGCGGTGCACCGCGGCCATGGGCAGCACGGCATGGGCCAGCAGGCCGTCGGCGATGGCGATGTCCACGTGCCGGCCCCTGCCCGTGCGCGTGGCATCGAACAGGGCCGCCAGTATGCCCATGACCGCTGTCATGGTGCCCCCCAGCAGGTCGGCCACCGGCACATTGGACAAGGCCAGCTCACCCGAAGGACTTCCCATCTGGTCGGCCACGCCCACCAGCGCGCTGTAGTTCATGTCGTGACCAGGCTCGTTGCGCAGCGGGCCACTCTGTCCGTAGCCGCTGATGCTGGCGAAAACCAGCCGGGGGTTGTGCGCATGCACCGCGGCCCAGCCCACGCCCAGTCGCTCCATCACTCCCGGGCGAAAGCCTTCCACCAGCACATCGGCGCTTTCGCAGAGCGACAGCAGCGCGGCCACGCCTTGGGGGTGCTTGAGATCTAGCCGTATGCCCCGCTTGTTACGATTGACCATGTCGCGCACCGGTGCTGAAGCGTAATCGCCCGCGCCGGCGTCCTCGATCTTGATCACGTCGGCACCCAGGTCGGCCAAGTGCAGCGTGCACATGGGCCCGGGCAAAAGTCGGGTGAGGTCAAGCACTTTCACACCTGCCAGGGGTGCTCCGGTGGCATGCGTGGCAGGAGCAGCTGAAGTAGGTGGATTGAATTCGGGAAGGTCCATGGCGGAGGGCGAGGTGATGTGTAGCAGCATGGGAGGTACGGTAGTGCAGTTGCCAAGGCGTGCTCAATGGCATGTGGACTCCATTGAGTTGGCAGAAAGTGACACTTTCCATGCAGTAGGAAGCCGGTGTGAACGGCTGTCAATTTCCTGATAAAAATGGTGTCGGCTTCAGCCGAGCGCGATCACCTGCAGCAGTCAGCTGACTGGCGCGTGGTAGTCCACCGAGACGCCCCCGCAGATCCAGCGGTAGGCATCGTGCTCCTGGCTCAACCGTGCCAATTCGCGCCCGCTGCCCACA
>NZ_JAUYTS010000159.1 GCF_030695085.1 Falsiroseomonas sp. | reverse complement strand
GATGTCGCTGCCGTCGCACTGGACGGACAGGATGGTGCAGGACTTCACGCTGTCGCCGCCCATGTGGACGACGCAGGCGCCGCACTGGCTGGTATCACAGCCGACATGGGTGCCGGTGAGGCGAAGCTGCTCCCGCAGCGTCTCGACCAGCAGGGTGCGGGCCTCGACCTCAACCGTGTGTTTCGTGCCGTTGACCGTCAGTGTCACCTGCGGCATCGCGCCTCTCCCCGAATTTTCGCCTGCCGGCCCCCGGTTGGGGGCCGCCCTGACATCGGAGAGTCGTCCCGGTCCCGCGCCTCGTCAAGCGTGGCGATGGCGAAACCGTCAGCCCACCGCCAGAAGTGCGGCGCCCTTGGCCCCCGAGAGCGGATTCTCCGCCGGCGGCAGGTCGTGCAGGTGGCAGGCGCTGACATGCCCCTCCCCCAGCGTGTCCCGGATCGGTCGCAGGACCGGCTCCTCCGATCGGCAACGATCGAAGGCGTAGGGGCAGCGGGTATGGAAGCGGCAGCCCTTGGGGGGGTTGATCGGGCTGGGCACATCGCCCTTCAGGATGACCCGCTCCCGCTGGATGCCCGGCGTCGGCTGCGGCACGGCGGACAGCAGCGCTTCCGTGTAGGGATGCTTCGGCGCGGCGAACAGGCTGCGGCGCGGTGCAACCTCCACGATCTTGCCGAGATACATCACCGCGACCCGGTGCGTCATATGCTCCACGATCGCCAGATCGTGGCTGATGAACAGCATGGCCAGGCCGAGGTCCTTCTGCAGGTCCTGCAGCAGGTTGACGATCTGCGCCTTCACCGAGACGTCGAGCGCGGAGACCGCCTCGTCGCAGATGATCAGGTCCGGTTCCCCGGCCAGGGCGCGCGCGATGCCGATGCGCTGGCGCTGGCCGCCGGAGAATTCATGCGGCCAGCGGTTGATCGCATCCTTCGGCAGCCGTACCTTGTCCATCAGCGCCACCAGCCGCGCTTCCAGATCGGCGGAGTTCTTGGCCAGGCCGAAATTGCGGATCGGCTCGGCCAGGATGTCGCGCACCCGCATGCGCGGGTTCAGCGAGCTGAAGGGGTCCTGGAACACCACCTGCATCCGCCGCCGCAGCGGCCGCAGCGTGCTGCTTGGCATGTCATCGATGCGGGTGCCGTCCAGGATCACCTGGCCATCGGTCAGCGGAAACAGCCGCAGCAGCGCCTTGCCGACGGTGGATTTGCCGCAGCCCGATTCGCCCACGAGGGACAGGGTTTCCCCCTTCGCGATGTCGAAGGAGATGCCATCCACCGCATACACCTTGGCGGTGACGCCGCCGAAGAAGCCGCCATGGATCGGGAAGTGCTTCTTCAGGTCGTTGACCTGCAACAGGGGCACGGTGCTCATGCGGCAAGTGCCCCTTCACGCAAGGCATAGTGGCAGGCGGCGACATGCCCCGGCGCCTTCTCCTCCAGCGCCGGCGCGAAGGCGGTGCAGAGGTCGGTGGCGTGCGCGCAGCGCGTGGCGAAGACGCAGCCCTGGATCTTCTGCTTCAGGCTCGGCACCAGGCCGGGGATCTCCGCCAGTCGCGTCGCCTCCCCGGTGAGCGAAGAGCCGAGCTTCGGCACGGAGCCGAGCAGGCCCTGGGTGTAGGGATGGCGCGGGCGGTTGAACAGCGCGTGCACCGGCGCCTCCTCCACCTTCTTGCCGGCATACATGACGACGACGCGCTCCGCGACCTCCGCCACCACGCCGAGATCGTGGGTGATCAGCACGATGGCCGCGCCGACGCGGTGCTTCAGGTCCCGCATCAGATCCAGGATCTGCGCCTGGATGGTCACATCCAGCGCCGTGGTCGGCTCATCCGCGATCAGCAGCTTCGGGTTGCAGGCCAGCGCGATGGCGATCATCACGCGCTGGCGCATGCCGCCCGAAAGCTGATGCGGATATTCCTTCACCCGGCGCTTGGCCTCCGGAATGCCGACCAGGTTCAGCATATCCACGGCCCGGTCCTCCGCGGCCTGGGCGGACAGGCCCTGATGGAGGCGCAGCGTCTCGCCGATCTGGCGGCCCACGGTCAGCACCGGGTTCAGGCTGGTCATCGGCTCCTGGAAGATCATGCTGATCTCGTTGCCGCGGATCGCCCGCATCTCCTTGTCCGTCGCTTCCAGCAGGTTCTTGCCGTTGAAGCGGATGGCGCCGGCGATCTTGCCGGGCGGCTCCGGGATCAGCCTGAGGATGGACATGGCGGTAACGGACTTGCCGCACCCGCTTTCGCCCACGATCGCCAGTGTCTCCCCGGCATTCACATGGAAGGAGACACCATCGACGGCACGGTTGATGCCGTCCGGCGAGCGGAAATGCGTCTGCAGCGCATCGACTTCGAGAAGTGCCATATTGCTTAGAGCCTCTTGGCCATGCGCGGGTCGAGCGCATCGCGCAGCCCGTCGCCCAGCAGGTTCACGGCCAGCACGGTGATGGACAGGAACAGCGCCGGGAAGAATACGATGTAGGGCTTCACCTGCCAGAGCGCGCGGCCCTCCGCCATGATGTTGCCCCAGGACGGGATGATGGGCGGCGTGCCGGCCCCGATGAAGGACAGGATCGCCTCCGTGATCATGGCGCTCGCGCAGATATAGGTGGCCTGCACGGTCATCGGCGCCAGCGTGTTGGGCAGGATGTGGCGGATGATGATCATCGGCGTGCGGGTGCCCGACGCCACCGCCGCATCCACATAGGGCTGCTCGCGCAGCGACAGCACTACGCCACGCACCAGGCGGGCGACGCGCGGCACTTCGGCGATGGTGATGGCCAGGATCACATTGCCGACGCTGCCGCGGGTCAGTGCCATCAGCGCGATCGCCAGCAGGATGGACGGGATGGACATGATGCCATCCATGATCCGCATGATGATGCTGTCCGCCACCCGGATGAAGCCGGAGACCAGGCCGATGAACAGCCCGATGACGGAGGCAAAGAACGCCACCGCAAAGCCCACGGTCAGGGAGACGCGGGCGCCGTAGAGCACGCGCGAATAGATGTCCCGCCCCAGCATGTCGCTGCCGAACCAGAACTGCGCCGAAGGCTCCCGCGTGCGCAGCGCGGGTGCGAGCGCCGTCGGGTCCTTGCTGGTCAGGAAGGGCGCGAAGACGGCGATGAAGATCATCGCAAACACCAGGAACCCGCCGACGGCGATGGTCGGGTTGCGGCGAATGTAGCCGAACACGCCACCGCGCGCGCGGACCGGCGGCATGATGTCCTGCATCGGGACAGCCGCGTTGACCCCAGGGGGGAGAGTGGTGGTGCTCAATACCGGATCCTCGGGTCGAACAGGGTGTAGGCGAGGTCGATGGCAAGGTTGACCAGCACATAGACGAAGCTGAACAGCAGCACGACGCCCTGGATCACCGGGTAGTCGCGACGCAGGATCGCATCCACCGTCAGGCGGCCGAGACCCGGAATGGCGAAGACGCTTTCCGTCACCACGGCGCCGCCGATCAGCCCGGCCAGGCCGATGCCGATGATGGTGATGACCGGCACGGCCGCATTCTTCAACGCATGCAGGAACAGGATGCCGGACTGGTTGACGCCCTTGGCGCGGGCCGTGCGGATGTAGTCCTGCTGCAGGACCTCCAGCATCGTGGCGCGCGTGATGCGCGCGATGAGCGCGATGTACACGCTGCCGAGCGCGACGGCGGGCAGGATGAGATTCTCAAGCCACGGCCAGAAGCCGCGAGAGAACGGCGTGTAGCCCTGCACCGGCAGCCAATCCAGTTCCAGCGCGAAGATATAGGCCAGCATATAGCCCACGACGAAGACCGGCACGGAAAAGCCGAGCACGGCGAAGCCCATCACCGCGCGGTCGATCCAGGTGCCCTGCCGCTGGGCGGCCAACACCCCCATCGGGATGGCAATGGAGATCGCCAGGATCAGCGTCACGACCATCAAGGAAAGGGTCGGCTCGATCCGCTGCTGGATCATGGTGCTGACCGGCAGATTGGTGAAGATCGACACGCCGAGGTCACCACGCGCGATGTCCCAAACCCAGGCACCGAACCGCACCAGATAGGGGCGGTCCAGGCCGAGGCTGGCGCGGATGCGCTCCACATCGTCCGGCGTGGCCTGGTCCCCCGCGATCACCGCGGCGGGATCACCCGGCGCGATGTAGAGCAGCGAGAAGACGAACAACGCGACGATCGCCATCACCGGGATGGTGGCGAGAACTCTTCGGACAATATAGGCAAACATCCGCTTATCAGACCTTTCGGTTCATCGGTGCATCCGGGCCGGGTCTTCGCCCGGCCCGGATGCAATCTGTCATCAGGCCTTGTTGACGCCCCAGAAGAAGGGCAGCGGGCCCTTCTGGATGCCGGTCACGTTGCTGCGCCAGGCCGTGTAGCCCAGGAAGAAGCCGGTCGGCGCATAGACCACGTCATCGATCGCGGCGGTGTTGATCTTGTCCATCGCCACCTTTTCCGCCGCCGCGTTGGGGGCGGCGAACCATTCGGCCACGCCGTCCTCGACGCCCTTCGATTCCGGCCAGCCGAACCAGGCACTCTGGCCGGTGCCGCGAACCGCGTTGTAGGCGGCCGGGTTCACGCAATCCGCGCCGGCATGCCAGGTGTGGAACATGCTCCAGCCGCCATTCGCCGGCGGGTTCTTCATGGCGCGCCGCTGGCCGGTGGTGCCCCAATCCGTCGCGATGAAGTCCACATTCATGCCCATGCGCTTCAGCAGGTCCGCCGTGATGTCGCCCTGCGCCTTCGTGATGGGCTGGTCCTGCGCCACGATGCAGATCACCGGCTCGTTGTTGTAGCCGCCTTCCTGCAACAGGCGCTTGGCCAGGTCCATGTTGCGCGGGCCCTTCAGGATGTCGCCGCCCGCTTCCGTATAGGCTGGCGTGCCCGGTGTGAAGAAGCCCGGCAGTGCCTTCCACAGCGCATCGTCATTACCGACGAGCGCGCGCATGTAGTCTTCCTGGCTCATCGCCGCGAGAACCGCCTGGCGGATCTTCTTGGAATTGAACGGCGCATGCAGATGGTTCATGCGGAAGCTGCCGATGTTGCCCAGCGGGTCCGCGATATCCAGGCGGATATTCCGGTTGCGGCGCATCAGCGGCACCAGGTCGGTGATCGGGTTCTCCCACCAATCCACCTCGCCGTTCTGCAGGGCGGCGGCGGCGGTGGCCGGGTCCGGCATCACCACCCATTCCACGCGGTCCACGCCCATCACCTTGCCGCCGGACAGCCAGCTCGGCGTGCCTTCGCGCGGCACGTACTGGTCGAACTTCTGGAACACGGCGGAGGCGCCAGGCACCCATTCGTTGCGGATGAAGCGCATCGGGCCGGAGCCGACATACTCATCGATCTGCGTGAAGCTGTCGAACTTCGTCGCGATCCGTTCCGGCATGATGAAGCAGATCGGCGTGTTGGTCTTGCCGAGCGCGTATTTCAGCTTCGGATAGGGGCTGCCCAGCACCCAGCGGAAGGTGGTGTCATCCACCGCCACCAGTTCCTTCTGGATGGCGCGCACCATCTGGCCCATCGGGTCGCGCGGTGCCCAGCGGGCGATGGAGGCGACGACATCCTTCGCCAGCACCGGCGTGCCGTCATGGAAGCGCAGCCCGGCGCGCAGCTTGAAGGTCCAGGTGAGGCCGTCCGAGGAAACCGTCTCCCCCTCCACCATCTGCGGCAGCGGTTCGAGCTTGTCGTTCACGCCATACAGCGTGTCCCACACCATGGCCGATGCATTGCGCACGACATACTGCGTGCCCCAGATCGGGTCGAAATTGGCAAGATTCGCCTGCGGTACGAAGCGCAGCGTGCGCGCCCGCGCCCCCTGCGACAGCGCCGGCGCGGCATGGCCGCCCATTGCCGCGAAACTGCCGGCGGCAAGGCCGGTCTTGAGGAATGACCTGCGTTCCATATTTTGAAGCCCCTTGATCCCAGACGCCCTCGTTAGAGGCAGCCTGCCTTATCCCTGTGCGATGCGCCAGCGTTCAGGACCGTTCATCCTGGGCTGGCGCATACAGGCGTGTTGCGGTGCACACGCCGTGCCACCGCGGCAGGCGGACCGGGTCAGGCGCGACGCACGCCCCAGAACAGCGCCGGGCCGCCCTTCACCAGGCCGGTGATGCTGCGCCGATGCGCCATGCGGGGCAGTACCTGGCCGAGCGGGATGAAAGGCACCTCCTGCCACGCCACGCGCTGCATCTCCTCCGCAATCCGCTTCTCCGCCGCCAGGTCCGGCGCCTCGAACCACGCCTCGCGCAGTTCCTCGAGGCGGGGGATGGTGGGCCAGCCGGCCCAGGCGGCACTGCCATGGCCGCGAATCGGCTGGTGGCTGCCGGGAACGGAGACGTCGAAACCCTCCCAGGTCGTGCAGAAGGCGCTCCAGCCGCCCTGCTCCACCGGGCCGCGGTTGGTGCGGCGTTGGATATGCGTGCCCCAATCCATCGCCTGCAATTCCACATTGAAGCCGATGCGCTGCAACAGATCCGCCGCCACCACGGACAGGTTCTGCAGGATCGGGATATCCGTCCCCGACAGCATCGCGACCCGCTGCCCGGCATAGCCCGATTCGCGCAACGCCCGCTGCGCCGCCGCCAGGTTGCGCGGGCCGGACAGAACCTCCAGCCCTGCATCATTGGCAAGCGGCATGCCTGGCGTGAAGGCACCGGCCGGCACGCGCGACATCTCCGGGTCGGTGCCGATCGCCGCATCCATGAAGGCGCGCTGGTCCAGCGCCGGCAGGATGGCACGGCGCACCGCGACATTGTCGAAGGGCGGATGCAGGAAGTTGAAGCGCAGCACGCCGAGATTGCCGGCCGAGCTGATCATCTCCACCGCGATGTCGCGGTTGCGACGCAAGAGCGGCAGCAGATCCGCCAGCGGCGTCTCCCACCAATCCACCTCGTTGTTCTGCAACGCGGCGGCGGCGGTGGAGGGATCGGGCATGATCTGCCACTCGACCCGATCGAAATGCACCGGCTTGCCGCCGGCCAGGAAATCCGTCGGCTCGTTGCGGGATTCGTAGCCGTCGAACTTCGCATAAAGCACCCGGTCGCCGGCGCGGAACTCGTCGCGCAGGAAGCGGAACGGCCCGCTGCCGGTGAAATCCTGGATCTGCTGGAACGGGTCGGTCTGCGCCACGCGTTCCGGCATGATGGCGCAGATATTGGCCGAGGGTTTTCCCAATGCGAAGGCCAGGCCCGGCCAGGCCTTCTTCATGCGGATTTCGAAGCGCGTGTCGTCGATGGCGCGCATGCCATCCAGCAGCCCATCCAGCCGCTGGCCCAGCACATCCCGCTTCGACCAGCGCGCGATGGAGGCCACGCAATCCCGCGCCAGCACCGGCGTGCCATCATGGAAGCGCAGCCCCGGCCGCAGCGTGATGGTCCAGCGCCGCCCCTCATCGCTGATCTCATGGCCGGCCGCCATCTGCGGCTTCGGCTGGAAATCCGCGCCGAGGCCATACAGCGTGTCGTAGATCATCAGGCCGTGGTTGCGGACCACCACGGCTGTCGACCACACCGGATCGATGTTGGAGAGGTTGGCCTGCGGCACGAAGCGCAGCGTGCTCGCCCGTGCCTGTGCCGACGCCAGCCGGGGCGCGACCAGCGCCGCCCCTGCCGCACCGAGAACGCTCCGCCTGGTCGTCTGCATCATGGTCTCAAGCCTTGCCGATGTTCCAGAAGACAGTGGCCGGCGCACGGAATACGCCGGTGACGTTGCGGCGCCAGGCACTCGGCTGCCAGTAGAAGCCGAGCGGGATGTAGTACATCGACTCCATCGCCTTGGCGTTCAGTTGTTCCGCGATGCGGCGGCTTTCCGCCGGGTCGCCGGTCTGCACCCATTCACCGCGCAAGCGCTCGATCTCCGGCTCATCCGGCCAGCCGAACCAGGCATTCGCCGCATTGGCGCGCAGGAACAGGTGATAGACCGGCAGCGCGAGCGACTGGCCGGAGGAGGTGGTGTGGATGATGCTCCAGCCACCGCGCTCCACCGGTTCCTTGCTGGCGCGGCGCTGCACCAGCGTGCCCCAGTCGGTCGAGATGACTTCGAGGTTGAAGCCCATGCGCGTCAGGATATCGGCCGTGACCAGCGACAGCGCGTTGATCTGCGGATAGTCACCGGGCGCGATCAGCACCACCTTCTCGCCATTGTACCCGGCCTCCCGCAACGCGGCGCGGGCGCGTTCGATGTTGCGGGTCTTCAGGATCTCGCTGCCGCTTTCATTGGCGAGCGCGGTGCCACAGGTGAAGACACCCTCGCACACGCCCCAGCCATCCGGATCGTTGCCGGCGACGGCGCGCAGATAGTCGCGCTGGTCCACCGCCATGGCGACGGCGCGGCGAATGGCGGGGTTGTTGAACGGCGGCTGCAAGGTGTTGAAGCGGCAGACGCCATAGGTGCCGTCCATCAGGCGCTGCTGTACCACCATTTCCCGGTTCCGCCGCAACAGCGGCAACAGGTCGTGCAGCGGGTACTCCCAGTAATCCTGCTCGCCCTGCATCATGGCATTGGCGCTGGTCGCCGGGTCCGTGATGATGGTCCACTCGATGCGGTCGATGTTCGGACGGCGGCCGCCGGCCAGGCCATCCACGGCTTCCTGCCGCGGCACATAGGCCTCGTTCTTCGCCCAGACGGCGCGCTGGCCGGGGTTCCACTCGCCGGGGACGAATTTGAACGGGCCGCTGCCCACCGTCTCCCGGATCTGGGTGAAGGCATCCGTGCTGGCGATGCGCTCCGGCATGATGAAGCAGGGGAACTGCGTCTGGCCGAGCGCCATGGTCAGCAGCGGCACCGGCCGGTGCAGGCGGAAGCGGAAGCGACGGTCATCCATCGCCTCCACATCCGCCACGCCGGCGCTGAGCACCTGCATGAAGGGATCGCGCCGCGCCCAGCGCTTGATGGAGGCGACGGCATCCTTCGCCAGCACCTTCTCCCCATCATGGAAGGCAAGGCCCTCGCGCAGCGTGAAGGTCCAGGTGAGCTGGTCGTCGGAGACGGTCCAGCCCTCCACCATCTGCGGCTTGATCTCGCCGTTGCTGTCCTGCGCGCAGAGCTGGTCGTAGATCATGAAGGCGTGGTTGCGGGTGACCACCGCGGTGGTCCAGACCGGGTCCACCGAGGTCAGGTTGGCCTGCGGAATCACCCGCAGGCTTCGTGCCGCGCCACCCTGCGCCGAAACCACGCTGGGGGCCGCCACCGCCGCGGCCGAAGCCGCCATCAATCCACGCCGTCCAATCATCTTTTCGATCCCCTGTCTGGTGAAGCTGTTCAGTCGCGCTTGATGCCCCAGTACAGCGCCAGCCCGGGCACGCGGCCGGACAGGTTGTTGCGCAGTGCCGTCAGGGAGAGGTAGGCGCCGACCGGGATGTAGGGCAGCTCATCCATCGCCACCTCCTGCATCTCCCGGCCGAGGCGCTGTTCGGAGGCGGCATCCGGTGCCTCGAACCAGGCATCGCGCAGCTCCTCCAGCTTCGGAATGTTGGGCCAACCGAACCAGGCCCCGGTGCCATTGCCGCGCAGCGGGAAATGCGCCGCCGGGTTGGCGAAGTCGAAGGAGGAGAAGGCGGTGAACAGCATGCTCCAGCCACCCGCCGAGACCGGCTCCCGCGAGGTGCGGCGCTGCACGGTGGTGCCCCAGTCGGTCAGCACGATATCCGCATTGAAGCCCATCCGCCGCACCAGATCCGCACCCACCTGGGTCATGGCGGAAGGCGCCAGGATGTCGGTCGGGCCGATCAGGCGCATCACCTCGTTGTTGTAGCCGGCTTCCCGCATCAGTGTTTTGGCGCGGTCGATGCTGCGCGGGCCGGTCAGGGCCGCCATCGCCGCGTCATTGGCCATCGGCGTGCCCGGCGTGAAGAAGCCGGTGGCCGCGTTGAAATTGGCCGGATCGGTGCCGACGATCGCCTGCATGAAGTCCGACTGGCTGATCGCGGGCAGCATCGCCTGGCGCAGCTTCTTGTTGTCGAAGGGCGCGTGCAGGTGATTGAAGCGCAGGATGCCGGTCAGCGGCAGCGGGTCGATCGCCTCGATCCGCACATTGCGGTTGCGGCGCAGCAGCTGCTGGATCTCCGGCGGCGGCTGCTCGTACCAGTCGATCTCGCCGGTCTGGATGGCGGCGGCGGAGGTCGCGGCATCCGTGATGATGTGCCACTCGACCCGGTCGAAATGCACGATCTTCGGCCCGGCCGTCAGGCTCGGCGTGCCGGATGCAACCGGCACGTAATCCGCATTGCGGGTGTACACCACCATCGAGCCGGAATTGTACTCATCCGCCTTGAAGCGGAACGGCCCGCTGCCAACGGCTTCCCTGATCTGCGTGAAGGCATCCGTGCTGGCCAGGCGTTCCGGCATGATGAAGGCCGGGCTGTTGGAGACCTGGCCGAGGGCCGCGAACAGCAGCGGGAAAGGCCGCTTCAGGCTGAACTGCAGCCGCTTGTCATCAAGTGCCGTCAGCTCATCCGTCAGCGACGCCAGCTTTTGGCCGAACGGGTTGCGCTTCATCCAGCGGGAGACGCTGGCCACCACATCCTTCGCCAGCACCGGCGTGCCATCGTGGAATTTCAGCCCGTCGCGCAGCGTGATGATGATGCGCCGCCCGCCATCCTCGGACACATGGCCCGCGGCCATCTGCGGCTGCGGGCGGAACTGTGCGTCCAGCCCATACAGCGTGTCATAGATCATGTGGCCGTGGTTGCGCGTGATGTTCGCCGTGGTCCAGACCGGGTCCAGACTGGTCAGGTTCGCCTGCGGCACCATCTTCAACACGCGGTTCTGCGCCGGCTGCGCGATGGCGAAGCTCGGCAGTGTGGCAGCACCACCAATAGCTGCGCCTGTCTTCAGCAGATCCCTGCGAAGCATACCAGTCTCCCGTTCAAGCCATCCCGAGAGACGATCAGACCAGCCCAGCGCCGTTCCCGCAAGACGCAACCGCCGGGCAGTCAGGCGGAAGGGGCCGCAGCACCCCTTCCGCCGTCGGCATGTTCAGGCGCGCTGCACGTTCCAGAACAGCGGCAGGCCCTTCAGCACGCCGGTGATGTCGCGACGATAGGCGGTCGCCTGGAAATATTGGCCGAGCGGCAGGTAGGGCACTTCCTGGAAGGCCACTTCCTGGATCTGCCGTCCCAGCGCCTGTTGCGCCGCGAGGTCGGGCGCCTCGAACCAGGCCTGGCGCAGCTCCTCGATGCGCGGAATCGTCGGCCAGCCGAACCATGCCTGCTGGCCATGGCCGCGCAGGCTCTGGTGCACGCCCGGATTGAACATGTCGAGGCCGGACCAGAAGGTGAAGAACATGTTCCAGCCGCCGCGATCGCCGGGCTCGCGGCTGGCGCGTCGCTGGACCACGGTGCCCCAGTCGGTGGAGATGTAGTCCACATTCATCCCGGCGCGCCGCATCATGTCGTTGCCGACCTGGGCGAGCGCATTCAGCGACGGGAAGTCGGACGCCGCGATCAGCGTCACCTTCTCCCCATTGTAGCCGGCGGCGGCCAGTTCGCGCTTCACCTTCTCAATGTCGCGCGGGCTGGTCACCGCCTCCAGCCCCGCATCGGAGGCCATCGGCGTGCCCGGCGGGAAGAAGCCGATGCCCTCGCGCCACAGGCTGCGATCCGTGCCGATCACGGCGGTCATGAAATCCGCCTGGTTCACCGCGCCGAGCAGTGCGCGGCGGACCGCCGGCTTGTCGAAGGGCGGGTGCAGATGGTTGAAGCGCGCGATCGCCAGCAGGCCGGTCGGGTCCGGGATTTCCAGCACGATGTTGCGGTTGCGGCGCAGCAGCGGCTGCAGATCGCCGGTCGGCTGTTCCCACCAATCCATCTCACCGCTCTGCAACGCCGCCGCGGCGGTCGCCGCATCCGGGGTCACATGCCATTCGACGCGGTCGAACCGCGCCACCTTCGGCCCGGCGGTCCAGCTCGCCTCGCCACCGGTGCGCGGCACGTAGTCGGCGAAACGCTCATAGACCACGCGGGCGCCCGGCACGCGCTCACCGGCCACGAATTTGAACGGCCCGCTGCCGATCAGGTCGCCGGTGATCGGCGTGGTGGGGGATTGGCTGGCCAGGCGCTCCGGCATCATGAAGGCGACGGGGGTGGAGGGCTTGCCCAGCGCCTCGAACAGCAGGGGGAAGGGCCGCTTCAGGCGGAACAGGATGGTCTTGTCATCCGGCGCCGCCAGCTCATCCGTCTGCGCCATCAGCACCTGGCCAAGCGCATCGCGCGCCGCCCAGCGGCGGATCGAGGCGACGCAATCCTTCGCCGTCACTGCCGTGCCGTCATGCCATTTCAGCCCGTCGCGCAGCGTGATGGTGACGCGCTTGCCGTCATCCTCCACCGTATGGCCCTGCGCCATCTGGGGCTGCGCCTTGTAGTCGGCGTCGAAGCCGTACAGCGTATCCCAGATCAGATAGGCATGGTTGCGCGTGACATAGGCGGTGGTGACGATGGGGTCGACCACCGCGAGGTCCGCCTGCGGAATGAACTTCAGCACGCGCGACGCGGCCGATGTGCCCTGGCCGAAGGCGGGCACGCCCATGGTGGAGGCGCCGAGCGCCGCCCCGGCGCCGGTCAGAAGATGGCGACGCAACATTTTTTCTATGTCTCCCAGATCGCACGCGCGGCGAGGTGCCGCGGTCAGCCCTGACCGGCAAGGGAACAGCCTTCCCCGGCGCGATGCAAGGGCCGCAACAATACTACCCTGGCCGATGCCCAAAGCCGAGCGCCGGCGTCTCCGCCGTCTCCACCCAGACCGCCTTGGACTGGGTGTAGGCGGCCAGCGCCTCGATGCCGGAGGACCTTCCATGGCCGCTGGCGCCGAAGCCGCCGAAGGGCACGGAGACATGGATGGTGCCGTAGCCATTCACCCAGAAGCTGCCCGCCCGCACCGCCGCGGCCACGCGATGCGCCCGGCCCAGATCCCGCGTCCAGACCGCGCCGGCCAGGCCGTAGGGGGTCGCATTGGCCAGCGCCACCGCCTCGGCCTCGTCGTCGAAGGGGATGGCGGCAACCACGGGGCCGAAGATTTCGGTCTGCGCGGCGCGGGCAGTGTTGGAAAGGCCGGCAAGGATGCTGGGCATCACCCAGAAGCCGTCGGACGGCAGGCTTTCGGCCCGCGGCGCCGCCAGCAGCTGCGCGCCATCCGCCACGCCATCGGCCACCATCTGCGTGACATGGGCGAATTGCCGGGCGGTCGCCAACGGTCCCACCTCGGTCGCCGCATCCAGCGGGTCGCCCAGGCGGATTTTCGCGGATGCCGCGGCCAGCATCTCCAGGAAGCGGTCCTGCACCGACCGCTGCACCAGCAGGCGGGATCCGGCGACGCAGCTCTGGCCGGAACTGGCAAAGATCGCCTGCTGCGCGCCCTGCACGGCGGCAGGCAGATCGGCATCGGCGAAGACGATATTGGCGGATTTGCCGCCCAGCTCCAGCACGCAGGGGATCATCCGCGCCGCACAGGTGGCCGCGATCCGGCTGGCACTCGCGGCACCGCCGACGAAGGTCACCATGGCGATCTCGGGCGCGGCCAGCAGCGCCTCCCCGCTCGTCGCGCCCAGCCCGGCCACCACCTGCACCAGGCCGCGCGGCAGCCCGGCTTCCACCGCCAGCAGCCCGAAGGCCAGCGAGGTCAGCGGCGTGTATTCGGAGGGTTTCAGCACCACAGCATTGCCGGCCGCGATCGCCGGCAGCACGTTCCAGCCGCAGGTGAACAGCGGCGCGTTCCATGGCGTGATGGCCAGCGCCACGCCCATCGGCTCCCGCCGGATGATGACGGTGTGGCCGGACGGCACGGGCACCGTGCGGCCCTCGATCTTGTCGCACCAGCCGGCCCAGTATTCCGCCATCTCGGCGACGCGGGCGACCTGGGCGCGGCAGTCGCGCAGCGGCTTGCCGGCATTGGCCGATTCCAGCCGCGCCAGCGCCTCAGCATGCTGGCGCAGCAGCGCGCCGAGTGCCCAGATGCGCCGCCCCCGCTCTGCCGCACTCAGCGCCATCCATGCCCGCTGCGCCGCCACGGCGCCCGCCGCCGCCTGGCGCGCGACTTCGGCACCCGCATCGGCGTAATCCGCCATCGGCAGGCCGGTGGCCGGATCCTGCAGCGTGATCGGGGCACCCTGCCCTGCCGTGATCTCTCCCATCAGCACGCTGCCGATGCGGCCGCCGAGCAGGCGTGCGATTTCCCCGGCCAGGACGGATTTCGCCGCGTACATGCTCACGCACCCCCCAGGATGGCGGCGGGCACGCGGTTGAAATCCTCCGTATCCGCCGCCGCCGCTGCCTCCCATCGCGCCGCCGCCGGGCCGCAGACCGGCAGGGCGGCGCCGACGCTCTCGGCCAGCGCCAAGGCGAGCCGCACATCCTTCCGCATCAACCCGGCGGAGAAGCCCGAGTCGAAGCCGCCCGGCAGGATCCAGCGCGGAAAATTCACCTCCGTCGCGGCGGAGCGGCCGGAGGCGGCGTTGATCACCGGCAGCAGGGCCTCCGGCGTCACGCCCGCCAGCGCGCCGAGCCGCAGCGCCTCCCCGGCCACGGCCAGATGCGTCGCCACCATCAGGTTGTTCACCAGCTTCGCCACCTGCCCGGCACCTGGCCCACCGACATGCACCAGCTTCGCCGCCACGAGCGCCAGAGCCGGCCGCGCGCGTTCGATCGCCCCCGCATCCCCGCCCAGCATCATCGCCAGCGTGCCCGCCGCCGCCCCGGCGGGGCCGCCGGAGACCGGCGCATCCAGGTAGTCCACGCCCCAATCGGCGGCGGCCGAGGCGAATCGTTGCGCCGCATGCGGATCGAGCGTCGAGGTATCGGCGAGCACTGCCTGCTTCGGCAGCACAGGCAGCAGCGCCAGCAACACGGCCTCCACCGCGCGGTCCTGCGGCAGGGACAGCAGCATCACCGGGGCTGCCGCCTGTTCCACCGCCGCCACCACCCGCACACCGCGCCCCCGCGCCGCATCACAGCGGCTGGGGTCGAGGTCGAAGCCCAGCACCTCCACCCCCTGCTCCACCAGCCGGCCGGCCATCGCCAGCCCCATCTGCCCCAGACCCACAAGACCAACCCGCATCCGCCCGAAACCCCCTGCCAAGCGCAATGAGGCTCGCAGCCGGTGCGGCCGCCGGCAAGCTGCCGCCTTTTGGTCATGCTATGATGGTTTGACGTTGCGGGCCGTCACACCACCTCGCCCACCATGGAAGCATTATGCCCGCACGCACCGCAGAAATCCTGACCTCGCGCCTGGGACCGGCAAGGTCGGCCGGGCTGATGCAGTTCCTGCGCTTCGGCGTGGTGGGCACGGTGGGCTTCGTGGTGGATACCGCGGTGCTCTATGCCGGGCTGGCGCTGGGGCTCGGGCTGTATTCGGGCCGCGCGGTATCCTACCTCGCCGCCGCCAGCACCACCTGGGCGCTGAACCGCGCCTGGACCTTCCGCGCCGCACCGCGCGCGCCGATGGCCCGGCAATGGGCGCTGTTCCTGCTGGTCAACCTGATCGGCTTCGCCTGCAACTACGGCACCTACGCACTCATGGTGGCCAGCCTGCCGCTGGTGGCCGCGCATCCGGTCATCGGGGTCGCGGCCGGCGCGCTGGCCGGCATGGTGGGCAATTTCTGGCTGTCGCGCCGCTTCGTCTTCAACGCCGCGCGGGCGGCTGCATGACCCAGCCCGATCCGGCGCCCCGCATCGCCGTCCTGATCCCCTGCTACAACGAAGAAGTGGCGATCCCGAAGGTGGTGGCCGATTTCCGCGCCGCCCTGCCCACTGCCACGATCCATGTCTATGACAACAACAGCCGCGACGGCACCAGGGAGGCCGCCCGCGCCGCCGGCGCCCAGGTGATGCGGGAGGTGCAGCAGGGCAAGGGCCATGTGGTGCGCCGGATGCTCGCGGATATCGAGGCGGATTTCTACGTCCTGGTCGATGGCGACGACACCTACGACGCCGCCGCGGCGCCGGAAATGCTGCGCCTCGCCATGGAAGACCGGCTCGACATGGTCACCGGCACGCGGGTGACGGAGGCCAAGGCCGCCTACCGCCCCGGCCATGTGCTGGGCAACCAGGTGCTGACCGGCCTGGTGCGTGTGATCTTCGGCAACCGGGTCTCGGACATGCTGTCCGGCTACCGGGTGTTCTCCCGCCGCTTCGCCAAATCCTTCCCCGCCCTGGCCGAGGGCTTCGAGACCGAGACGGAATTCACCGTCCATGCGCTGGAGCTGCGGATGCCGGTGGGCGAGGTGCCCAGCAGCTACCGGGCGCGGCCGCCGGGCAGTACCTCGAAGCTCAATACCTGGCGGGACGGATTCCGCATCCTCAATGCCATCCTGCTGCTGGTGCGGCGGGAAAGGCCGCTGCCCTTCTTCGCGCTGATCGCCCTGGTGCTGGCCGGCACCGGCCTGGGCCTGGCGGTGCCGGTGCTGCACACCTTCCTGGCCACCGGGCTGGTGCCCCGGCTGCCCACCGCGGTGCTGTCGATGGGGCTGGTGCTGCTGGCCTTCCTGTCGCTTGCCTGCGGCCTGATCCTGGATACCGTGACCCGCGGCCGGGTCGAGGCCAAGCGGATGGCCTACCTCGCCATTCCGGCGCCGAACTTCGTGAGCAAGGCTGTCATCACTCGGGAAACCTCTTTGCGGTAGTGGCCATTGGTGCAGGGTGGGGCCGGAACCTTCCGCACGGGGGTTCAACCCTCACGTTTGTTTTATCGCCACGCCTCGCATGCTAGGACGCCGCCACCCGGATCTACCGCTGCACCACCCGGCCAGTTTCACGGACACAAGACATGTCTGGAAGTCCCATGACGGGCATGCCTCCCGCCGGCCCACTGCCCGGCCGCGCCGAAGCCGGCGCCATGCCGGAACGAGCTGTTCCGCCTGTCACGCTCGCCACCCTGCCCGCCCCCTGCCTCGAGGATTTCCTCACCGACCGGCCGGATGACCGGCTGCGCGACCTGCTGGCCTTCGCCATGGCCGTCGAAGCCGCCCGCCCGATGGAGCCGGAGGCGCTGCGCCGCAATGCGGAGGCCGAGTTGCAGGCGCATGCCTTCCGCACCCTGCACAACCAGGCGGAGGTGATCCGCCTGGAGGCCGCCCGCGACCAGATCGCCAGGCTGCCTCGCGGCCCCGGCCTGCTGAAGCTGGTGCTGGCCAATCTGCTGGCCATCACCCTGGTGGCGGGTGCCGCCTATGCCATCTGGCTGCGGCCGGACCTGCTGCCTGCCGGAGTGTTCTGATCCATGCGTCCCCCGATGCCCCTGATGCCCGGCGGCAGCGACCGCCCGCCGGAGACGGTGCTGTCGCGCGCCCTGGCGGCAAGCCGGCGCCAGCTTGTCGGCGTCGCGCTGTTCAGCGGCGTGGTGAACCTGCTTCAGCTCACCGTCTCGCTGTACATGATGCAGGTCTTCGACCGCGTCCTCGGCTCCCGCAGCCTCGATACGCTGTACTACCTGACCGCGATCGCCATCTTCGCCCTGCTGATCATGGCGGTGCTAGACGGCTTGCGCGGGCAGGTGATGCAGCGGCTGGCCTCCTGGATCGAGGGCAAGGTGGCGCCGGAGGCCTTCCTCCGCGCCATCGAAAGCCAGTTGCGCGGCCGGCCGTACCGGATGGAGGCGCTGCGCGACCTGGCCGCCTGCCGCGGCTGGCTCGGCTCCCCCGCATCGCTCACCGTCTTCGACGTGCCCTGGGTGCCGATCTACCTGGCGGTGATCTTCGCCCTGCACCCGACGCTCGGCTGGATCGCGCTGGCCGGTGCGGCCCTGCTGTTCCTGCTGACGCTGGCCAATGAATGGGCCACCGGGTCCCTGGTCCGCCAGGCCAGCACCGCCAGCATGACCAATCAGCGCCGCGCCGAGAGCATGGTGCGCAATGCCGAGGTCATCGACAGCATGGGCATGGCGCCCGCCGTGCTGCACAAGTGGCGGGAGGGGCTGTCCGCCTCCATTCCACCGCAGGAACGCGCGGCGGACCGCGCCGCCTTCCTGCTCTCCATCACCCGCTTCACCCGGCTGACGGTGCAGGTGGGAGTGCTGGGCGTCGGTGCATTCCTGGTGCTGGAACAGCAGCTGACCGCCGGCGCCTCGATCGCCGCCTCGATCATCATGGGCCGGGCGCTGGCGCCGGTGGAGCAGATGATCGGCGGCTGGAAGCAGCTGGTGCAGGCGCGGCAATCCTATCGCCGGCTGCTCGGCTTCCTGGCCCTGCCGCGCATCCGCCCGCCCGGCATGGCGCTGCCGGCGCCGACGGGCCGGGTCTCGGCGGAGCGCGTGACCTTCGGCTTCCCCGGCCAGTCCGTGGCCATCATCAAGGGCATCACCTTCAACCTCGCGGCCGGGGAGAGCATGGCCATCATCGGCCCTTCGGCGGCAGGCAAGACCACGCTGATCCGCCTGCTGATCGGCACGCTGGCGCCCGCCGCGGGCACGGTGCGCCTCGATGGCGCCGATGTCTTCACCTGGCAGCGGGAGGATTTCGGCCGCTATGTCGGCTACCTGCCGCAGGATGTGGAGCTGTTCGACGGCACGGTGATGAAGAACATCAGCCGGATGCGGGAGGAACCGCCCGAGGGCGTGTTCGAGGCCGCGCGCCTGGCCGGCTGCCATGAAATGATCCTGCGCCTGCCGCAGGGCTACGACACGGAAATCGGCGATGGTGGCCAGCATTTGTCCGGCGGCCAGCGCCAGCTGATCGGCCTGGCGCGCGCCATGTACGGCAACCCGCGCTTCGTGGTGCTGGACGAGCCCAATTCCAACCTGGATGGCGATGCCGAACAGGCGCTGATCCGGGGGCTGGAGGCGCTGAAGACGCAGGGCACCACCGTCATCCTCGTCTCGCACCGCCCGACCCTGGTGCAGGGAGTGGACAAGGTGCTGCTGCTGCGCGATGGCGCGGCAGAGGCCTTTGGCCCGCGCGCCGAGGTGCTGAAGCGCCTCGCCCAAGGGAGCAGCCAGGGCAGCCGCCCGGCCGAGATCGTCCAGCACGCCGGAGGTGCAAGATGAGCGCCGCGATCCCCTTGCCCGGCAACGGGCCCGCGCCACGCCCCGGCCAGGACCTGGCCCCGCGCCCCGCCGCCGCCCCGCCGGCCCTGTGGCAGCCGGCCGAGGAGGACCTCATCCTCGATGCGCCGAAGCCGCGCACCGGCACGGCCATGTGGCTCGGCTATGTCATCGTCGCCGTTTTCGTGGTGGGACTCGGCGTCTGGGCCAGCCTGGTGCCGCTGGCGGAAGCCTCCATCGCGCCCGGCGTGCTGAAGGTGGAAGGCACCCGCCGCACCATCCAGCATTTCGAGGGCGGCATCGTCCGCGACATCCTGGTGCGGGACGGCGATTCCGTGACCGCGGGCCAGGTGCTGATGCGCCTCGACCAGCCACAGGCGGCGCAGCAGACCGAGACGCTCCGCAGCCAGCGCTGGGCGCTGCTGGCGCAGGATGCGCGGCTGGTGGCGGAGCTGGCCGGGGCGCCGACCCTCAGCTTCCCCGCCGATCTGGTCGCCTCCTCCGAACCGCGCGCGATGGAGGTCATCAGTGGCCAGCGCGCGCTGTTCCAGGCGCGCCGCGTGGCATTGGAAAGCCAGATGCAGGTGCTGCGCTCGCGCATCGACCAGCACAACGCCACCATCGCCTCCGCCGAGGGCCAGATGGACGCGCAGCGCCGCATGCTGGTGCTGTTGCGGGCGGAGGAGACCAACACCGCCCAGCTGCTGCGCCAGGGCCTCGCCCGGCTGCCGCAGCTTCTGGCGCTGCAACGCCAGGTGGCCTCGGTCGAGGGCAACATCACCGACATCACCAACCAGATGGTCCGCTCGCGCGCCCAGATCACGGAATCGGAGCGCGAGATGGCGCGCGTCAACAACACCCATACCCAGGAAGCCTCGACGGAACTGCGCGAGGTCCGCCAGCGGCTGGCCGAGGCTGAGGAAAGGCTGCGCGCGGCGGAGGATGTCTCGACGCGGCTTGAGATCACGGCGCCCGAGGCCGGCACGGTGCTGAATTCGCGCGTCTTCACCGTGGGCGCGGTGGTGCGCCCGGGCGACCCGGTGATGGACCTGGTCCCGGCCGAGGACCGCATCATCGCCGAGGTGCATGTCCAGCCGAACGACATCGACGTGGTGCATCAGGGCCTGCAGGCCGAAATCCGCCTGCCGGCCTTCAAGCAGCGCCTGGTGCCCTATCTGCACGGCCGTGTCACCTTCGTCGCCTCCGACGTGACGGAGGATGAGCGCCGGGGCGTCAGCTATTACCGCGTGCAGATCCAGATCGACGAAGACCAGCTTCGCGCGGTGGAGGGGCTGACGCTTCGCGCCGGCATGGCGGTCGAGGCGCAGATCCAGACCGGGGAACGCACCTTCGCCCGCTACATGATGCAGCCGCTGATCGACAGCTTCCACCGCGCCTTCCGCGAACAGTAGGGAATCACAGCCATGACCAGCATTCCGACCGTCTTCGGCGACGGCATCATCGACGTGCATGTGGCAAGCGGCGTCGCGCGTATCACGCTCGGCGTGCAGACCAGCGCCTCGGCCGCCGTCAAGGACGGCAAGCCGGAACCCTCCGCCCTGGTGATCGTGCCGGTGCTGCAATTGCCCAATCTCGCGCGGGTCCTGGCGGATGTGACGCGGCAGATCGAGGCCCGGGCGAAGGAAGTCGCGGCCAGCCAGGCCGGTGCCCAGGCCAATCAGGGCCAGGGCCAGCCGCAGGACCAGGTGGCCGGCGCCTTCCGCTTCAACGGGTAGGCCCCGGAAAAGGGGCCGGGAAAGCGCCGCCTTGGCTGCAGCGGCGGCCGTTCAGGCCGCCTGGCGCCCGCCCGCATAGCCCTGCGGGTGGGCGACGCGCCAATCCCAGGCGGTGCGGACGATATCCTCCAGCTTCGGAAAGCGCGGCTGCCAGCCGGTTTCCGCCCGCAGCCGGGCGGAGGACGCGACCAGCACCGCAGGGTCCCCCTCCCGCCGCGGTCCCAGCGCATGCGGCACGGGGCGGCCGGCGACGCGGGCGACGGTATCGATCACCTCGCGCACCGAATAGCCGGTGCCGTTGCCGAGGTTGTAGCGGACGGAGCGTTCCTCGAGCAGCGGCAGCGCGCGCAGATGCGCATCCGCCAGATCCGTCACATGCACGTAATCCCGGATCCCGGTGCCGTCCGGCGTGGGATAATCCGTGCCGAACACCATCAGCGGCGGGCGCAGTCCCAGCGCGGCGTCGATCGCCAGCGGCACCAGATGCGTCTCCGGGTCATGATCCTCCCCGGCCCTTCCGGCCGGGTCGGCGCCGGCGGCGTTGAAATAGCGCAGCGAGGCGAAGCGCAGGCCGTGGATGCGCTCCGCCCAGTGCAGCGCGCGCTCACACATCAGCTTGCTCTCGCCATAGGGCGAGACCGGGCCGAGGCGCTGCTCCTCATCGATCGGGATGCGTTCGGGAAAGCCGAACAGCGCGGCGGTGGAGGACATCACCAGTCGCAGGCAGCCATGCCGAACGGCCGCATTCGCCACGGCGGACAGGCCCGAGAGATTTTCCGCCATGTAGCGCAGCGGGTCGCGCATGCTGTCGCCCACCAGGGACAGCGCGGCGAAATGCAGCACCGCATCGAAGCGGCCACCGCCGAAGGCCTCGGCCAGGGCCTGCTGGTCCTCGCAGCGCCCCGCCACCAGGCGCACGCCAGGCGGCACGGCTTCCCGGTGACCCTTGGAAAGATCATCGAGCACGACGACCTCATCGCCGCGGTCGCGCAGCGCGAGCACGGTGTGGCTGCCGACATATCCGGCCCCGCCGGTCACAAGATAACGGCCCAAATCCAGATCCCCTCTGCGTCGGCGCGCCCGTCCCGTCCGGACAGAACAACGCCACGAGTCGCTCACGGCCCTCCCTTGTTGCACAGCAATGTGACAAAATTCGCACCCTTGTGCAGGCCGGTTTCCGAGCTTTCACTGCCGGGTGAGCCAAAAATCGAACGGGGCCTGTCACACCGCATGACGTTTTCCGGCATAGCCCGCGCCGCCGCGGCGATCCGGCCCCTGCTGGCCGCCGGGCTGGCCCTGCTGCTGGCCATGCCGGAATCGGCCAGGGCGCAGCCGAACCGGCTGGGGCCGCCGGCCAGCGCCGCCGACTGGGCCGCGCTGTCCCGGCCGAGCCAGGCACCGCCACGCGTGATCGGCCGCACCAATCTCGGCTGCCTGGCCGGTGGCCAGGCCCTGGCGCCGGAAGGGCCGGGCTGGCAGGCGATCCGCACCTCCCGCAACCGCCATTGGGGCCACCCGGCGACGCTCGGCCTCGTGGCGCATATCGCGGGCCAGGCGCGCGCGGCGGGGCTGCCCGATCTGTGGATCGGCGACCTGTCGCAGCCGCGCGGCGGGCCGATGCCCTGGGGCCATGCCAGCCACCAATCGGGGCTGGACGCCGATATCTGGCTCGATCTGCGCCCGAAGCCCCGCGTGCCGGCCGCGATGCGGGAGGATCTGACCATCCCCTCCCTCGTCCGCGCCGATGGGCTGGATGTGGACCCGGCGCGCTGGACCGCCCGCCACGCCACACTGATCCGAATCGCGGCGGAGGCGCCAGGGCTGGACCGGCTGCTGGTGAACCCCGCGATCAAGCGCCGGCTATGCGCCGACCATGCAGGCGCCCCCTGGCTGCGGCGGGTGCGGCCCTGGCGCGGCCATGACAGCCACATGCATCTGCGCCTGCGTTGCCCGGCCGACAGCCCGGAGTGCCAGGATATCGCCCCGCCGCCGCCCGGCGATGGCTGTGATGCCAGCCTCGACTGGTGGTTCAGCGACGAGGCCCGCCAGCCGCCGCCGCGCCGCCCCGGCCCGCCCGGGCCGCCGCCCAGGCTGCCGGCTTCCTGCAGCGCGGTTCTCCTGGCACGCTGATGCGGATGCGGGCAAATTGCCCGATACGGAGGCAGATGCCGGCGCCGCATCGCCTCGAAGGCGCCCTGTGCAGCGCAGCACGTCTTGCGCCGGGGGCCTTGGCTGTCGCACACACTCCTGTGCGCGATCCGTCGCGCCAAGGAAGGGCCGGGGAAATCTGATGGAGCGACCTTTCGTCGAGATCAGCGGCGTCGCCATGCGCTATGGCGGCGTGGAGGGCACGCTCGCCCTGCAGAACGCGACGCTGGATGTCGGCAAGGGCGAGTTCATTGCCGTCGTCGGCCCCTCCGGCTGCGGCAAATCGACGCTGATGAAGCTGGTCACCGGCCTGTGGCCCGCCACCGCCGGCACGCTGCTGGTGGCGGGGCAGGAGGTGGATGGCCCGCTTTCCATCGCCGGGATGGCCTTCCAGAACCCCACCCTGCTGCCGTGGCGGAACATCCTGGACAACGTCATGCTGCCGCTGGAGGTGGTGGAGCCGCACCGCCGACAGCTGCGCCGCCAGCGCGCCATGTATGAGGCGAAGGCGCAGGACCTGCTGAAGCTGGTCGGCCTCGGCGGCTTCGACAAGAAATTCCCGCATGAGCTTTCGGGCGGCATGCAGCAGCGCGCCAGCCTGTGCCGCGCGCTGATCCATGAACCGGCGCTGCTGATGCTGGACGAGCCCTTCGCGGCGCTCGACATCTTCACGCGCGAGGATCTTTGGGCCGTGCTCCAGGGGGTCTGGATGGCGCGCAAGCCTACCGTGATCCTGGTGACGCATGACCTGCGGGAAGCCGCCTACCTGGCCGACCGCGTGCTGGTCATGTCCTCCCGCCCCGGGCGGATCATCGCGGAACGGGTGGTGGAACTGCCGCGGCCGCGCACGCTGGAGACCACCTACAAGCCGGAATTCGTCTCCCTCGTGCATGATCTGCGCGAACACATCAGCGCCGCCCGCAAGGGCGAGGAGGTCGTCCATGGCCAGTGACGCCGCCATTCCCGCAGCCGCCCCCGCGCCGACCCCAACGCGGCGCACCGCAGTGGCGGACCCCAGCATGTCGCCGGAGGCGATGCGCCGCCTGCAGGCCATGGCAATCGCCCAGCGCCGCCGCCGCCGGCTTCAGGCCTGGCTGCCCTGGATGGTCATCATCGGCATGTTCGCGGTCTGGGAGGCCGGGGTGCACGCCTTCAACGTGCAGCAATTCGTGCTGCCGGCGCCATCGGCCATCGCGCAGAGCATGGTGAAGTGGTGGGTGCCGCTGCTGGACAATAGCTGGCAGACGCTGATGACCACGCTGATCGGCTTCGGCCTGGCCGTCATCTTCGGCCTGCTGCTCGGCATCGCCATCGGCAGTTCCAGCCTGTTGTACCACGGACTCTATCCGCTGCTGATCGGCTTCAACTCCGTGCCGAAGGTGGCCGTGGTGCCGATCCTGGTGATCTGGTTCGGCATCGGCACGGTGCCCGCCGTGATCACCGCCTTCATGATCAGCTTCTTCCCCATCGTGGTGAATGTCGCCACCGGCATCGCGACGGTGGAGCCGGAGGTGCGGGACGTGCTGCGCGCGCTCGGCGCCCGGCCATCGGACATCATCCGCAAGGTCGGGCTGCCGCGGGCGATGCCGTATTTCTTCGCCTCGCTGAAGATCGCCATCACCGTGGCCTTCGTCGGCTCCATCATCGCGGAGACGGTGGCGGCCAATAAGGGCATCGGCCACCTGATGATCCTCGCCTCCTCCCGCTTCGACGTGCCGCTGGTCTTCGCCGGGCTGATCGTGACGGCGGTGATGGGCGTGGCCATGTATGTCGCGGCGGTGGCCATCGAGAACCGCACCACCGGCTGGGCCATGCGCGGGCAGAACGACCAGCAGCTCAGCGCCGCCGGCGTCTGACGTTCCCCCCCCCTTGCACGCGCCCGGCGTCGGGCGCAGGACAGGGGCGGGACGGGATACGGAATCGGGAATGATCGGCGTCGACTGGGGCACGACGAGCCTGCGCGCCTACCGGATTGGCGCCGCGGGCGCACCATCGGCGCGAATCGACCGGCCCGGCGGCATCCTGACCGTGGCCGAGGGCGGCTTCCCCGCGGCGCTGCGGGAGGCGATTGGCCCCTGGCTCGAAGCCGGCGAAACCCGCGTGCTTCTCTGCGGCATGGTCGGCAGCCGCCAGGGCTGGGTGGAGGCACCCTATCTGCGCTGCCCCGCTGGCCCCGCCGAGATCGCCGCTGCCACCATCGCCATCCCCTTCGAGGGCGCCGAGCTGCGCCTGGTGCCGGGCCTGACCACCGAGGATGCCGCAGGCATCCCGGATGTGATGCGCGGCGAGGAGACCAAGCTGGTGGCGCTGGCCGAGACGATCGGCACGGCGCTGGCCTGCCTGCCCGGCACCCACAGCAAATGGGCGCGGCTGGAGGGCGGGCGCGTCACCGGCTTCGCCACCCACATGACCGGCGAGACCTTCGCGGCACTTTCGCAGCACACCATCCTGGCGCGCACCAGCACGGATGGCCCGGATGTGCCGGAGGCCTTCGCCCGCGGCGTCGCCCGCGCCCGCCAGCCGGGCGGGCTGCTGCACCATCTGTTCGGCGCGCGCACGCTGCATCTTATGGACCAGCTGGCACAGGCGGAAACCCGCAGCTTCCTGTCCGGCCTGCTGATCGGCCATGAGATCGCGGCCGCGGCGCAGGGCGTCCGCGAAGTGCACCTGGCCGGTGCCGCCGGCCTCACCGCGCTCTACGCCGCGGCGCTGGCGCAGCATGGCATCGCGGTCACGCGGCATGATCCGGACCTCGTCGCGGCCGGGCTGCGGCATATCGGCAGGAGCCTGCAATGGGTTTGAAGGACTGGCTCGCCGCCTGCCCGCTGGTCGCCATCCTGCGCGGCCTCCGGCCCGAGGAGGCGATCGGGATCGGGGAGGCGCTGGTCGCATCCGGCATCGCGGTGCTGGAAGTGCCGCTGAATTCGCCCGAGCCGCTGGAGAGCATCCGCATCCTCGCCACCCGATTCGGGGAGGATGCGCTGATCGGCGCCGGCACCGTGACGGACCCGGCCGATTGCGCGCGCATCGCCGCCGTCGGCGGCCGCCTCATCGTCACGCCACATGCCGACCCGGCCGTGGTCCGCGCGGCGAAGGCGGAGGGCATGATCTGCGTCCCCGGCTTCTTCACCCCCGGCGAGGCCTTCGCGCTGCTGAAGGCGGGCGCCGATGGGCTGAAGCTGTTCCCGGCCGAGGCCGGCTCGCCCGCCATGCTGAAGGCGCTGCTCGCGGTGCTGCCGAAGGGCACGCGGGTGCTGCCGGTGGGCGGCATCGATGCCGGCAACATCCCCGCCTGGCGCGCGGCCGGCGCCGCCGGCTTCGGCATCGGCAGCGCCATCTATCGCCCCGGCGACGATGCCGCCACGGTCAGTGCCAAGGCCGCTGCGCTGCGCCTTGCTTGAATCCGGCGCGGCAGGCCACACTCGCCCCAATCATCCGGCGCGACCTCGCAGCACGGATGGAATCGGGGGGCCTGCATCGATGACCGTCCAACGCCGCAAACTCCTTCTGCTCGGGGCCTCCGCGCTCGCCGCGCCTGCGCTGGTGCGCAGCGCCCAGGCGCAGGAGGTGACGCTCCGCCTGCACCATTTCCTGCCGCCGGTCGCCAATGTGCACCGGCACTTCCTGATGCCCTGGGCACAGAAGATCCAGGCGGAGTCGGAGGGCAAGCTGCGGGTGCAGATCTTCCCCTCGATGCAGCTCGGCGGCGCCCCGCCGCAGCTGTTCGACCAGGCGCGGGACGGGGTGGTGGACATTGTCTGGACCCTGCCCGGCAACACCCCCGGCCGCTTCCCGCGGGTGGAGGTGTTCGAGCTGCCCTTCGTGGCGGACCCGCGCGCCCGCCCCAACGCGCTGGCCTGCCAGGAATTCTACCAGACGCATCTGCGCGACGAATTCGCCGATGTGCACCCCATCGTCGTCTGGGCGCATGATGGCGGCGTCATCCACGCCAACATGCCGGTCAACCGGCTGGAGGATATGCGCGGCCTGAAGCTGCGCTTCCCGACCCGCCAGGCGGGTGAGGCGCTGCGCGCCCTCGGCGCCGCGCCGATCGGACTGCCGATCCCCCAGGTGCCTGAAGCCCTGTCCCAGCGCGTGATCGATGGCGCCGTGGTGCCCTGGGAGGTGGTGCCCTCCATCCGGTTGCAGGAGCTGGTGACCAACCACACCGAGATCCTCGGCACCCCCACCTTCTATACGGCCAGCTTCATCCTCGCGATGAACAAGGCGAAATACGCCGCCCTGCCGGCCGAACTGCGGACCGTGCTGGACGCCAATTCCGGCATGGCTGCCGCCGAGATGGCCGCCAAGCCCTGGGACGAACAGGGCCCCGTCGTCCGCGCCCAGGTGGAACGCCGGCGCCAGAACACCATCGTGCAGCTCTCCGCGGCGGAGAAGGAACGCTGGATGCTGGCGACCCGCCCGGTGGTGGAGAACTGGATTGCCGGGTCGCGGGAGCGGGGCTTCGACGGCGCGGCGCTGCTGGCCGATGCGCGCGGCCTGATCGCCAAGCACGGCGCCTGATCCATTCCGGGCCGGCCGAAAGCAGGAGCGCCGGCCGATGCGGGATAACGCGGCGCCGGGCGGCGCCATCGGCTTCGCCGCCCGTGCGCTGGCCTTCCTGGGCGGCGTGTCGCTGCTGGTGGCGGCGCTGGTCACCACCATCAGCGTGATCCTGCGCTGGCTCACCAGCCAGCCGATTCGTGGCGATTTCGAGATCGTCTCCATCGCCAGCGGCGTCGGCGTGTTCGGCTTCCTTGCCTATGGCACGCTGATGCGCGCCAACATCCTGGTCGACACCTTCACCAACTGGCTGCCACGCCGCGCGGCCGGCGTGGTGGATGGGTTCTGGATGCTGGTCTGGGCGGCGGTGACGCTGTGGCTTGCCGAACGAATGACGCTCGGCGCGATCGAGACGTTGCGCAACGGCATGCGGACCATCGGGCTGCTCGCCCTGCCCTATTGGTGGGCCGTCGCCATCGGCGCGCTGGCCTTCGCGATGACAGGGGTGGCGGCGCTGGCCTGGGCGCTGCGCTTGCTGCGCGGGCGCTTCTGATGGCGCCTGAATTCGCCCTGGCGCTGACCGGCTTCGGCGTGCTGCTGGCGCTGATCGCACTCCGCGCGCCGGTGGGGCTGGCCATGCTGCTGGTCGGCATGGGCGGCTATGTCCACATCCTGGATTGGACCACGCTCAGCAACTACCTGAAGACCACGCCCTACCATCTGTTCGCCAACTACACGCTGTCCGTCATTCCGCTCTTCATCCTGATGGGCGCGCTGGCGGAACGGGGCGGGCTGGCGCGGGATCTGTTCGCGGCTGCCAATGCGCTGATCGGGCGCAAGCCGGGCGGCATGGCGATGGGGGTGATCGGCGCCTGCGGCTGCTTCGGCGCGGTCTGCGGCAGCTCGGTCGCCACCACCGCCACCTTCGCCCGCGCGGCGCTGCCGGAGCTGCGGCGCTATGGCTACGACCCCGGCTTCGCCACCGGCACCATCGCGGTCGGCGGCACGCTCGGCATCCTGATCCCGCCCAGTGTCATCCTGGTAATCTATGCGATCAGCACGGAACAGAACATCGCCAAGCTGTTCATGGCGGCGCTGATCCCGGGCGTGCTGGCGATGGCGCTGTACATGCTGGCGATCGCGTTGATGGTGCGCTTCCGTCCGGCGCTCGGCCCACCGGGGGAGGCGCCGAGCGCCGCGGAGCGCCGCCGCGCCTTCCTCAACGTCATCCCCGTCCTGCTGATTGCCGTGGTGGTGGTGGGCGGCATCTATGGCGGCATCTTCACGCCGACCGAAAGTGCGGCCATCGGCTGCATCGGCACGCTGGCCGTGGGCGTGCTGCGCGGCACGCTGGCGCCGCGCCAGATCCGCGAAAGCCTGTTCGCCACCGCCGAGACCACGGCGATGATTTTCGCTATCCTGCTCGGCGCCGAAATCTTCAACGCCTTCCTGGCGCTGACCCAGGCGCCGGACCTGCTGGGGCTGTGGATCTCGGAGCAGGACTATCCGCCCTATGCGGTGCTCGGCATCCTGCTGCTCTGCTACATCGTGCTCGGCGCGGTGATGGATGAGCTGGCGATGATGCTGCTCACCCTGCCGGTGTTCTTCCCCGTCATCACCGCGCTGGATTTCGGCCTGACGACGGAAGAAACCGCGATCTGGTTCGGCATATTGGTGCTGGTGGTGGTCGGCATCGGGCTGACCGCGCCACCGATCGGGCTGAACGTCTTCGTCGTCTCCGGCCTGGCGAAGGACGTGCCGATGGCGCGGATCTATCGCGGGGTGATGCCCTTCCTCGCGATGGATCTGGTGCGCCTCGGCCTGCTGGTGGCCTTTCCGGCGCTGAGCCTGTGGCTGGTCAACGCCCTGAGTTGATCAGCCCTGCTGGCGCCAGGTGGGGAACGGGTCCGACAGCCTGGCCCAGCCGCGCACGCCGCCCTTCATCTCCTTGTCCGTGAGCAGGCAGGCGTCGAGCTGCTTGCGCAGCGCGGCCTCATTCATGCCGATGCCGATGAAGACGATTTCCTGCCGCCGGTCGCCATAGGGCTCCTGTCAATTCGCCTGCACGCCGTCGCGCCATTCCGGTTCCTCCGGCCAGCGGTCAGGGTCGGTTGCGGCCCACCAGAAGCCCGCCGCCTCATGCCGCCCGACCGCGCCGGCCAATTGCCAGGATCCGGCCCATGGCATGCGGGTGGCGAGCCAGAAGAAGCCCTTGGCCCGCACCACGCCGGGAAGGTCGCCCTCGATCAGCCGCTTGAAGCGCGCCGGGTGCAGCGGGCGGCGGGCCTTCCAGACGAAGCTGGTGATGCCGAATTCCTCGGATTCCGGCAGATGCCCTCCGGCCAGCGCCTGCGCCCAGCCGGCCGCCTGGCTGGCGCGGGTGAAGTCGAAGCGGCCGGTATCCAGCACCTGGCCCACCGGCACCCTGCCATGGCTGCAGGAAATGATGGCCGCCCCCGGGTTGAAGGTGGCGAGCAGGCCGGAAAGCCGGCCAAGCTCCGCCTCCGTCATCAGATCCGCCTTGTTCAGCACCAGCAGATCGGCGAACTCCACCTGCTCCACCAGCAGATCCACCAGCAGCCGCGTGTCTTCCTCCCCGGTGCCCAGCCCGCGCCGTGCCAGGCTGTCGGCGGAGCCGTAGTCGCGCAGGAAGGCCGGCGCATCGACCACGGTCACCATGCTGTCGATGCGGGTGATGTCGGACAGGGAAAAACCATCCTCCGTGCGGAAATCGAAGGTCGCCGCCACCGGCATGGGTTCGCCCACGCCGGTGCTCTCGATCAGCAGCGCGTCGAAGCGGCCATCGCGGGCCAGCTTCGTCACCTCGATCATCAGATCCTCCCGCAGGGTGCAGCAGATGCAGCCATTGGACATCTCGACCAGCCGTTCCTCGGTGCGGGACAGGCTGCCGCTATTGGCGACCAGCGCGCCGTCGATATTCACCTCCGACATGTCGTTGACGATGACGGCGACGCGGCGGCCCTCGCGATTGGCGAGGATATGGTTCAGCAACGTGGTCTTGCCGGCGCCGAGGAAGCCGGACAGCACGGTGACGGGCAGCTTGTTCATTCGAGTGGGATCCTTCCCGCTTCATCGAGGCAAAGCAGCAGCCGCGGCGGGGCGCCGGGCGCGCGGGGTGGCGAGCGGTGGATGCAGCCCTGGCCGGCATGGCCGGGGAAGCCCTCGCCCTTCAGCAGCGCGACCTCCCCGGTATTCAGCCGGTTGGCGGGCGGCGGCGGCCCGTCCTGCAGCATCCGCGCCGCGCGCGCGCCACCGGGCAGGGCCAGCCATTCGGTGCCGGGGCCGCGATAGGTGCAGAGCAGGCGAAGCCCGATCGCATCGGCATGCCAGCGATGGCAGCCGGGACCGTCCAGCGCCTCCAGCCGCAGCCGCAGCCGATCCGCCCGGGTGACGTGGGTGAAGATGCGGGCCAGGTGCAGCACATCCAGCAGCAGGTCGATCGGCGCCGGCTGCGGCAGACCCTCCGCCATGCGCCCCACCGCCTCATCCGGCGCATCCTCCACCGTGACCGCGAAAGGCGCGCAGGCGGCGAGACCCGCGAGGTCGCGGATCAGGTTGCCGGGCAGACGCCGCGCCCAGATGGCAATGCTGGTGCCGGGCTGCTGGATGCCGGCGAGGACCTGGGGCGCAGCGCCGGCGAGGTTGCTGGCGGGCTGATCTGGGCCGGCGGGGGGACCCTCCCGCGGGGCGAAGCCTTCGATGAGCATGGGTGCGCCGACTGCTATGTTATATTATAACGTAGTGCGACTTCGGTCAGGCGGCAAGCCGCGGCCTCACCCCGCCGCGAGCCGCCCCTCCGCCATCACCAGGCTCCGGCCGTGGAACGCCGCCACGGCCGGGCGATGCGCGATGGACAGGATGCCCGCCTGCGGCAGCCTTTGCGTCACCAGCCGGTACATCGCCGCCTCCGCCGCCGGGTCCAGGCTGGCGGTGGCTTCGTCCAGGAACAGGAAGTCGGGCCTGACCAGCAGGGCGCGTGCAAAGGCCAGGCGCTGCTGTTCGCCGCCCGAAAGCCGGCGGTCCCAGACATCCTCCACATCCAGCCGGTCCAGCAGCCGCACCAGCCCCACCGCCTCCAGCGCAGCGCGCACATCGGCATCCGGCACCTCCGTGGCGTCCAGCGGGTAGCAGACGGCGCGGCGCAGCGACCCCAGCGGCAGGTAGGGCCGCTGGGGCAGGAACAGCGCGCGCGCGCCGGCCGGCACATGCACGGTGCCCGAACCGAAGGGCCAGATCCCGGCCAGCGCGCGGAACAGCGTGGACTTCCCGCCGCCGGAGGCGCCGGAGATCAGCACCGCCTCCCCCTTCTCCAGCCGCAAGGCCGCATCCTGCACCAGAACCCGCCCATCCGGCAGGCTGAGCGTGACCCCCTCCATCGTCACCGCCTCGCCGCTTCCCGCCACCGGCTGCGGTCCGGCGGCGGTGGCGCGCGCGGTGGCGATGGCAAGCTGGAAGCCGGTCAGTCGTTCCACCGTCGCACGCCATTCGGTCAGCCGCGCATAGCTCTCGACGAACCAGGACAGCGCGCCCTGCACCTGGCCGAAAGCGCTGCTGGTCTGGATCAGGCCGCCGAGCGGGATGGTGCCGGCGAAATAGGCCGGCGCCGCCACCACGATGGGGAAGATGCTGGCCACCTGCGAATAGCCGGCGGTGAAGAAGGTCAGCCGCTTGGTGGCGGTCATGATCGCCCACCAATTCGTCGTCAGCGCATGGAAGCGCGCCAGCAGGCCGCGCTTCTCATCCGCCTCCCCATTGTGCAGCGCCACGCCCTCCACATTGTCGCGCAGCCGCACCAGGGCGTAGCGGAAATCCGCCTCCACCCGCTGCTGGAGGAAGTTCAGCCGGATCAGGGGCCGGCCGATCAGATGGGCGAGCCAGGTGCCGAGCAGCGAATACAGGATCGCCACCCACACCATGTAGCCGGGGATTGAGACGCCCAGCACCTCGAGCGGCCCGGACAGCGACCACAGCACGAAGATGAAGGAGAACAGCGTCACCACGCTCGACATCAGCCCGAGACCCAGGCTCAGCGTGTCATCCACGAACAGCCGCAGATCATCGGCCACGCGCTGGTCCGGATTGTCGGTCTGCGCATCCGTGAGCGCAATGCGGTAATAGGCGCGCTCGGCCAGCCATTCATCCAGATAGCGCCCGGTCAGCCAGCGCCGCCAGCGGATCTGCAAGGCCTGCTTGAGATAAAGCTGGTAGACCGCGATCAGGATATAGGCCGCCGCCAGCATCGCGAAGCCGGGAAACCAGGTGCCCCCGGCCTCCCCGCCCAGGAAGATCAGCGACCAGAAGGTGCCGGCATCCTTCTCCTCGAGCGCGTTGTAGAAGGCGCGCTGCCAGTAGGTCAGCACCACCGTCATACCGACCAGCGACAGGTTCAGCACCACCACCGCCGCCAGCAGCAGCCGGGCCTTGCCCCTTTCCTCACTGGTCCAGTAGGGGCGCGTCAGCGCCCAGGCATCACGCAGGAAGGAGCCGAGGCGGCGCATGGGTGGCGGTATCCAAAAGGGTCAGCCGGCGCGCAGTGCCTCATCCAGCCGGGCGCGCCAGGCAGCGATGCGGCGCCGATTCACACCGAAATCGTAATAGCCGAGCAGGCTCCGCGAATACAGGAAGATGCCCGAGCCACCCACCAGCGGCACCACCTGGCCATTCACCAGATCGGGGAAATTGGCGAGCCGGGTGCGGACCACCCATTGCAGTTGCCGCTTTTCCGGCCATTCCGCCATCTTCCAGCAACGCGGCTCGGCCTCCCCCAGCATCCGCAGCGCCGCCCAGGCGGCCTCGGGCGAGACCGGCAGCAAGGGTTGGGCGATATGCGGCTGGGTCGTCATCGCTGGCGGGGCCAGCAGGCAGGCGTTGGGGGAGGCGGGCAGCACCAGGCGGCTGAAATCCACCGGCGCGGCCGCTGGCAGGCCGGCGGTGCCGCGGCCCCGCATCATCGCAGCCTGGCTCATGCCGTGTCGTCCGTCTCGGCGCCGGGCACCGCGGGTGGGTTGGCCGCCGCGCGCAGGCGGATCACGCCGCGAATCGCCGTATCGGTGCCGACCGGCTTGCCCTTCCGCAGCACCTCGATCCGCCCGGCACGCGCGAGGCGGATGGCAGCGGCGCGGATCGGCCCCATCAGCCGGCGCCATGCATCCTCCTCCGGCGCCAGGGCGCGGGCCACCTCGCTGGGACAGATGCTTTTCTCCGGACCGCGCAGGGCGGTCTGGCGGAGGATTTCGTCGGTGATGGTCTCGGTGGCGATCATGAGTTCCTGGCTGATGGGCGCAGCGGTGCGGGAAGTGGCCCTGTGCGGTGTGAGACTAGGCCGGATCGCGCGCCCGCGAAAATCCGGCGGATGCAGGAAGGCCCGGCCGTCACGGCACCAGCCAGCCGGACTCGGGACCACCCGGTCCCGACCAGGCAAAATGCGCCCGCCGGTGCCCGGCAGCGGCCAGATGCAGCCATTCCAGCCGGTCGATCCGCAGCAGCACCACGCAGAAATTCGGCCGCCCGGCCTCGGCATCGGCAGGTGCCGGCGGCGGCTCCGCGCAGGGCGTGCCGGGGGCGGGCTGAATCGCGTAGCACATGCGGCTGAAGTCGCGGCTGGCGGCCCAGCCGGATTGGGCCACCGCGTCATCGGCATGCAGCGTCGCCAGGCAGGACAGGCGAAGCTGCACGGCGGCGCCATGATCATACATATGCAGGCTGGCGCGCGGCTGGGCAGTCAGTTCCGCCACCTTGGCGGCGCGCCGGTCGGTGTGGATGCGAAGCTGCCGCGTGGCCGCCTCGAAGCCGCGCAGCACCACGGTGCGGGCCGATGGCGCGCCATCCGCGGCCAGCGTGGCCAGGGTTGGGGTGTGGAACGGGTGGCGACGGTCGGCGACGCCGCGGGCGATCAGGCGGAACGCCTCGGCCAGCGTGGCATCAAGGTCGCGCGCCTCGCTCATGTGCTCCGGATCGCGGCCACCAGCGCGCCGGCGCTGTCCACCGCCGCCTCGGCCCGCGCCCCGATGCACCAGTCGCCCGTGGCCCCCAGCCCCAGCGAGGCGTCCCAGAGGCAGGGCGCGCCGAGCGGTGCTTCCACCAGCGCATGGCGCCAGCGATGGGCGGATTGATAGAAGGGCGCGGGCAGCGCCGCCCCGGGGACCTGTTCCGCCGCCAGCCCGGCGAAGGCCTCGAGCAGCCTGGCCGCCGCCTCCTCCGCCGTCAGCTCCAGATTCTCCCGCGACCACTCCGGGCCGGCCTGCACAACCCACAGCTCCAGGCTGGCATCGCGGCCGGGCTTTGAACTGTCCCGCGCCGCCCAGCCGATCGCCCCCTGATGCAGCCGGATGGTATCCGGCAGCGGCAGGCGTTCGGGGAAGGCGAGCATCAGCGTCCAGCAGGGCTCGAACCGCACGGATTGCAGCACCGCGGCCAGATGCGGCGCCGGGCCTTCCAGCAGCGCCTGGGCCTGGGGGGCCGGCAGGGCCAGGATCACCGCATCGAACGGACCCTCCACCTCCGGCGCCTGGGTCGGGAAGGGCCGGCCGGGGCGGACCAGCCGCGCATCCAGATGGTGCACATGCCAGGCACCCGGCCCGCCGGTGATGGCGGTGACATGGCGCATTAGGTCGATATCCATGCCCTCCGCCAGCGCGCGGGGAACCGAGGACATGCGCGGCACGCCGACGCGGCGCCCGGCATCCGGCCATTCCTGGGCGTTCGCCGCATCCAGGACGGCGGCGAAGGCGGCACCATGCGCGGTCAGGTATTGCGCGCCGTGGTCGAAGTTCAGCACGTGCCCACCGGCCTCGACACGCCGCGTCGTCATCCGCCCACCCGGGCTGCGGCCCTTGTCGAACAGCCGCAGCCGAACGTCATAGGCGGCAAGGGTCTTGGCACAGGCCAGGCCCGCGAGGCCGGCACCGATAATGGCAATGTCTTTGGGAGGCATGATGCCCTGTATGGCGTGTCGGGCCGCCTAGGCAAGGGTCTTGTGCAATGCGAAAGCGCCGCCCCGCCGCCCTGCCGCAGGCGGCCGGGACGCCGCCGCGGGACACAGCATGGTGTGATCGGGGCAACTCACGCAGTCGTGCCGCCTGCGAGTAACCTCTTTCCCTCCGCCGTGTGGTTAGCCTCCGCGCTGGAGGATGGAATCACATGCAGCCCGGGCCGCAGACATTGCTGCTGGTCGAAGATGACCCGCTGGTTCGGATGACCCTGGTCGAGGGGCTGACCGATGCCGGCTTTTGCGTATTGGAGGCAGAGGATGCCGAGGCCGCGCTGGGCATGCTGGCACGCCGGCCGGAAATCGATGTGCTGCTGACCGACATCAACCTGCCGGGCGCGGATGGCTTCGAGCTGTCGCATGCGGCACGGCAGCTGCGGCCCACGCTGCCGGTGCTCTATGCCTCCGGCCGCTTCGGCGCGGCCGAGCCGGGGCGCGGGCTGCCGGGTGCGCCCTTCCTGGCCAAGCCGTTCACCGTGGCACGTGCCGCGGAGGCGATCGGTGAACTGCTGCGATAATCAGCCCAGGCGCGCCAGCACCTGGTCCATGAAGGCCGGCGCGGCGCCGAGGTAGTTGGCCGGGTCGGTCAGCCGGGCGATGCCGGCGGCATCCAGATGCGCGGCGACGCGCGGATCGCGGGCCAGGGCGTCATCCAGGGTGATTCCATCCGCCATCGCCACGTCGCAGGCCGCGTGCACCACGTCATGCGCCGGGTTGCGGCCGAGCAGCGGCGCCAGACCCATCATCACCGCCTCCGCCACGATCAGCCCGCGCGAATCGTCCAGGTTGCGGCGCATGCGCGCGGCATCGACCACCAGCCCCTCCCCCAGCAGCAGCGCCTGGTTCAGCGCGCCATGCGCGTAGAGGAAGATCTGCGGCAGGGCCAATTGCTCCACCTGCTGCCCTCCGGCGCCGCGCTCATGCTCATGCGCCATGGCACCGAGCACCTGTGGCACCAGCGTCTGCGCGCTGCGGGCCTGGGCGATGACGTATTCGCAGGCGATCGGGTTGCGCTTCTGCGGCATGGCGGAAGAACCGCCACGGCCGGGCGCGGCGGGTTCCGAGGCTTCCGCGACCTCGGACTGCATCAGCAGCATGATGTCGGTCGCCATCTTGGCCAGGCAGCCGGTGAGCATGGCGAGCCAGCAGGCGGCCTCCGCCATGCCGTCGCGGGCCACATGCCAGGGGATGGCCGGCACCGCCAGGTCGAGTTCCAACGCCAGTTCCCGCTGCACCGCCAGGCCATCGGTGCCAAGCGAGGCCAGCGTGCCGGCCGCCCCGCCGAATTGCAGCCGCAGCATGCGCGGCCGGGCCTGGGCCAGGCGTTCCCGCATGGTGATCATCGGGTCGAGCCACAGCGCCACCTTGTGCCCGAAGGTGATGGGCAGTGCCTGCTGCGCATGGGTGCGGCCGGCCATGACGGTGCCGCGATGCGCCTGCGCCAGCCGCGCAAGGGCGGTGATCAGCCGGTCCAGATCGGCCTCGATCAGCGCGAAGGCATCGCGCATCTGCAGCACGAAGGCGCTGTCGGTGATGTCCTGGGTGGTGGTGCCCCAATGGGTCCAGCGCCCGGCTTCCGGCCCGGCGGCGGCCGATAGCTGCTTCACCAGCCCGACCACGGCGAAGCCGGTGTTGCGGGTGGCCGCGGCGAGTGCCGGAATATCCAGCATCTCGACCCGCGCCGCTTCGGTGATGGCGGAGGCGGCCTCCGCCGGGATCAGGCCGAGCCGCGCCTCGGCGCGGGCCAGCGCCGCCTCCACATCCAGCATGCGCTGGAGGAAGGCGCGCTCCCCCATGATGGCGCGCATCGCATCGCTGCCGAAGACCGCGCCGAAGACCGGCCCATCACCGGGGGAGACGGTCATACGTCGAGGAACACCGTCTCATCCCCGCCCTGCAGCCGGATATCCAGCCGCCAGGTGCCCTCCCCCTCCGGCTGCGCGATCAGCGTGGACCGCCGCGCGGGGTCCACCAGGTTCAGCACCGGATCGGCCGCGTTCAGCGCCTCATTCGCGAAATAGGCGCGGGTGACGACGTGCTTCATCAGACCGCGCGCGAAGATGGTCACCACGATATGCGGCGCCTGCGTCGCATTGCCGAGGCCCGGCACGGCGCCCGGCTTCAGCGTGGTGAAGCGAAACACGCCGTCCTCGTTGCTGGCGCAGCGGCCGAAGCCGTGGAAGCCGGCGTCATAGGCGCCATCGGGACCTGCCTGCCAGATCTCGACCAGCGCATCGACGCAGGGCGCGCCATCGCCATCGGTGATGCGGCCGACCAGCGTGATACGATCCCCCGCCACGCCCGCATTCGGCCCGCCGGGCCGCAGCAGGTCGGCCCATTCCGGGAAGTCGATCATGTGCCAGTAGGGGCCGGCGGTCTGGCTCGCCGTGGCCGGTGTGTAGGTCATGGCGTGTTCTCGAAGGGCGTGGCGGCCGGGCCGCGCAGCACGATGTCGAAGCGGTAGCCCAGCGCCCATTCCGGCTGGGTGATATCCAGGTCGAAGCTCGAGACCAGCCGGTTGCGCGCGGCCTCATCCGCCGTGCAGTTGAACACCGGGTCCAGCGGCAGCAGCGGGTCGCCGGGGAAATACATCTGGGTGATCATGCGCTGCGCGAAGCCCGCGCCATGCAGCCCGAAATGGATATGGATCGGCCGCCAGGCATTGGCGTGGTTGCGCCAGGGATAGGCGCCGGGCTTGATGCTGGTGAAGCTGTAATGGCCCTCCGCATCGGTGAACAACCGCGCACGTCCCTCGAAATTGGGATCGAGGGGCGCGTCATGCTGGTCGCGCGGGTGGTGATACCGGCCGGAGGAATTGGCCTGCCACACCTCCACCATCGCGCCGCGCAGCGGCCGGCCATCCTCATCCGTCACGCGGCCGGCGACGATGATCCGCTCCCCCATCGCGGCACGCCCGCCGACCTGGGACATGTCCACCTGCGGCGGGTAGAAGGCGGGGTCGAAGCGCGGGCCGCTCGTCTCGGTCAGCGTATGCGGGACCACCACCAGCTTCTGCTTCGGATGGCGCTTATGCGTGCTGCCGTATTCCGGCGCGTCATAGGGCGGCTGCGTCGCCGGGTCCGGGCGGCGGAAGGGGATGGGGTCTGGCATTTGCCTATTCTTCCTTGAGGACGGCCTTCGCGATCTTAAGCGCGGCATTCGCCGTCGGCACACCCGCATAGGCGCCCACCTGCAACAAAACCTCGCCCACCTCCTCCGGCGTCACGCCGGTGTTGCGTGTGGCGCGGAGGTGCAGTTCCAGTTCCTCGTGCCGGGCGAGCGCGGCCATCATGCCGATACACAGCAGGCTGCGGGTGTGGCGCGTCAGGCCCGGGCGGGTCCAGATGCCGCCCCAGACATTGGCGGTGATCCAGTCCTGGAACGGCGCGTCGAGTGCCGTGACGTTGGCGCTGGCGCGGGCCACATGCGCCTCCCCCAACACGGATTTGCGGATGGCGAGGCCGGCATCCCGGCCCGCGGCGGGGGCGAGGGTTGCGAAATGCTCCAGGATCGCGGCGGTCGCCTGGTCCGCGCGTTCCAGGGTCGGCAAATGACCGGCCTCGCTGATCTCGACATAGCGGCTGCCAGGGATCGCGGCCTGCACCTCCTTCGCCAGTTCGGGCGGGGTGGCGACGTCGCGGTCGCCGACCATCACCGTGGTCGGGCAGGCGATGCGCCCGGCGACCTGGGCGGCGCGCGCATCGCGCAGCGCGGCGGCGGAACCGGCATAGCCGCGGCGATCCGTCCGCAGCAGCATCTGCCGCATGCCCTGGGAGGAGGCGAGTGACGGGTCCACCACCCAGCGCGGCATCACCACCTCGACCAGCGCCTCGGTGCCGATCTCGCGCACCGCGTCGATGCGATCCTGCCAGGCCTGCGGCGGCGGGAATTCCAGCGCCGTGTCCATCAGCATCAGCGACAGCACACGCTCCGGCGCCATGGCGGCGAGCTGCATGGCGATTCGCCCGCCGATCGACATGCCCAGCACATGCGCTTCACGCACCCCCAGCGCATCGAGCAGCGCCAGCGCATCCGATGCGTGCAACTCCATCGAGTAGTCGCCGTCGGTCACGCTGGTGAGGCCGTGGCCGCGCAGATCCATGCGAATCACGCGATGCGTGCGCGCCAGCACGGCGACCTGCGGTTCGAAGACCTGCATCGTCGTGCCGATGGAATGCAGCATCAGTAGCGGAGGCGCCTCGGTGGGCCCCTCCACCGCGGCGTGCACGACAATATCCCCCAGGTGCAAAAACATCCCGGCTCCCCACCTGATGACATAACGTATCTAACATTCGATGGCGGCCGCCGGGAAGCCGTGTGGACGGGCCGCGAGCTGGCCCGTCCCGCCTCAGGCGCGCTGAGTCACCAGACCTCAGACGCGCTCGAGCACCATGGCGATACCCTGGCCGACGCCGATGCACATGGTGACCAGCGCATAGCGCTCGCCACGGTTGTGCAGCTCCTGCACCGCCGTCTGCACCAGCCGCGCGCCGGACATGCCGAGCGGATGGCCGAGCGCGATGGCGCCGCCATTCGGGTTCACATGCGCCGCATCATCCGGCAGGCCGAGATCGCGCGTCACCGCCAGCGCCTGCGCGGCGAAGGCTTCGTTCAATTCGATCACAGCCATGTCGGAAAGGCTGAGGCCCGCCTTGGCCAGCACGCGCTTCACCGCCGGCGCCGGGCCGAAGCCCATGATGCGCGGCGCCACGCCGGCCGTGGCCGCCGCCACCACCCGCGCCCGCGGCGTCAGCCCGTGCTTGCGCGCACCCTCCGCGCTGGCGACCAGGATGGCGCAGGCGCCGTCATTGACGCCGGAGGCATTTCCGGCGGTGACGCTGCCGCCATCCTTGCGGAACGGCGTGCCGAGCTTCGCCAGGGCCTCCATGGTGGTGTCCGGGCGCAGATGCTCGTCCTGGTCCACGATCACCGGGTCGCCCTTCCGGCGCGCGATGGAGACCGGCACGATTTCCTGCGCGAAGCGGCCGGAGGCCTGCGCCTTGCCGGCGCGCTGCTGCGACCGGTAGGCGAAGGCGTCCTGGTCGGCGCGCGAGACCTGGAAATCCTGCGCGACGTTCTCCGCCGTCTCCGGCATGGAATCGATGCCGAAGCCGGCCTTCATCTTCGGGTTCACGAAGCGCCAGCCGATGGTGGTGTCGTAGATCTCCGCGGCGCGGCCAAAGGCTTCCGCCGACTTGCCCATGACGAAGGGGGCGCGGGTCATGCTCTCCACGCCGCCGGCCAGCATCAGCTCGGCCTCGCCCGCCTTGATGGCACGCGCGGCGATGCCGACGGCATCCATGCCGGAGCCGCACAGGCGGTTGACGGTGGCGCCGGGAATCGATTCGGGCAGGCCGGCCAGCAGGGCGGACATGCGCGCGACGTTGCGGTTGTCCTCGCCCGCCTGGTTGGCGCAGCCGAAGATCACATCCTCCACCGCCGCCCAGTCGAGGCCCGGGTTGCGCGCCATCAGCGCCTTGATCGGCACGGCGCCGAGGTCGTCGGGGCGCACATCCTTCAGCGCGCCGGCGTAGCGGCCGATCGCGGTGCGGGCGGCGTCGCAGATGAAGGCGTCGGCCATGGTCGGGTTCCTCGACAGGTTTCGGGGTTCGTGCCGCCGCGGCGGCCGCGCGTCAACGGTGCCCCGGAAAACCGGCGGCCTGGACGGGCGTTGGGAACCGGATCGAACGCGAAGGAAACATCCCGATGAGCACCCAGGAACGCGGCGGCGGCGCCTCCACCAGCGACAGCGACGGCAAGCCCGACCCCGGCCCCGCCCCGGTCGGCCCAGCCGTGCACGGCCCGGCCCAAAAACCGGCCGAGACGCCAAAGGACCCCGGCGCCGCGCCGCCCGGCCCCGCGGTGGGGCATGGCGGCGCGAAACGCTGAGCTAGTTCAGGAAGGGGTTGCGCCCCCGCGCGGGGGCCTGGGCCGGACCGAAATGCTGGGCCAGGTAGCTCACGATCAGCGTGCGCTCCTCGCCTTCCAGCGGATTCATGCCGTGGACCTCGGTCATCCAGGTCATCAACTCGTCCCAGCGCTCGCGGCTGAAGCGGCTGCGGCGGATGATCGCGGTGCTGTGGCAGGCGGTGCAGGCGTAGAACACCTCCTCCTGCCCTTCGCCCGCCGGAAGGACGGAGGGCTCCTCCGCCGGCTGCGTCGCAGCATCCAGGCTGGCGGATTGCGCCCAGGCGGCGCGCAGGATGGGCGCTTGGGTGCCGGGCATCTGGGTGAGGGCCACGCCCCCACCCAGCAGCAGCAGAAAGGCAAGCGTCTTGCGCATCAGCCCACCAGGACTGCGGCGCGGCCGATGGCGTTGGCGCCATAGCCCTGCGGGTTCCAATTGGCCGGAGCGTGGGGTTGCATCCGCCCCTCGCTGTCGGTCGCGCGATACCACACTTCATAATAGCCGTCGGAAGGCAGCGCCACGCGGCCCTGCCAGCGCTGCCAGGCGTGGCGATTGGCGGGGTCTGCCACCTGCATCTCCGTCCAGGTCGCGCCGAAATCCACGCTGGCGTGCATCGCGCGCACCGTGTGGTCGCCGGCCCAGGCGGCACCGCGCAGGTCGAGGCTGCGCGTGCCCGCCGCCAACCGCGTACCATGCGCGTGCGAGGACAGGATGGAGCGTACCGGCATGCTGGTCATGTCGCGGAAGCTGGCGCCGTCATTGCTGCTGCCCGGCACGATGGGCGTGACCGGCACGCGATAACTGGTGCCACCCATCCCCTGGCCACGATGCGGCTCGTTCAGCAGGGTCACGCGGGTCAGCCATTTCTGGCTGAGGCTGCCCGGCCAGCCCGGCACCAGCAGGCGAACCGGCGCACCGTTGATATGCGGGATGGGCCCGCCATTCACCGCGAAGACGATGAGCGTGTCCTCGTCCATCGCCTTCTCGACAGGCATGCCGCGGCTGATCGCCTGGCGGTCCTCCGTGCCGGAGAGATGCGGGTCCGCGCCGTAATGGCCGGTGTGCTTCGCGCCATCCTTCACGCCGGCGGCGCGCAGGACGTCGCGCAGGCGCACGCCGGTCCAGGACGCGTTGCAGATGGCGCCATTGCCCCACTGGTTGCCGCGCGTCTGCGGCGCGAACTGCGCGCGGCCATTGCCGCCGCATTCCATCTGGAGTTCACGCGTCACATTCTCGAAACGGCTCCGCAACTCGACCACGCTGAGTTCGAGCGGCGCATTCACCTCGCCGTCGATGGTCACCTTCCAGGAATCCGCGTTCTCGGCCACGGGCGGAATCTGCCCGTTGTTGCGCACGAAGATCTTGTCGTTGGGCGTGACGGCGTCATCGAGGATCGTCTCGGGCGCTTCCAGAACCAGGGGGCGGTCGCCCTGCAGGATCATCTCCACCTTGCCGTCGATGCGCATCATCTGCGGGCCGGCGGCAGCCCCTCCGGCGCCCTGCGCCGCGGCGGGGCGACCGAACAGGGCGGGCAGCGTGCCGGGCGGCATGTTGCCGCCCAAGGGAATGGCGGCGCCCACCGCACCGCCCATGGCCGCCAGCGCGGCGCCCTTCAGTGCGCCACGGCGGCCGAAGGCCATGGCATCGGCACGCTCCGGGTCGTCCTGGTACAGTTCCTGCACGGACCGTTCGGTCTTGCGTGTCATGACTCGTTTCCTCTTATCTGCGATAGTCCGTAGGTATGATCGACCGATCAGGCGGAGACGGCAAGCGTTCTTCCGATGAACACCGCCGCACGGCTGATCGGGTTCGCGCCATAGCCCTGCGGGTTCCAATTGGCGGCCTGGTGCGGCTGCACCCGGCCGGCGCTATCCGTCGCGCGATACCAGACCTCGTAATAGCCATCGGCCGGCACCGTCACGCGGCCCTGCCAGCGCTGCCAGGCATGCCGGTTGGCCGCCGGGAACAGCGCCATCTTCTGCCAGGTCGTGCCGAAATCCAGGCTGACATGCTGGGCCTGCACCGCAAGATCCCCGGCCCAGGCGGCGCCGCGCAGATCGAGGTGCCGCGTGCCTGCCGGCAGATGCGTGCCATGCGCGTGGCTGGTCAGGATCGAGCGCACCGGCATGCTCTCCAGCTCCACGAAATCCCGCCCGTCCTGGGCGCTGCCCGGAATCACCGGATGCAGTGGCACGCGATAGCTGGTGCCGCCCATGCCAGGTCCATCATGCGGCACGTCGCGCACCAAGATGCGGGTCAGCCATTTCTGGCTGAGACTGCCCGGCCAGCCCGGCACCACCAGCCGCAGCGGCGCGCCATGCAGATGCGGCAGCGCTGCGCCGTTCAGGGCGAAGGCGAGCAGCGTGTCCTCATCCAGCGCCTTCTCGATCCGCATGCCGCGCGCGATCGAGACCTGCCCCGGCGCACCGGACAGATGCGGATCGGCGCCATAGTGCCCGGTGAAGCGGGCGCCGGGCTTGAGACCCGCCGCCAGCAGCACGTCCCGCAGCCGCACGCCGGCCCATGCGCCATTGCTGATGGCGCCGTTGCCCCAGGGATTGCCGCGCGCCGCCGGCTGGTGGAAGGCGCGGCCATTGCCGCCGCATTCCAGTTGCAACTGCCGGGTCACCACCGGGAAGCGGGACTGCAATTCCCCCACCGTCAGCGACAGCGGCGCCTGGACCTCCCCCTCCACGGTGAAGCGCCAGGATTGCGGGTCCGCCACTTCGGGCGGGATGCCGCCATTGTTGCGGACGAACATGACATGGGCGGAGGTCACCGCCTCATCCAGCAGCACCTCCGGCGTCTCGGCGCAGATCGGACGTTCATCATGCAGCAGCAGCGCCGCCTTGCCGGGCATCCGCAACAGCTTCAGGGCGCCGGGCCGGGCGAAGGCCGCGGGCAGGATGCCGGGCGGCAGCGTGGCAGCGGCCGGAATGGGCGCCCCCACCGCCGCCTGCATCACCTGCAGCGATGTCCCTTCCAGGGCGCCGCGGCGGCCGAACACCTCGGCATCGGCGCGCTGCGGATCGTCGCCGTAGAGTTCCTGCGCTGTTCGTTCCATGCAACGCGACTCCGGCAGCCGCCCCTACTCCGCCGCCATCGGCAGGCCGGGCGCGGTCTTCCAGCCATAACGCGCATCCAGGCCAAGGGTCCGCACGATGGCCAGGCCGCGCGCCAGATGGTCCGGCTTCAGCCCCGAAAGCGGCCGCCGCAGATCCCCCGCCGGCAGCCCCACCGCCTGCATCAGCGACTTCACCGCCACCGGGTTGATCGCCGAATAGGTGAAGTGCAGCAGCGGCAGCAGCCGGAGATAGGTCTCCCGGAACACCACCGACTGCGCCGGATCGGCCCAGGGGGTGGAAAGCAGCGCCATGCCGGCCGGGTCGATATTGCCCGTCATATTCGCCGTGCCGTGCCCGCCGAGCGACATGGTGGGCACCACCAGGCCCAGATTGGGGCTGTCGCAGCACATGATGGTCGCATCCGGCTGCGCGGCACACACCTGCGCCACCTGGCCGACGCGGGTGGTGCTTTCCTTTAGCACGACGATGTTCGGATGCTTCATCAGCCGCAGCAGATGGTCCCAATGCAGGTCCGACTTCACCCGCGGCGGGTTGTTGTAGATGCCGATCGGCAGTTCCACCGCATCCGCGCATTCGGCGAAGAACGCCTCGATGTCGTCCTCCGGCGCGCAGATATAGGCCGGCGCCGCCAGGATCGCGCCATCGGCGCCGGCGGCCTTCGCGTGCTTCAGATAGGCGATGGTCGCCGCCGTGCTGGTGCCGGTGCAGCCGTAGAACATCTTCATGTTCCCGGTCTTCATCTTGGCGGTCTTCTCGACGATCTCGCGCCGTTCCTCCGGCGTCAGCATGGAGACCTCCCCGGTCGAGCCCATGATCAGCACGGCGGAGGTGCCGTTCTTCGCCTGCCAGTCGATCAGCGTGCGGAAGCCGCCGAAATCGACGCTGCCATCGGCATTGAAGGGGGTGATCAGGGCGACGAAGGAACCCTCGATCCGCATCTTGGTCATCGGCTTTCTCCAGCGGGACAAGGCAGCCTAACGCAGCTCCGGCCCGGCTGGAAATCATTCGCGGGCGGGTTGCAGCAATCGGCAAGGCTTCCACAATGTGGGAATTCGCCTTCCGCAATCCTTTGCAACGCGCGATTGTGCGGAAACCCCATCGGAGTGTCCCATGCCCTCACGCCGCACCCTCCTCCGCGCCAGCAGCCTGCTGGGCCTGTCGTCACTCGCCACGCCGGCCCTGGCGCAGGCGCCCTGGCCGTCGCGGCCGATCACCATCGTGGTGCCCTTCCCGCCTGGCGGGTCGAATGACCTGCTGGCGCGGCCGGTGGCGATGAAGCTGCAACAGGCGCTGGGCGGGCACCCGGTGGTTGTGGAGAATCGCGGCGGTGCGGGCGGCACGGTGGGTGCCACCGCCGTGGCGCGCGCCCCGGCGGATGGCCACACGCTGATGTGGGGCCATGTCGGCACGCTGGCGGTGAACCCCTGGATCTACCCGAACAACCCCTATGACGTGCTGCGCGACTTCGCCCCGGTGGCGCTGGTCGCCACCCTGCCCTCCATCCTGACCATCCATCCTTCGGTCCAGGCACGCACCGCCGCGGAATTCATCGCGCTCGCCAAGGCCAATCCCGGCAGCCTGGAATATGGCAGCGCCGGCAATGGCGCGGCGTCCCACATCACGATGGCGGCGTTCTGCGATGCGGCCGGGATCGAGCTGGTGCATGTGCCCTATCGCGGCAATGGCCCGATGCTGGCCGATTTGATGGCCGGGCGGCTGAAGGCCAGCTTCGCCGGTGCACCGGTGGTGCTGCCCTCGATCCGCGATGGCCGCCTGCTGGGGCTGGGGATGAGCGCGCTCGCCCCGTCCGACGCACTGCCCGGCATCCCCGCCATCGCCGCCGAGGCGCTGCCGGGTTTCGAGGTGGTGCAGTGGCACGGCCTGGTGGCCCCCGCCGCGACGCCGCCGGAGGTGGTGGCCCGCATCAACGCCGCGGTGAACGGCCTGCTGGACGACGCCGACCTCAAGGCGCGGCTGGTGACGGAGGGCGCGGATGCCGCCCCGCGTACGCCGGAGGCCTTCCGTGCGCTGATCACCAGCGAGCTGGAGCGCTTCCGGGTGCTGATCGCGCGTGCGCGCATCCGGGCGGATTGAGCGCATTGCTGACGCTGACGGTCGCCTGCGCGCCGTATGACCGCGTGCGCGCCCTGTTCGATGGGCGCGTGCAGATCCCCGGCGTGCGGCTGGTGCAGGTGCCGATCCATTCGGAGCAGAGCTTTCCGCGCGCCTTCACCCGCGCGGAGTTCGACGTGACGGAGCTGTCGCTCTCCTCCCACCTGTTGCAGGTCTCGCGTGGCGAGGCCGCCTATGCGGCGATCCCGGCCTTCGTCTCCCGCGCCTTCCGGCATGGCTGCATCTATCTGCGGGACGGTGCGGGCATTGCCACGGCGAAGGACCTGCAAGGCCGGCGCGTCGGCATCCCGGAATACCAGATGACGCTCGGGCTATGGCTGCGCGGCATCCTGGCGGATGAGCACGGCGTCGATGTGAACGGCATCGCCTGGCGCACCGCCGGCACCAACCAGGCCGGCCGCAAGGAAAGACTGCGGCTGGAATTGCCGCCGGAGATGGATGTGCAGCCCATCCCCGGCACGCTGAACGATGCGCTGCTGGCGGGTGAGATCGACGCCATCCTGTCGCCCACCGAACCGGCCGCCTTCGCCGCCGGAGACCCGCGCGTGATGCGCCTGTTCCCGGACCCGCGCGCGGCCGCCATCGCCTATCACCGGCGCACCGGATTCCACCCGATCATGCATCTGATGGGCATCCGCCAGGACATCCTGGCGCGGGACCCGACCCTGGCCCCCCGCCTGACCGCCGCCTTCGCGGAGGCCAAGCGCCTGGCGCTGGCGGATATCGAGGCCGACCTCCGCCATTCCTCGCTGACCCAGATGCTGCCGTTCCACGCCGAGGAATGGGCCGCCACCAAGGCGCTGCTCGGCCCCGACCCCTGGACCTACGGCATCGCCGCCAACCAGGCGGAGCTGGAGGCGATCTGCCGCTGGTCCCACGCGCAGCATCTGTCGCGGCGCCGGCTGGCGGTGGCGGAAGTGTTCGCGCCGGGGGTGGAGGAGGCGCGGACCTAGGTCGGATTGATGCCGGCCGCCCGCACGATGGGCGCGAAGCTGGCGATCTCGGAGCGCACGAATTCCGTGTAGCTTTCCGGCGTGCTTTCCGGCGGCGGGGCGCCCGTCAAATCCTCGAAGCGGGTGATCATGGCGGGCTGTGCCAGGGACTCGCGGATCACGGCGGCCAGGCGGGTCACGATCGGGGCCGGCAGGCCGGCCGGGCCGGAAATGCCGAACCAGGCCGAATTCACCACATCCACGCCGCTTTCCTGCAGGGTCGGCAGGTTCGGGAAGCGGTTGGACCGGGTGGCGGAGGACACGGCCAGGGCGCGCACGCTGCCGCTGTTGATGTGCTGCGCGGCGGAGGGCAGGCTGTCCATCATCGCGGGCACCACGCCGGCGATGGTGTCCGTCATCGCCGGGCCAGCGCCGCGATAGGGCACCGCGAGCACCCGGACGCCGAGCGCCAGGCCGAGGCGCACCCCGGTCAGGTGGCTGGAACTGCCGACACCGGAGACGGCGAAATCAATCTCCCCGGCGCGGCGCACATGGGCGATGAACTGCGCCATATCCTGCGCCGGATGGCCCTTGGTCACCACCAGGACGGAGGGGCTGGTCACCACCAGCGCCACATGGGTGAAGTCCCGCATCGGGTCATAGGACAGCGTGGGATAGAGGCTGGGGGAGACGCCATGCGAACCGCTGTTGGACATCAGCAGGGTCAGCCCATCCGGCTCCGCCTGTGCCACCATGGCGGCGCCGATGGTGGCACCGGCGCCGGGGCGGTTCTCCACGATCACCGGCTGGCCCAGGCGCTGGCCGATCTGTTCGGCCACCAGCCGCGCCATCACATCCGTCGTGCCGCCCGGCGCATAGGGCACCACCAGGCGGATCGGCCGGGAGGGCCAGGCCGGCTGCCCCGAAGCGGGCCGGACCAGGGCCGGCGCGGCCAGCGCCACGAGGGGCAGGCCGAGCGCGATACGACGTGAAATGATGGTCATGGCAGTGTTTCCTCCGCGGGGCCATTCTCGGCCCTTGGGGGAAATATCGCCGCAAACCGTCGCCAAGCCAACCCGGGATGCAAACGGTGCCCCAGCTTCGGGGTCCCGTCGCGCCTCAGATCCGGCCAAGCACCAGCAGCACCAGCACGATGACCAGCACGGTGCCGAGCAGGCCCATGCCGCCATGGCCGAAGCCATAGCCATAGCCACCGAAGCGCCCGCTGACCCCGCCGAGGAGGACCAGGATCAGCACAATGAGAAGAACGGTTCCGAGCATGTTCTGATCCCCCTTAGCGCGTTTCGACGCTGATGCCGCGGCCGCCGACGGTGATGTCCACACCGCTGCGGTTCTGCCGGTCATAGGCCCAGTAGCCCAGTGCGCCGACCGCGATCAGCAGGGCGCCCAGGACAGGGTAAAGCAGATTTCGGCTCATCGGGCGGTCCATTCATCTCATCTCCCGCGATGTCATCGTCGCGGTTGAGAACAGATCGCCCGTTGCGCGTCTGGGTTCACTAGTTAACGCGTTTGTAATGAAGCCGATCAGGCGCTCAGCCGCTCCAGCGCCGCGGCATCCACCTCGAAATTCGCATAGACGTTCTGCACGTCGTCATGATCGTCGAGGATATCCAGCAGCTTCAGCACCTCCCGCGCCCGCTCCTCGTCCAGGTCCACGGTGGTGGAGGGCCACCATTCCAGGCGGGCGGCCTCGGCGGTGCCGAATTTCGCCTCCAGCGCGTCGCGCACGGCGGCGAAATCCTCCACCGCGCAGGACACCTCATGGCCATGCTCGGTGCTTTCCACATCGCCGGCACCGGCCTCGATGGCGGCCTCCAGCATGGTGTCCGCATCCGCGGCCGCGGCCGGGTAGCGCAGCACGCCCTTGCGCTCGAACTGGAAGGCTACCGAGTTGGTCTCACCCAGCGCGCCACCGTTCTTGGCGAAGATAGATCGCAGGTCGCCGCCGGTGCGGTTGCGGTTGTCGGTCAGCGCCTCGACGATCACGGCGATGCCGTAGGGGCCGTAGCCCTCATACCGCATCTCCTGGTAATCCTCGCCCACCCCGGCCGTCGCGGCGCGCTTGATGGCGCGGTCGATGGTGTCGCGCGTCATGTTCGCGACTAGCGCCGCCTTCACCGCGGCGCGCAGGCGGGGGTTCATCGCCGGGTCGGGCAGGCCCTGCTTGGCGCTGACGGAAATCTCCCGGATCAGCTTGCCGAAGGCCGCCGCCTTCTTGGCCCCCTGCGCCGCCTTGCGGTGCATGATGTTCTTCGCATGCGAATGGCCGGCCATGGCCTGTCTCTCCGTAAAAGTCTGTCGCGCGGCTGGAGCCTTGGGTGCGTTGCTATACCGGCGCGCGGCGTGCCGGGGCAAATCGCGCCATTGCGGCGCCTTCAACGCCCGGTTCATCAATGCGGTCCAGAATGCCCGCATGGCCAGTCCTGCGCCCCCGGCTACCAACTCGACCGATACGGTGCAGCGCCTGCTGCTGCGCCTCAGTGCCGTCGCCGTTGTGCTGACGCTGGCCGCGATGGCCGTGAACCAGTTCCTGCTGGAATACACGCTGCGCGCCGCCAGCCATTCCTTTGCCGAGCAGTTGGTGACGGATCTCGTGCGGGAGGAACCGCGCCTGCGGGAGTTTCTGCGGGGCGAGCCGGCCAGCGAGGCCGCGCTTGCGCGGCTCAGCGCCTTTCCGCTGGCGGAGGAATTCGCCGGCTTCCGGCTGCTCGGCCCGGGTGGCGCGCTGCTGGCGGAAGCGCCCGTGGACCCGCAGGAGCGCGAGGCACGGCGCCCGGCGCGGGTCGAGGTGCCGGTGCCGGATGCCCAGCTCGCGGCCGGGACCCTTCAGGTCACGATGCGCGATACCGGGCGGCGGCAGCATATCGCCAGCGTCTTCCGCATGGCCCAGGCCAGCATCATCCTGTTCGCCGCCACGATGCTGGCGCTGATGCTGTGGCTCGGCCTGCGTGGCCGGCGAGAGGAAGCGGCCGCCACCCGCGCCCGCACCCTGCTGCGCCACGATAGCCTGACCGGCCTTCCCACCCATGCGGAACTGCGCCATCGCCTGGAGCAGGCCCTGCAGGGGGTGCGGGCGGGACAGGGCCAGGTGGGCCTGCTGGTGCTGAACCTGCGCGGCTTTCGCGACGTGAACGCCCTGCATGGCCGCGCCACCGGCGATGCGGTGCTGGAGGCCCTGTCCCGCCGCCTGCAATCCCTTGTTCGGCATGGCGATACCGTGGCGCGGCTGTCGGCCGACCGTTTCGCCGTGGTGCAGACCGCAATGGCCGGGGAGGAGGATGCGATCATCCTGGCGGAGCGCCTGGCCAAAGCCCTGGCCGAACCGCTGCCGCTGCCCAATGGCGACGGCCTGAGCCTCTGCGTGGAGCTGGGCCTTGCCGTCGCGCCGCAGGATGGGGGGGAGGCGGAGCTGCTGCTGGCGCGCGCCGAGGCGGCGCTGTCCGCCGCGCGCGGCGCGCCGACGCCTGCGATCCGCGGCTTCGAGCCGGCGATGGATGAGGCGCTGCGCGCACGGCGGGAGCTTGAGGCCGATCTTCAGCAGGCGATCGAGGCCGAGGCCCTGGTGCTGCACTACCAGCCGCAGCGCCGCCTGCGCGACCAGCGCCTGGTGGGCTTCGAGGCGCTGCTGCGCTGGCCCCACCCGGTACGGGGGATGATCCCACCGATCGAGTTCATCCCGCTGGCCGAGCAGAACGGCATGATCGTGCAGCTCGGCGCCTGGGTGATCCGCGCCGCCTGCGCCGAGGCCGCGCGCTGGCCCGGCGACCACCGCGTGGCGGTCAACCTGTCCCCCGCCCAGTTCCGCTACGGCGACCTGGTGCATACCGTGGCCGATGCGCTGGCCCACACCGGCCTGCCGGCGCACCGGCTCGAGCTCGAGATCACCGAAAGCCTGTTGCAGGAAGACACCGAGGATGTGGTGGCGCTGCTGCGCGACCTGCGGGCGCTGGGTGTTTCCATCGCCATGGATGATTTTGGCACCGGCTGGTCCAGCCTGGCGCATCTGTGGCGCTTTCCCTTCGGCAAGCTGAAGATCGACCGCGCCTTCATCAAGGACCTGACCTGCGACCCGAAGCTCTGCGCCATCGTTGCCACCATCGTCGGCCTCGGCCGCATCCTCGACATGACGGTGGTGGCCGAAGGGCTGGAGACGGAGGAACAGGCGCGCATCCTGACGGCCGAAGGCTGCGAGCAGGCCCAGGGCTGGCTGTTCGGCCGCCCGATGCCGGCCGAGGCGGCGCGGCGGCTGATCGCCGATGAATTGGCGGCCCAGTCGCGCAGCGTGGCGTGACGGCCCAATCGCGCAGCGTGACGGCCCGGTCGCGGAGCGTGACGGCGCCGGCCGTGCCGTGCACCCTGCGGATGCCATGCTGATCCGCCCTGTCGCGCATTCCCCGCATCTGCCCCTGGTCGCCGCCTGGCTGCATGCCGAGTGGTGGGCGGCGGGCGGCCATGCGCCGGCGGAGACGGCGGCGTTCCTGCACCGCGCCACCGGCCCCGGCCTGCCCTGCGCGCTGGTGGCCGAACGGGACGGCGTGGCGCTGGGCACCGCGACGCTGGATGTCGAGGACCTGCCCAGCCGGCCCGACCTTTCCCCCTGGCTCGCCTCCGTCCTCGTCGCGCCGGAATTCCGGCGTCAGGGCGTGGCGACGGCGCTGGTGGCGGAGGTGCGGCGGCGGGCGGCGGCCTTGGCCTATCCCCGGCTCTGGCTGTTCACCGGCGGGCAGGCGGCGTTCTACGCCTCGCTTGGGTGGGCTCCGGAAGGGGAAGAACGCTATCGCGGCCAGCCCGTGACGCTGATGTCCTGCGTGCCATAGGCAGGGGCTCCGCCCCCGCCTCCAGCGCATCGAGAAACGCCGTGGCCTGCGCCCGCATGGTGGCGACCTTGTTCGGATCCATCTTCGCCAGCGTCCGCAGCGGCATCGCCATCCGCATGTTCTTCGCGAAACGCGTCGCGTGGCGGGCCATGAAATCCCAGTACAGGTAGTTGAACGGGCAGGCGCCCTCCCCCGTCGGCCGCTTCACGTCATAGGCGCAGCCGCGGCAGTAATCCGACATGCGGTTGATGTAGGCGCCGGATGCCGCATAGGGCTTGGATGCCATCACCCCGCCATCGGCATGCAGCGCCATGCCCTGCACATTGGGCAGTTCCACCCATTCATAGGCGTCGGCATAGACCACCATGTACCAGTCATTCACCTCGGCCGGCGCGAGGCCGGCCAGCAGGGCGAAATTGCCGGTGACCATCAGCCGCTGGATGTGGTGGGCATAGGCCAGGTCACGGGTCTGGCGGATCGCCGCCGCCATGCAGGCCATGCCGGTCTCGCCGGACCAGTACAGCCAGGGCAGCTTGCGATGCGCCTCCAGCGCATTGGTCTCCCGGTAGGCGGGCATCTTCAGCCAGTACAGGCCGCGGACATATTCGCGCCAGCCGAGGATCTGGCGGATGAACCCCTCCACCGCATTCAGCGGCGCATGGCCGCTGCGATAGGCGGCCTCCGCCGCGCGGCAGGCGGCCATCGGGTCCAGCAGCCCGCAATTCAGCGCGGCACCGACCAGCGCGTGGAACAACGTCGCCTCGCCCTGCGCCATGGCGTCCTGGTAGTCGCCGTAGCGCGGCAGGCGATGGGTGACGAAATCCGCCAGCGCCTGCTCGGCCTGCTCGGCGGTGACCGGCCAGTGGAACTGGTCCGTGGTACCGAAATGGTCGGGGAATTCGCGCTCCACCAGTGCGATCACCGCCTGCGTCACGGCATCCGGCGCGAAGCGGCGCGGGCGCGGCGGGGTGAGACCGGCGGGCAGCGCGGCGCGGTTCTCGGCGTCGTAGTTCCACTGGCCGCCGGCCGGCTCATCCGGGGCGGTCATCAGCAGGCCCGTGGCACGGCGCATCTCGCGGTAGAAATACTCCATGCGGAGCTGCTTCTTGTCTCCGGCCCAGGCGCGGAAGCGGTCCAGGCTGCACAGGAAGCGCGAATCCTCCCGGATTTCCACCGGCAGGCCGGTGGCGTCCCGCCACGATTGCATGTCGCGCAGCACGCGGAATTCGCCCGGATGGGTGCAGATGATCCGCGTCGCGCCATGCGCCTTGGCCGCCCGCGCCACTTCCCCGGCCAGGCTGTGCGTGTTGTCCGCATCATCCAGGCACGTATAGGCCACGGTGATGCCGCGCCCGCGCAGCGCCGCCGCGAAATGGCGCATGGCAGACAGCACCAGAGCGATCTTCTGCTTATGGTGGCGGACATAGGTGCATTCCGCCCGCACCTCCGCCATCAGCACCACGTCCCGCGCCGCATCCAGGCCATCCAGCGCGGACAACCCCTCGGAACATTGGTCGCCGAGGACCACGCGAAGGGTCGTCACGCCCTTTCGTAGCGCACGGGGCTGCCATCCTCGCCCGTGGTGGCGAAGCCGACCCAGGTGCCGGCGGCATCGTACAGCACCTCCGCCCCCTCGCCGCCCACCAGCACCACGCGGGTTCCGCCGGCGGCCGGGCTGATCCGCAGCTCCGGCTCCACCGCCAGCGCCTTGCGCGGGTCGAACAGCGGCACGCCGGGCCGCAAGGTGGCCATCCGCCACCAGGTCAGCGGCGCGGCGCGGGCCGGCAGGCGCTGTTCACCCTCCGGTCCGCGCAGCAGCAATTCGGCACCGCTGGCCCGCACTTCGCAGGCCGTGGTGGTGCCGTTCTTCTCAAGCCGGGAGGATAGCGCCACCAGCCGGTCGCCGCGCCAGGTCTCGGCGGTTTCGTGCTGGTAGCGGAACACCGTGAAGCCCATCAGCTTCACCTCGATCCGCACATCGCTCTGCGCCTCCAGCAGCCCGGCATTTTCGCGGAAGCGCACGCGATGCGTGCCGACCGGGCTGCCAGAGCGCAGCACCCGGAAATCCAGCCCGGCCGGCGCCGCGATGGCTTGCTGCGCCAGCAGCAGGGCCGGAACCCCGGTGAGCACGGCCCGCCGCCGCATCATCCGCGCCCCGCAATGGCGCCACGCCCGCCATCGACGCCGATCACCTGGCCGGTCATCCAGCCGGCGGCATCGGACAGCAGGAAATCGGCCAGCGCGGCCACGTCATCGGCCTCCCCCAGCCGGGGGATCGGGTGCTGCTTGGCAATGGCATCGGCCATCTGGGTGCTCCGCGTCAGGGGTTCAGCGAGCGCCGTGCGGGTCAGGCTCGGCGCAATGCAATTGACGCGGATATGCGGCGCAAGTTCGGCGGCGAGTGCCACCGTCACGCCCTCCACCCCGGCCTTGGCCGCGCCGATCGCCACATGATTGGCAAAGCCGGTGCGCGCCGCGACGGAGGAGAACAACACCACGGACCCCTTTCCCGCCGCCAGCGCCGCCGCTGCCGCCTGCACCGCCAGCGCGGGTCCGGCGGTGTTCAGCCGGAAGGTCTCCAGCAATTCGGCTTCCGTCACCCGGGCCAGCGGCTTCAGCAGGATGGAGCCGACGCAGACGGCAAGCCCCGCCAGCGGCGAGCCGGCCGCCTCCACCGCGGCCCGGCGCCCGGCCGGGTCCAGCAGATCCGCGGCGAAGTGACCGCAGCCGAGTTCCGCCGCCAGTTCGGCCAGCGTCGCCTCCCGCCGCGCCACCAGGAAGGGCCGCGCGCCGCGTGCCGCCAGGCGCCGCGCCAGCGCCGCCCCCACCCCGCCGGTTGCCCCGAAAACCAGCACCTGACCCGTCATCGCATCCAAATCCCTGTCCAGGCCCGCACAGATGGTCCCGAAGACCACAACGGAAAGCCGCCCCGGTGCCCGAATGGCCACCCGTCGCCAATCCCGCCCCGGCGTGGCATGATGCGCCACCATGCGCCAATTGCTGTTGCTGCGGCACGCGAAGTCCAGCTGGGACGATCCGCGCCTCTCGGACCACGCCCGTCCGCTCAATGCGCGCGGCAGGCGCGCGGCTGTCGCCATGGGGGCGGCGATGCGCGAACTTGGACTGGTGCCGGACATCGTGCTGGTCTCCTCCGCCCGCCGCACGCTGCAGACGCTGGAGGCCCTGGCGCCGCTGGATGGTTCGCCGCTGGTCGAGCCGATGGACGACCTCTACCTCGCCGCCTGGCCCAGCCTGCTGGACGTGCTGCGCGGGGTGCGGGAGACGGCGCGCAGCGTGCTGCTGATCGGCCACAACCCCGGGCTGCACGAATTGGCGATGGCGCTGGCAGGCCCTGCCGCCATGGCCGCCGGCACGCCGATGACCCGGCGGCTGGCGGACGGCTACCCGACCGCGACGCTGACCGAATTCGCCCTCGCCCTGCCCTGGCGGCGGCTGGAGGGCGGTGGCGGGCGGCTGCTGCGCGTGCTCTCGCCGGCCGACCTGCCCGCCGCCGGCGAAACAACTGAACTTCCGGCCTGAGACGATGTCCGGCACCACCCCGGCCTTGAACCTCGAAGCGGCGCTCGACCCCGTGGAAGCTGCCGGCTTCTTCCGCCACCCGGCGCTTTCGGCCCGGCGCACCGGGCGCACCAGGTCTGTCGCGGTGGCGCTGAGCTGGCTCGATACCGCCAAGGGCGCACTGGCGGAGGAGGGCCTGGCGCTGGAGGCCGCGCCGGGCCCGCGGGCGCCGCGCCGCCTGATACGGGCCATGCCCGCGGCGGATACGCCCTGGCGCCCGGGCAGCCCGTCAGCCGTGCTGGACAGCCTGGCACCGGATGCCGTCCCGGCGGCGGCGGGCGGCGCCGCGTTGCTGCCGCTCTCGGCCTTCACCGGCCGGCGCGTCAGCGTGCCGCTGACCGGCGCGGTGGAAGCCAGCCTGCTGTACGGCACGTTGCGGGTGGAGGCAGCCGAGCGCCCGGTTGCCCGCCTCACCTTGACCGGCCCACCGGCGGCGGTGCTGGAGACGATGCGGGACCTGGCCGGCGCGCTGCCGCTGCTGCCGCCGCGCGCCAGCCTGGCCGAGGAAGCCCGCGCCTTCGCCCGGCACGACAAGCTGCGCCCACGCCGGCTGGGCGCGCCGCGCCTGGCCGCTGATCTCGACGTGGAGGCGGCTCTGCGCGGCGTCATCGGCCATCTGCTGGAGGTACTGCTGTGGCACACCCCGGTGGCCGTGGCGGGGGAAGACCCCAGCGGCGTGCACCAGATGCGCGTGGCGCTGCGCCGGCTGCGCTCCGCGCTCAAGGCCTTCCGGCCCGCCGCCGATGCCCCGGCGCTGCGCCGCTTCGACCAGGGGCTGAAGGGCCTGGCCCGCACGCTCGGCCCGGCGCGGGACTGGGATGTGTTCCTGGCCGGCCTCGGCGCCGAGCTGGCCGAGGCGCTGCCGGGCGAGCCGCGGATCGCGGCGCTGCTGGAGGCCGGGCAGCGCCACCGCGCCGCGGGCTACGAGGCGCTGCGCGGCCTGCTGGCCAGCCCGGCCTTCCGGCAACTGGTGTGGGATGGCGTGGCGCTGGACCTCGAGCATCCCTGGCGGGCGGAGGACAACGCCAAGGCCGCGGCGCGCCGCGACGCGCCACTGGAGGACCTGGCCAGCCACATGCTGTCCAAGGCCTGGCGCCGGATGACCGAGGTGGGGGAGGACATCGCCGACCTGCCCGACGCCGAATTCCACGCGCTGCGGCTGCACGGCAAGCGGCTGCGCTACCTGGCGGAGCTGTTCGCCCCCCTGTTCGGCCGCAAGCGAAGCCGCCGCTTCCTGGAACGGCTGGCGGAGACGCAGGAACAGTTCGGTTTGGCGAATGACGCCAGCGTGGCTCGCGCCCTGGTTGCAGGCGAGTCCCATGGCACAGGGGCCTGGGCGGCCGGGGTGGCGGAGGGGTGGGTGCTGGCCCGGTCGCGCCGCGCAAGGTCCCGGGCTGCCAAGGCCTGGGGCGACCTCCTCTCGACTGAAGCCTTTTGGAATCAAGGCTGAACGCCCGGTTCCTGACCTAATATTTAAGAAAATGAATGGGTTGCGCGCCCTGCTGTGCATGGGTTACCCGTAGCTTGCCCCAGCCGAGCTGCATTCAATCCGTGTTCCGACGCCGCCGCATCTTCCGCCCCGCCCCCGCTCCACGCCGTCTGCGCGCGCCGCTGATGGCCCTCGCCGGCGTGCTGATCGTGGCCGGCCTGTCCGGCATCGGCCTGCCGCCCGACCTGATGGGGTCCGCCCCCCGGGAACAGGATTGGTCGGCGCTGGCCGCCGAGGTCCGGGTGGTGGATGGCGATACGCTGCGCCTCGGCGACCGCACGCTGCGCCTGTCCGGCATCGATGCGCCGGAACGCGGCCAATCCTGCTCCGACGCCGCCGGTCGCTGGTTCGATTGCGGCGCGGCGGCGGCGGAGGCGCTGTCACGCCTGGTCAATGGCCGGTCCGTGCTGTGCCGGGTGCATGGGCGGGACCGTTTCGGGCGGGGGCTTGGCCGCTGCACCGCGGGCGGGGCGGAGCTGAACACCGGCCTCGTCACCGCCGGCTGGGCACTCGCCTATGCGGATGATGATGTGGCGATGCGGTTGGTGGAGACGGAGGCGCGGCTGGCCGGCCGTGGCCTCTGGGCCGGCAACTTCACCCGCCCGGACGCCTGGCGCCGCCGCAACTGAGCCTGTGGATTCATGCCGGCGCCGGGCCATCGCGTCCCGCGCATGCCCCATGCGTGCCCCATGGATATACCGATCCTTCACGCGAAAGCAGTCTTGATCCGAGCCTAAGTTGCCAAGGGGGCGGACAGGCTCCTATCTTGCGCCGCACCATAACGGTGGCGCGAGTAAGGCAACCGTCACCTGTGTATGCCTGAGAGCCCCCTGCCTGCGAGGAAGCAAGCCATGACCGTCACGGCCAACGGGTCCGTCACCTTTACACTCGACGGCTCCAACCGCAGTACCAGCCTGCCCATCCTCAAGGGATCACTCGGCCCGGATGTCGTGGACATCCGCAAGCTCTACGCCGACCTCGGCGTGTTCACCTTCGACCCGGGCTATGGCGAGACTGCGAGCTGCGAGAGCCAGATCACCTTCATCGATGGCGATGAGGGCGTGCTGCTGTATCGCGGCTATCCGATCGAACAGCTGGCCGAGAATTCGGACTTCATCGAGGTCTGCTACCTGCTGATGAATGGCAGCCTGCCGACCGAGGCGGAGCTGGCCAAGTTCCGCAAGGGTGTGACCTACCACACCATGGTGCATGAGCAGATCCGCAACTTCTTCAACGGGTTCCGGCGCGACGCGCACCCGATGGCGATCATGTGCGGCGTGGTCGGGGCGCTGGCCGCCTTCTACCACGACAACCTGGATATCAACGACGCGCACCAGCGCGAGATCGCCGCCTTCCGCCTGATCGCGAAGGTGCCGACCATCGCCGCCATGGCCTACAAGTACAGCCAGGGCCAGCCCTTCGTGTATCCGCGCAACGACCTGTCCTACGCGGCCAACTTCCTGCACATGCTGAATTCCGTGCCGGCCGAGGAATACAAGGTCTCGCCGACGCTGGCCAAGGCGATGGACCGCATCCTGGTCCTGCACGCGGACCACGAGCAGAATGCCAGCACGTCGACCGTGCGGCTGGCCGGGTCCACCGGCGCCAACCCCTTCGCCTGCATCGCCGCCGGCATCGCCGCCCTCTGGGGGCCGGCGCATGGCGGCGCGAATGAGGCGGTGCTGAAGATGCTGGGCGAGATCGGCCACGTCGACAACATCCCCTCCTTCATCGAGAAGGTGAAGGACAAGAACTCCGGCGTGAAGCTGATGGGCTTCGGCCACCGCGTGTACAAGAACTTCGACCCGCGGGCGAAGATCATGCAGCAAAGCTGCCACGAGGTGCTGTCCGAGCTCGGCATCAAGGACGAGCCGCTGCTCGACCTCGCCATGGCGCTGGAGAAGGTGGCGCTGGAGGACGAGTACTTCGTCTCCCGCAAGCTGTACCCGAACGTCGATTTCTATTCGGGCATCATCCTGAAGGCGATGGGCATCCCGACCAGCATGTTCACGGTGATCTTCGCCGTGGCGCGCACGGTGGGCTGGGTCAGCCAGTGGAAGGAGATGATCGAGGATCCTTCGCAGCGCATCGGCCGCCCGCGCCAGATCTACACCGGCCCGGCGCAGCGCGATTACGTGAAGGTCGCCGCCCGCTGAGCTGCGGCGGGGCCACCCGGCCCCGCGCCTGAGGCCACCGAAAAGCCCTGCCGGCCCTGCCGCGCGGGGCTTTTTCATGCCCGCAGGGGCCTGCCGCGGCTGAACCCCGCAAAAAAATCGCTACCGGCGCATCGCGGGCCACAGACCGTTCTGCGACCAGGAGATTCAGCGCGGTGCAATTGCGGGCTTGGCGCAAGCAATTGAAAGCCTGTGGAAAAATCCTGCGGTGCAATTGCGCGACAGCTTCGCCCGCTTGGCGAAGCCCCCTGCCGCCCCTCTGGCCTTCCGCGCAACCTGGGCGATTCTGCAACCCGGACGGGTGCTTTCTTAAGAAACCCTGAATTTTCGCCTTGAACTCCCGCGCAGTTCAGGGAATCTATCTACGTAGGGTTGATATCCACAGGGGACCTAAACCAAATGAGCGAACCACTACGCCTGGGCTCCGGCAAGGAACTCGACGAACTCGTCCGCAATCGCCTGCGCCTCTGGCCGCAGCTTCCGCCCGGAATCACCCGCACCCCGAAACAGCCCGGCACCTGGCTGCGCGGCCGGCCCGGGGAACTCACCCTTGGCGCGCAGCCCTTCCTGAAGCTGCCGGGCACCAACACCTACCGCACCATCCCGGACGGGCTGTGGCTGCATTTCAGCCCCGACCCGGCGGATCGCTATGCGGATATCCTGTGCATCGAGGCCTGCGGCTCGATCTCCAACCTCCAAGACAAGCGGGCGCGCTTTGCCCCCTCCACCGGGTCCTTGCTGGTGGTCTGCCCGCTACGCTGGATGATGGAGCGCGTCGGCGCCGAGGACCCGACGCCGCGCTGGCGCCTGATCCGCCTGCTGCGCGAAGCGCCGACGGAGCCGCTGGTACTGCCGGTGCGCGATGTACGGGTGCTGTATGGTCTGAAGGCGCGCCATTACCTCGGCTTCGCCAAGTCCCAGATGCCCGCGCCGCATGAGTATTTCTGCCCGATGGAGGCGCTGACCGCGGTGGATGGGCATGAGGCGCCGGAGATGCAGTCGCTGATCGGCCGCGCCAGCGCCACCGCGAATTTCATGACCCCTCCGTGAGCCGCGGCCCGGGCGGGCGGGCGGCAGGGGGTGGCGGGACCTCAGCTTTTGCCGGCCCGCCCGGGCTTTCCTGAAAAAAAGCCACAGGAACTTCACACAGCCCCCCTGCCCGATCTGCACCGGCCGCTCTAGATCGGCATCGGGTTTCATGCAGCGGGGAAACGATGGCACTACACCGGCGGAGTTTCGGCCTGGCCGCGGCGGGCATCGCCGCCAACCGGTTCCTGGCCAGTCCGGCTTTGGCGCAGGGCGGCGTCTCCGGCACGCTGGTGTTGTATACCTCGCAGCTCGAACCCGATGCGGCGCAGACCGTGGAAGCCTTCCGGGCGCGCCGTCCCGGCGTCACCGTGGAATGGATCCGCGCCGGCACCGGCCAGATCATGACCCGCCTGCGCGCCGAGATCGCCGCCGGCCAGCCCCGCCCCGATGTGCTGTTGCTGGCCGACAGCCTGACCTTCGAGGGCCTGCGCGCCGAAGGCCGGCTGCGGCCGAGCCCGGAGGTGCAGCTCGGCGGCACCCCGGCGGCCCAGGTGGATGCGGCGCGCGGCTACTTCGCCACCAAGTTGATCACCACCGGCATCGTCCACCACACCCGCGCACCCTTCGTGCCGAAGACCTGGACGGATCTGCTGGACCCGCGCGCGCGCAACCAGGTGGCGATGCCTTCGCCGGCCGTATCCGGCGCAGCCGCCATCCATGTCACGGCGCTGGTGCAGAACCCGGCGCTCGGCTGGTCCTATGTGGAAAAGCTGGTGGCGCAGGGCGTGCAGGCGCGCGGCGGCAATGGCCCGGTGATGCAGGCCGTCGCCGGGGCGGAGCGCGCCTTCGGCATCGCCATCGACTATCTGCCGATCCGCGAGGCCGCCAAGGGCGCCCCGGTGCGCTTCGTCTTCCCGGAAGACGGCGTCTCCGCCATCACCGAGCCGGCGGCGATCCTGTCCACCACCCGCAACGCGCCGGCGGCGATCGCCTTCCTGGATTTCCTGCTGTCGCGCGAAGGCCAGCAGCTGGCCTCCCGCCAGGGCTTCCTGCCGATCGACCCGGAGGTGGCGCCGCCCGCCGGCTTCCCGGACCCGAAGTCGATCCGCATCATGCCGCTGGATGCCGCCCGCGCCGCCGCCGAGCAGGCCGAGATCTTGCGGCGCTTCGCCACCCTGATCAGCGGCTGAGGCGCTCGCCCCCACATTGACTCGGGATCAGGATCACGTCCCCGGGCAGGGCCTGGGGCGTGGCATTGCGGGCCTGTCGCTCGGCTGGCTGCTGCTGGTCGGCGCCATTCCGCTGCTGCGCCTGCTGGCGGAGGCGCTGGGCGGCACGGTGGTGGCCGGGGCGCTGGCCGACCCGGCGATCTGGCGCGCTGCCTGGCGATCCCTCGCCCTGTCCCTGGCCGCCGCCGCGCTGGCCACGCTGATCGGCGGCGCGCTGGCCTGGGCCTTGCTGCTGCGCGGCCTGCCGGGGCGGCGCGTACTGATCTTCTGCGCCGTGCTGCCGGCGCTGGTGCCGGCGCAGGTGATGGCGCTGGGCTGGATCCAGGCCGGCGGCCCGGCCTCCCCCCTGCTGCTGGCGCTAGGCCTCGCGCCACCGATCGGCACGCCCAACCCGATCTATTCGCCCACCGGCATGGCGCTGCTGCTGGCCGCGCAATCGGCGCCGCTGGTGCTGCTGGCCGTCGCCGCCCTGCTGCGCCGGGTGCCCGGTGAGGTGGTGCTGGCCGCACGCGGCCTCGGCGCCGCGCCGGAGGCCGCCTTGCGCCGCGCGGTCTGGCCGCTGCTGGCGCCGGGGCTGCTGGCGGGCGCCGGGCTCGCCTATGTCGCCGCACTCGGCAATTTCGGCGTTGGCGCGCTGATCGGCATTCCGGCGCGCTTCACCGTGCTGCCGGTGCTGATCTGGCAGCGGCTGTCCTCCGGCGGCACCGCTTCACTGGCGGAGGCCGCGGCGCTGGCGCTGCTGCTGGCGGTGATGGCGGCGCCGGCCCTGGTGCTCCAGGCCCTGGCGGCACGGCGCGCGCCCTCGGCCGGGCGGCTGCCCTTCGCGCCGCTGGCGCTGCCCGCGCGGGGCCAGGCGGCGGTGCTGGGTGCGGTTGTGTTGTATCTGTTCGTGGTGCTCGCGGTGCCGATGCTGGCGCTGCTGGCGGCGGCGCTGGTGCCGGCGATGGGGATGGAGCTGACCGCCACCACCGCCACGCTGCGCCATTTCGGCGCGGCGGTGGCGGCCGATGCGCAGACCGGCCGCGCCTTCGCCAATTCGCTGCTGCTTTCGGCGGGTGCCGCGCTGCTGCTGGCCGCCGCCGCGCTGCCCATCGCACTGACCTTGCGCGCCCGCCCGGTGCGACTGGCGGCCACGGCGACCGACCTGCCTTACGCGCTGCCCGGCGCCTGCACCGGGGTGGCCGCCATCCTGGTGGTGCTGTCGTTGCCCGGCAGCGGCGCGCTGTACGGCACGCTGGGGCTGATCCTGTTCGCCTATCTCACGCGCTTCCAGGCGCTCGCCCTGCGCCCGGCGGCGGCGGCGGCGGCAAGGCTGGACCCGTTGCTGGAGGATGCGGCGCGCGGCATGGGCGCCGGGCCGTGGCGCCGGCTGTGGTCGATCCACCTGCCGCCTTTGGCCCCGGCGCTGGCCGCCGGCGGCATATTGGTGGCGCTGACGGCGGTGAATGAGGTGACCGTCTCCTCCCTGCTATACGGGCCGGGGACGCAGACGCTGGGGGTCCTGGTGTTCAGCCTGCAGGAAAGCGGCCAGTCGCCACTGGCCGCCGCCGTGTCCTGCCTGGCGCTGCTGCTGAGCGCGGCGCTGATGGCCGCCGCCACCCTCGCCGCGCGCCGGCTGCCGGCGGGGACGCTGCCGTGGCGGCCGTAAGCCGCCCTACATCACCAGCGAATAGAACATCCGCAACGCCGTCAGGAACAGGAAGGCCGCGAAGGCCCGCTTCAGCAGCAGCGGCGGAATCGTGTGCGCCAGGTGCACGCCCCAGGGCGCCGCGAGCATGGAGGTCGGCACGATCAGCGCGAAGCCGATCAGGTTGACGTAGCCGAGGCTCAGCGGCGGCAGCAGCGGGTCGCCCCAGCCGCCATAGATGAAGCCGATGGTGGCCGGGATCGAGATGATGATGCCGAAGACGCTGGCGGTGGCCACCGCGCTGCGGATCGGCGCGCCAAACATGGACAGGATCGGCACGCCCACCGTGCCGCCGCCAATGCCCATCATGGCGCTGACGGTGCCGATGAAGCCGCCCAGGCCCTGCCGCAGCAGGCCGGTCGGGAAGCTGTCCCGCAGCTTCCATGTCACGCCGGTGAAGCCCATGTTGAAGGCGACCAGGATGGCGATGACGGCGAAGACCAGCGTCAGCGCCTCCCCCTTCAGCCAGATCGCCAGCACCGTGCCGAGCAGCACGCCCACGCCGATGGAGGGCGCCAGCGACTTCAGCAGCGGCACATCCATGGTGCCCTTGGCGAAATGCTTGCGCGCGGACTGGATGCTGGTCGGGATGATGGTGGCCAGCGAGGTGCCGACCGCCAGCTTCATCTGCACCGCCTCCGGAATGCCGAAGAACGGAAACACGTTGAACAGCACGGGCACGATGACGATGCCGCCGCCGACGCCGAGCAGCCCGGCCAGGGTGCCGGAGATCAACCCGGTGATCGCCATGGCGACGGCGAGACCCGCCAGCCACGTCGGGTCCGTCATATGCTCCATGATATAGGCTGCTCCTGATGCGGGCGGGGATGCCGCGTGCCATACACCCCGCCTCCCACTGCGTCATCCCGGGGTCCCGAACTTGTCGATCATCACAGACCCCTGGTTCTGGGCGCTCGCGGTGCCCGCCTTCCTGCTGACCGGCATCAGCAAGGGCGGCTTCGCCTCCGGCGCCGGCAATGTCGCGGTGCCGCTGATGGCGCTGGTGGTGCCGGCACCGCAGGCTGCCGGCATCGCGCTGCCGGTGCTGTGCGCGATGGACATCTCCTCGATCCGCGCCTGGTGGGGGCGGTGGAGCTGGGCGCAGCTGCGCATCATCCTGCCGGGTGGGCTGGCCGGCATCGCGGTGGGCGCCGCGGTGTTCGGGCTGATGAGCGATGCGGCGGTGAAGCTGATGGTGGGCGGCATCGCGCTGATCTTCCTGGCGCGCAGCCTGTGGCAGGCCCGGCCCGGCCAGGCGGCGCCCGAGCCCGCCACGCCGGGGCGGTTGCGCGGCGGCTTCTGGGGCATGGTCTCCGGCCTGACCAGCACCATCGCCCATGCTGGCGGGCCGCCGCTGGCGGTGTATCTGTATCCGCTGCGGATGGACCGGGCGACGCTGGCGGCCACCACCGTCGTGTTCTTCGCGGTGATGAACTACGTGAAGCTGGTGCCCTACGCCTTCCTCGGCCAGCTTTCCGCCACCAATCTGTTGACCAGCCTGGTGCTGCTGCCGCTGGCGCCGATCGGCGTGAAGCTCGGCATCTGGCTGCAATCGCGGATGAGCGACCGGGTCTTCTACCGCATCGTCTATGCGATGCTGGCGGTCACCGGCAGCAAGCTGGTGTGGGACGGGGTGGCGGGGCTGACCTGATCAGCCGCCGCTGCGGTAGAGGGCCAGGATCTCGGAGCCGGTCGCGCCGGCCTTCGCCTCCCACGCCTTCACCGCCACACCGCCGGCCTCTCGCAGCGCCGCCAGCAGCGGTGCGGCCGGCTGGGCGATGGTCACGCCATTCTCCCGCATCCGCTGCTTGTTGGCGGCATCGCGGGTTTCCAGCAGCGTCCATAGGCCGGTCTCGGTGCGGGTCGCGGCGCGTTCCAGCCCGGCGCGCTGGTCCTCGGTCAATGCGCGCAGCCTCGCCGGGTCGCCGAAGGCCAGGCTGACGGGCATGGCGTAGCCGATCTCGGTGAAATGCGGCAGATGTTCCCACAGCCTGCGCCCGGCGCCGCCATCGCCGGAGGACAGCACGGCATCCATCGAGCCATCGGCCAGCCGGGTCGCGACCGCCTGGAAGCTCAGTTGCTCGGCCTCCGCCCCCAGGGCACGCATCGTCTCGGTGCCGGTCGCGTCATAGGTCCGCAGCTTCAGGCCACGCAGGTCGGCGGGCGTGGCGATCGGGCGGCGGGACCAGATGCCGGTGGGCGGCCAGGGTGTGACATGCAGCAGGGTGACGCCGAGCGTCTCCAGCGCCTCCTGGTAGGCCGGCCGGGCTGCCACCAGCAGGCGCTTCGCCTCGGCGGCGGAGGTTGCCAGGAAGGGCAGCGAGGACAGCAGGAACACCGGGTCCAGCTCCCCCAGCGCGCCGGCGAAGGCATCGCCGATGGCAAAGCGGCCTTCCGCCACGGCGCGCGGCATGGCGGCGGAGCGGACGCCGCCCGGCGCATCGAAGGCGGGCGTGATCACCAGCGGCCGGGCGGCCTCGGCCAGCCGCGTCAGCCCCTCCGCCGGCATCGCGCCGGCCGGATATTCGGTGGCGGCGGTCCAGGCCCCGCTTCCCTGTGGCGCCCCACCCTGTTGCGCCCCACCCTGTTGCGCTGCGGCGGCGAAGGGCATGGTGGCGGTCAGGGCAATCAGGCTGCGGCGGCGCATGGGGCGAGTCTCCGGGGTCGCAGGACGATAGGACGAGGCTCCGCATGACGGAAAAAACTCTTGGTGTTCCGGTGCTCGGCGTGCTGGGCGGCATGGGACCGCTGGCCTCCGCGCAATTCATGCTGCGGCTGACCCTGCTGACGCCGGCCGATCGCGACCAGGACCATATCCCCGCCGTGCTGTGGTCCGACCCCCGGGTGCCGGACCGCACCGCGGCGCGCCTGGCCGGCGGGGCGGACCCGCTGCCCGCTTTGCTGCGCGGCATCCGCGGGCTGGAGGCGGCAGGCGCCGGCGCCATCGCCATCCCCTGCAACACCGCGCATGGCTGGTTCGAGGCCATGCAGGCGGCCACCGCCCTGCCGATCCTGCACATCGTCGATGCGGCGGAGACGGAGTTGCTGCGTCTCGGCGTCACCCCCGGCCCGATCGGGCTGATGGGCACCGCCGGCACGCTGGCGATGCGGCTGTACCAGGACCGGCTGGAGCCGCGCGGCTGGACCTGCCTGGTGCCCACCGCCGGGGAGATGGACCGCCTGGTCTCCCCCGGCATTGCGGAGGTGAAAGCCAACCGCGTGGCCGCGGCCCATGCGCCGCTGGCCGAGGCCGCGCACGCCCTGGTGGCACGCGGTGCGCGGGCGGTGGTGCTGGGTTGCACGGAAATCCCGCTCGGCATCGCCGCCGGCCCGGCGCTGCCCTTTCCGGTCTGCGACACCATCGATGCGCTGGCGCGGGTGGCCATCGGCTGGGCCGGGAAGTAGGCGCGGCGGCTACAATTCGGCCTGGCGCGGGTATCGAGATGGCCATAATTAATTTATTAACAGCATCTTACGCGATATTGCGAAGATAGACTTGCAAGGAACTCCGCCCGCGTTGCAGCATTATTGTTCCGGAAGACCGCGACAGGGGCAGCCTTTTGGACAATCTACTTTTCGCCACGCGGCGCGTTGTCGCCTCCTTCACCTTCGTCCCGGCCTGGCTGCTCAGCCTGATCGTGCTGGCGGCCGGGATCTTCCTGGCCATCCAGGCGCACCGGCTGCTGTTCCGTATCACCACGCGCATGGTCGCCGATCGCGACCTGTTCTGGCGGTCGCTGGTGCAGCGCACCGAAGGCCCGTCGCGCCTGACCCTGATGATGATCGCGGTCGCCTTCGCCGCCTCCATCGCCCCGCTGACCACCGGGCAGGCCAACGCCATCCGCCACCTGCTGCTGCTCTGCTTCATCGCGCTGGTCGGCTGGACCGCCCGCACCGTGCTGCACATCTGGACCACGATCTACCTGCGGCGCTTCAAGCTGGAGGCGGAGGACAACCTTCTTGCCCGCAAGCACACCACGCAATCCCGCATCCTCCAGCGCGTGGCCGGCTGGCTGATCGTCACGGTCACGATTGCCGTGGCGCTGATGACCTTCGAGGGGGTGCGCCAATATGGCGTCTCGCTGCTCGCCTCCGCCGGTGCCGCCGGCCTGGTGATGGGCCTGGCGTTGCAGCCGCTGCTGAAGAACCTGGTGGCCGGCATCCAGCTGGCGGTGACCCAGCCGATCCGGCTGGAGGATGCGGTGATCGTGGAAGGCGAATGGGGCAATGTCGAGGAAGTCACCTCCACCTATGTCGTCATCAGGCTGTGGGACTGGCGCCGCATGGTGCTGCCGCTGAGCTACTTCCTGGAACACCCCTTCCAGAACTGGACGCGTGAGAGCGCCAGCCTGATCGGCACCGCCATGATCCATGTGGACTACACCGCGCCGGTGGATGCCATGCGCCGCAAGCTGGTGGAGATCGCCGAGGGCACCCGGCTGTGGGATGGGCGGGTGGTGAACCTGCAGGTGACCGAATTGCGGGCGGAGACCATGGAGGTCCGCATGCTGGTCAGCGCCACCAATGCCGGCCGCGCCTTCGACCTGCGCTGCGAGGTGCGCGAGAAGATGGTGGCCTACCTCCAGGCGGAACACCCTGGCGCCCTGCCCCGCCGCCGCGCCGAAATCTCGGCCCAGGCGGAGGTCCCGGCCGCCCAGCGCGCGCTGGCCGCCTGAGCCGCCCAATGGTTCGTGCAATGGTTCGCCCGATGGTCCGCAGCATCGCCCAGCGAAGCCGCCGGGCCTGAAGATGCTAGACCGCTTCGGGATCGAACAGGTAGCCGACGCCGCGGACGGTGCGGATCGCCATCGGCCGGGTCGGGTTGCGCTCCACCTTGCGGCGCAGCCGCATGATGCGCAGGTCGATCGCCCGGTCGAAGGCCTCCGGCTCCTCATCGCCGGAGGTGCGCTCCAGCAGCCAGTCGCGGTGCAGGGCGCGGTTCGGGTGTTCGACGAACAGCTTCAGCAGGGTGAACTCGCCCTCGGTCAGCGTGTCCTCCCGCCCCTCCGCCGTCACCAGCAGGCCGCGCCGCAGATCCAGCACGGCGCCGCCGATGCGCGCCTTGCCGGGGCCCAGCACCTCGGGTTTCTGGGCGGCGCCCTCGGCACCGGCGCGGCGCATCACGGCGCGGATCCGGGCCAGCAATTCGCGCGGCTCGAAGGGCTTGGTGATGTAGTCATCGGCGCCGGATTCGAGGCCCACCACCCGGTCCACCAGATCGCCCGCGGCGGTCAGCATGATGATGCCAAGCTGCGCCGACTGGCCGCGCAGCCAACGGGCCAGCGCGAAGCCATCCTCCCCGCCCGGCAGGCCGACATCGAGCAGCGCAGCATCCGGCATGGCGGCCGCGACCGCCGCGCGGCAGGCCGCGCCATCCCCCACCGCCTCCACCACGAAGCCCTGGCTCACGAGATAGGCGCAGATCGTTTCCCGCTGGAACGGATCATCCTCGACGACGAGCAGATTGGTCGTGCCACCGGCCATGCCTGGCTCCCCCTGAACCTGCGCGACGTCACAGGCCTTGCTACAATGGTCAGTTACAAACCCTGGAGCCTTGCGTCAAAGCCCCGGCCCGGGAAGCCTGGCTCCGCCAAGCCCGCCCCCGCAAAACCACGTCTGGCGCGAAGCCTGTGAAACAAACCTTGGGCCTGCGCGAAACACAATTTATTGCCATCTGCGGCATGATGCCGTGATGCTCCAAACCGCCCGTTCCGCCGCAGACTTGCCGGCGGCAGAACTCGCCGCCCTGCAGGCGGAGGCGCTGGCGAATCTCGCCGGCCCCTTCGCGCTGTTTGCTGCCGATGGGCGCCTGGTCTCAGCCAATGCCAGCCTGCCCCGCCTGCTGCCGGCCGCCGCGCGCGGCGCGGTGCCGGATCGGCTGGAGGCGCTGGTCGTCTGCATCGGGGAGGCTGCCGCGGCGCTGAACCCCGACATCGCCGAAGCCGCCAACCCCGCCACCTGGCTGCCGGAGCCGGACCAGGCCGAGCGCAGCCGGGATTGGCTGACCCCCGACGGCGCCTGGTTCCGCATCCATATCCGCCGCATGGAACACGGCTACGTACTGTCCGCCGCCGAGGTCACCGACTTCAAGCGGCAGGAGGCGGAGCTTTCCGCGGCGCAGACCGTGCTGCAGACGGTGTTCGACCACATGACCGACGGCGTCGTGATGTGGGACGCCGAGATGCGCCTGCAGTTCTGGAACCGGGAGACGCTGCGCGTCGGGGAGTTCCCGCCGCACATGGCGGTCAAGGGCGTCAGCGTTCTCGATGTGATGCGCTACCAGGACCGCCGCGGCGAATTCGGTGCACCGCCCGCGGATGAGGCAGAGCTGGAGGCGCGGGTTGCCCAGCGCGCGGCGCTGCTGAACCGCCCGGGTGGCATCTCCTATGTCCGGCAGACCCCATCGGGGATGTGGCTGGAGGTGAAGACCGTGCCGGTGGAAGGCGGCGGCGCGGTGCTGATGTATCGTGACATCACCAGCCTGAAGCAGCGGGAGGAGGAACTGGCCGCCGCGCGGTCGATGTACCAGCTGATCCTGGACAGCATGACCGATGGCGTCGTGCTGATGGACCGCGACCTGACCTTCCGCCTGGGCAACCGCGCCGCGATCCGCATGTTCGACATGCCGCCCGAACTCGGCACGCCCGGCGCCTCCGCCCTGGCGGCGATGCGCCACCGGCTGCGGCGCGGCGATTTCGGCCCGGTGCCGGAGGACCCGGCGGAATTCGAGGCGCTGGTCGAATCCCGCCTGGTGCTGGCGCGGGAGCCGGGCACGGCATCGCAGCTGGTTCGCGGTGCCCGCGGCGAATGGATCGAGGCGTCTTCGGTCGCCACGCCGGATGGCGGCACGCTGGTGATCTACCGCGACATCTCCGCCCTGAAGGGCCATGAGGACGAACTCCAGGCCGCCCGCGCGACGCATGAGCTGGTGCTGGACACGATGAATGACGGGCTGGTGCTGTGGGGCCCCGACCTGCGCGTGCGCCTGCTGAATCGCCAGCTCGCCGGCTTCTACGACATTCCGGAGAAGCTGACCCATCCCGGCGCCGATGGCCGCGACATCCTGCGCATGATGCTGCGCCGCGGCGATTACGGGCCGCCGCCGGCGGAAGGCGCGGCGCTGGAAGCGGCGCTGGCGCAGCGGGTGCATTCCATCCTGAACCCGGCCTGCGAATCGGATATCCGCCTCGCACCTTCCGGCGCCTGGGTCGAGATCACGCGCCAGAAGCTGCCCGATGGCAGCGTGCTGTCCACCTACCGCAACGTCTCCCGCCTCCAGGCGCGGGAGGCGGAGCTGCGCCAGGCGCGGGATACGGCGCGCGCGGCGGAGGCGGCGCTGTCCGCCACCATCGAGCATATGAGCCAGGGGCTGGTGATGTTCTCACCGGACCGCCGCGTGCAGGTCATCAACCGCCGCGCCGTGGAACTGCTGCGCCTGCCGCCGGAACTGGCCCGCGAAGGCACCCCGCTGGAGCACATCACCGCCTGGCAGCTCGGCAGCGGCGAGTATGAAAGCAGCGTCGAGGGCACCGAGAGCGCCCAGGCGGTGGTCGCCGGCGCACCGCTGCCAGAGGGGCATTTCGAACGCCGCCGCCGCGATGGATCGGTGCTGGAGGTGGAGTCGATCCGCCTGCCCGATGGCCGCTCCGTCCGCACCCTCACCGATATCACCGAACGCCGGCGGCAGGAGGCGGCGCTGGCCGCGGCGCGCGACCAGGCCCGCGCCACCGGCGGCGCGCTGGCCGCCACCATCGAGCATATGAGCCAGGGGCTGGTCATGGTCGGCCCTGATCGGCGGGTGCGGGTGATGAACCGCCGCGCGGCGGAAATCCTCGCCCTGCCGCCGCATCTGGCGCAGCCCGGCGTGCCCTTCGGCGACCTGGTCGCCTTCCAGGCGGCGCGCGGCGACTACGAAGGCTCGCAGCACCGGCAGGAGGAAGCCCGCCGCGCCATCGCCGGCGAGGCGCTGGGCGAGGAACGCTACGAACGCGCCCGCCGCGACGGCACGGTGGTGGAGGTGCACGCCCGGAACATGGAGGATGGCGGCGCCGTCCGCACCTACATGGACATCACCGAACGCAAGCGGGTGGAACAGGCCCTCGCCGCCGCGCGCGATGCCGCGGAAGGGGCGAACCGCGCCAAATCCGCCTTCCTGGCGGCGATGAGCCACGAGATCCGCACGCCGATGAATGGCGTGCTCGGCATGATAGAGGTGCTGGAACGCACCCCGCCGGGCCCGGCGCAGGATCGCTGCGTGGCGGTGATCCGCGAAAGCGCCGGCTCGCTGCTGCGGATCATCGACGACCTGCTGGATTTCTCGAAGATCGAGGCGGGACGGATGGAGCTGGAAACCCTGCCCTTCTCCCTGCGTGGGCTGGTGGAAGGGGCGGTGGATACGCTGACGGTGGAGGCCAAGCGCCGCGGCCTGCTGCTGTTCGCGGACCCGATGGGGCCGGAGACGCCGCATTCACCGGATCTGGTTTCCGGCGATCCGGTGCGGGTGCGGCAGATCCTGTTCAACCTGGTCGGCAACGCCATCAAGTTCACCGATGTCGGCTTCGTCCGCCTGCGCGCCTCGGCCAGCCTGAGCGGCGACGCGGCGCTGGTCTCCCTGATGGTGGAGGACAGCGGCGTCGGCATGACGGCGGAGCAGCTGGGCAAGCTGTTCCAGCCCTTCGCCCAGGCCGATACCTCCACCACCCGCCGCTTCGGCGGAACCGGGCTCGGCCTGTCCATCGTGCGGCGGCTGTCGCAGTTGATGGGCGGCGATGTGACGGTGGAGAGCACGCCCGGACGGGGCAGCCGCTTCGCCGTGACGCTGCGGCTGGGGCTGGTGCAATCCGCGGATACGGTGATGGCGGCGGAAGCGGCGCCGGTGCTGGAGCCCGCCGCCACACGGGCGGAGACGCCGCGGCTGCTGGTGGTGGATGACCACCCGGTGAACCGGGAGGTGCTGGCCCGGCAACTGGAACTGCTGGGCTGTGAGGCCGATATGGCGGCGGATGGCGCGCAGGGCCTGGCGCTGTGGCGGGCGAAACGGCACCGGCTGGTGCTGGTGGATCTGCACATGCCGGTGATGGACGGGCTGGACATGTCCCGCGCCATCCGGCGGGACGAGACGGCCGCCCCAGGCACGCCGCGCACGGCGCTGATCGCGGTGACCGCCAATGCGCTGAAGGGGGAGGATGAGCGCTGCTACGCGGCGGGGATGGACGCCTTCCTGGCCAAGCCGCTGGCCCTCGACCTGCTGTCCCGAACCCTGGCGCGCTTCCTGCCGAACCAGGCGCCGCAGGGCGCATTGCCGGGGCCGGCGCCGGCCGAGATCGCGCCGTTGTTCGACCCGGAGGCGCTGCGCAGCCTGTTCGGCGCGGACCCTAAGCGACTGGCCGGATTGCTGGCCAGCTTCCGGGAAGGGGTGAAGCGGGATGTGGAGGCGGTGGCGCTGGCGCTGGCGGCAGGCGATCTGCCCGGCATGGCGGCGGCGGCGCATCGGCTGAAGGGCGCGGCCCGCATGGCCGGCGCGCGGCCGCTCGCGGATCTGCTGGCGGCGGTGGAGATGGCGGCGCGGGATGGCAATGCCGAGGCGGCCTCGGGGGCTGCGGTCGGATTGCCGGCGCTGGCGGAGCGGACGCTGGCGGCGGTTCAGGCGGCGGGGTGACGCCCGCGCCGCTTCAATTGCGAGTCATTCGCAATTGAAGTCAGTCGCAATCGCAGCCATCCGTCTCGGTCTGCATACCCTGCACCACATGATGGTCGATCCATTCGGAGACCAGGCGGCGCGCCTCGGTCACCGAGGATTCGGGGTGATGGATGCGGTACAGCGTGGTGCAGGCGGTGAAGGCCGCCATGTCGGCGTTGCCGCCATCCCGCAATTCGCGATAGGCCGTGACAACGGCGCGCTCGCAGCGTCGTGCGATGTAGCTGAATTCGCGGCCCATGAGCACTCCCGTCTTCCCGCCTGGCGGGGATGCGAATGAGTTGAGAATCGTTCTCAACTGGTATCCCGGTTATACGACGCCCGCCCCCTGCTGTTCAAGTGACGCGCTGCATCATTCAGGCCGGCGGCTTCGATCATGCCGGGGCCGCCCGGCCCAGCCCCCCGTCACGTCCCGCATCACGTCCCGCATCACGCCCGGCATCATGAGGGCAGGATCGCCGCCGCGATGCCGAAATAGACCAGCACGCCGGTCACATCCGCGATCGAGGTCACCAGCGGCGCGCTGGCGGAAGCCGGGTCCATTTTCATCCGGTCCAGCAGGAAGGGCAGCGACATGCCGACCAGGCTGCCCGCCACCACCACCAGGACCATGGTCAGCGCCACCACCAGCGCAACTTCCGGCCCGCCGCGCCACAGCCCGATGCCCGCCACGGCCGCCGCCATGGTCAGCCCCAGCGCCAGCGCCACCAGCACCTCCCGCCCCAGCATCCGGCTCCAGTCGGAAAGACCGACCTGGCCGGTAGCCAGCGCGCGAACCGTCAGCGTGGCGGCCTGGGACCCGGCATTGCCGGCGCTGGCGATCAACAGCGGCAGGAAGAAGACCAGCACCAGATTCGCGGCGATGGTGTCCTCGAAGGCGGCGATGCCGAAGCCGGACAGGATATTGGCGAAAACCAGCGCGACCAGCCAGCCGGCCCGCTTGCGGTACATCACGGCGATGCCGGCCCGGCGCAGATCCGCGACCAGCCCGGCACCGGTGCCGCCCGCCTTCTCGAAATCCTCCGTCGCCTCGGCCTGGGCCACGTCCATCGCATCATCGGCGGTGACGATGCCGACCATCGCATCCTCGCGATTGATGACGGGCACCGCCGGCAGGTCGTAGCGGGCAACCGCCCGCGCAGCCTGTTCCGCCGGTTCATCGGCGCGCACGAAGGGGGGATCGGTGCGCATGATCTCGGCCACCGGGCGGTCGGCCAGCGCCAGCACCAGCTCCTCCAGGCTCACCGTTCCGATCAGGCGGCGTTGCGGCGACAGCACATAGGCGACCTGGATCGTCTCCTTGCTCGCGGCCTGGCCGCGCAGCGCCTCAATCGCCGTGCGGGCCGTCATGGCCGGCCGCAGCACCGCATATTCACTGGTCATCACCGCCCCGGCCGTCCCGGAGGGATAGGCGGAGAGTGTGCGGATATCCTCCCGCTCCGTGGCCGCCAGCGCGCGCCCGAGCGATTCGCGGGCGGCATCCGGCAGCCGGGCCCAGAGATCGGCGCGCTCATCCGCATCCATGGCGGTGACGAGTTCCGCCAGCGCGCGCGGCGGCGCCAGGGCCGCGATGGTGATCTGCGTCTCCGGCGCCAGGTAGCCGAAGGTCTCGGCCCGGCGGGCCAGCGGCAGCCCGCTCAGCACCGCCAGCGCCATCTCGGCCGGGCGCAGATCGAGCAGCGCGGCCAGGTCGACGGGATGCAGGGTCGCCGCCGCCTCGGGCGGCAGGGTGGTGGTGTTCATCGCCATCTCCGTCCGGGCACCATCCTGCGGCGCCTGGACGGGGCGGGCGGATCGTCAGGCGATCGGCGCGCGTGCGTCCGGGCGCCGCGGGGCGGCGCGGTTGAGCTGATGCGTGCGGCTACTTCCGCTCGCCTCGTCCATTGGGGGCTCCAGGGGTCTTCGGATGCGCGCGGGCCGGGGCTGCGCACGCGGCGCTATTTCGTGCCGGGCGGGCGCCCGGTCAACCCGGACCCGGCCTGGCGATGCCGGGTCCGCCTTGCCGGTCAGCCGCGGGCCACCGCCTCCGCCAGCGCCTTGCCCACATCCACGGTGCCGGCATTGCCGCCCATGTCGCGGGTGCGCGGGCCACCTTCGGCCAGCAGCGTCTCGATCGCCTTCACGATGCAATCGGCCGCTGCCTTCTCCCCCAGATGTTCCAGCATCATGGCGCCGGACCAGATCTGGCCGATCGGGTTGCAGATCCATTTGCCGGCGATATCCGGCGCGCTGCCATGCACCGGCTCGAACATCGAGGGGAATTTCTTCTCCGGGTTGATGTTGGCCGAGGGCGCGATGCCGATGGACCCCGCGACCGCCGGGCCAAGGTCGGACAGGATGTCGCCGAACAGGTTGGAGCCCACCACCACGTCGAACCAATCCGGATGCTGCACGAAATGGGCACAGAGGATGTCGATGTGGAACTGGTCCGTGGTGATGCCGGGGTAGTTCTTCGCCATCTCGGCGAAGCGCTCGTCCCAGTAGGGCATGGTGAAGGTGATGCCGTTGGATTTGGTGGCGCTGGTCAGCTTCCGGCGCGGGCGGGTCATCGCCAGCTCGAAGGCGTATTTCAGCACGCGGTCCACGCCGACGCGGGTGAAGACGCTGTCCTGCGTGACGAATTCGCGGTCGGTGCCGGGGAACATCTTGCCGCCGGTCGAGGAATATTCGCCCTCGGTATTCTCCCGCACCACGTAGAAATCGATGTCGGCGGGGGTGCGGTCGGCCAGCGGGGTGCGCGCGCCGGGCATCAGCTTGCAGGGGCGCAGCGAGATGTACTGGTCGAAGCCGCGGCGGATCGGGATCAGCAGGCCCCAGAGCGAGACATGGTCCGGCACGCCGGGCCAGCCCACGGCGCCGAGAAACACGCTGTCCGACTTCGCCAGCTGCTCCAGCCCATCATCCGGCATCATCTTGCCGGTCTGGGCATAGGTCTCGCAGGACCAGTCGTAGTGGCTGAGTTCCAGGTCGAAGCCGAATCGGCGGGCCGCGGCATCCAGCACGCGCAGGCCCTCCGGCACGGTTTCCTTGCCGATGCCGTCGCCGGGCAGCACGGCGAGTTTGTAGGTCTTGCGGGACATAAGCGGGCCTCCGGGCAGTTCGGGCCGACACTGCCGCCGCCGAGGCTGCGCGGCAAGCACCGCCCCCGCAGGTGAACCACCCGCACCGCCCTGCCCTGAACGCTTATGCCCCTACCGCACCGGCCCCTACCGCACCGGCCCCGGGCCGCAGCGGTTTCGCAGCCTTCCGCCGTCAGCCACGGCGAGTGCCACCAGAATCTCATCCGGGCGCGGCGCGTCGGCGAGGAAGACCGTGATGGTGTCGAAATGCGCGAAGGACCAGGGATCATCCTTGTGCCCCAGCGGCAGGTCCAGCGGCGTGCCGGCGGCCGCGACCTTGACGTTGGAAGGAATGACCGCAGCCCCGCCACCGATGGCGGCGCGCATCGGCTTGCCGAGGCGCGGATGGATACAGGCACCACCGTGCTCCACCTCCCCGGCCACGCCGACCACCGCCCCCTTGCCGTAGGAGACCGCGGGCCCGGACAGCATCCGCACCAGGTCGGGCATCAGCCGTTCGGCCAGGGTGGCACCGATCTCCCAAAGTGGAGTCAGGTCTTGGGCAAAGCGCCCGGCGAAGGGGTTCCGGATCACCGCCAGGCCCACGGCGCGGATCACCGGTCGCTCGGCCTCCGTCCCGAGTTCGGAGAGCACCTCCTCGCGGATGGTCTGCAACTTGCGGATGCTCGACATCGGTCCTCCTTGGGCGCGGCAACATGGCGGTGATGCGCTTCGGCCAGGATGACGCATTGGCGGTGTGGCGTCGGGATGATGACGCTGGTGATCGCGGCCGGGAAGCCGGCTTGCCTTGGCATAGCCACCGGCCATTCCCAGCGATGGCCCAGTTCAGACGATTCGGCGGCGCGCGGCGGTCAGTGCGGCCACCGCCAGCCCCGCCGCCAGCACCCCCTGGGCCGGCCGCAGCCCGGCGGTGGGGTCGAGATTGGCGGCCAGGATGCGCGCGGCGGGCAGGTTGGTGGTGGCGGCGTACCAGCCCCATTCCAGCCCTGCCGCCGCCAGCGCCGCCACCACCGCCAGCCCCGCCAGCGCCAGCCCATGCGCCCGCGCCCAGCCCGGCAGCAGCCGCCAGCCCATCAGCCACAGGAACACCCCGGCCAGCACAACCGCCGATTCGGCGCGCGACTTGGCCTGCAGGAAGGCGTGGAAGATGCCGAGCGCCGCCAGGACATAAACGCCCATATGCAGCCGCTTCCACCGCCGCCCGAGCCGCCGCTGCCATCCATCGGTCGAGGTCCAGCCGAGCACCACCAGCCCCAGCAGCACGCCGAAGCCCAGCGTCAGGTAGAAGCGCAGCACGATCTCGCTGGCCACATCGGCCAGACTCCAGGCCATGTGGCCGGCATAGAGCACCAGATGCAGCAGCGCGTAGCCCAGCGCCACCAGCCCCAGCATCCGCCGCAGCGTCACCACCTTCGGCCAGTCGGCCAGATAGCGCAGCGGCGTCACGGCCAGGCTGACCAGCAGCAGCCGCATCGCATGGGTCCCGGCCTCCCGCGTCGCGGCCTTCCAGGGCTCGGCGCCGAGTTCGCCGGCGGCCAGCAGGGCCAGCAGCACCAGGCCGGGGAACAAAGCGGCGGCCAGGACGCAGGCGCGGAGCGCGGAGAATCGGCCGGCGCGGTCGTGCCAGGGCCAGGCGAGGGTGGTGGTGCTCATGCGCGGGGCTTCGCTGGCGAGGCCGGATCGGTTCCGCCTCACAGCCAGCCGCGCCCCAGGATCGCGGCCGCCACCCGGCCCGGCTCATCCAGCGGGGCGCGCGCGAAGGGTGCGGGTGCCTGCGCGAGCGGCTGGGCCTGGCCGGCGTCGTAAAGGCTCTGGTGCAGCGCCAGGTGGCGCGGACCCTCATCGCCCAGCGGCGCGATGAAAACCGGTGCCGCGGTCATCAGCGCCTCCGACAGCATGGAGACGCTGTCGCCGCTGACCACCACCACATCCGCCCAGGCCAGGAAGCCGAGATAGGGATTGGCGCCAGCTCCGCCCCAGCGATGCAGGCGGTGGGGCACGGCAGACAGCGCCAGGGCCAGCGCATCGGTCGCCGCCGGGCCGGTGCGGCGGCTGGCGCTGGCCATGACGCTGCCGGCAAAGCCCGCCACCTGCGCGCCGAGCGCGGCGGCGCGTGCCGGTGCCAGTCCCTCCCCCCGCACCGGCCCGCCCAGCAGCAGCGCCACCCGCGGCCCGGGCAGCGCCGCCAGCGCCACCCATTCGGCCCGCGCCGCGGCCAGCTTTTCCGGCGTCACCCGATGCGCGGCGCCGAGGATCGGCAGCACATTCGCGGCCTCCCGCGGCGCATCGTGGCGCCCGATGACCGAAAGATCGAAGCGGCCGAAGGCGCGCATGCAATGCACGGTGCGGGCACCGCGCGCGCCGAGCCAGCGCGCCACCGGCCCGGCCCGCCTGCCGGCCGAGATCACCAGGCGCGGCCAGGGCGGCGCGAAGGCCGCGCGCGCAGCCGGGGTCAACCCGGCCAGGGTCGGGAAGGGAAACGGCACCCGCGCCAGTGCACCCCATTCCAGCGGCACCACCCGGTGCGGCACCGGCAGCCGCTCGGCGATGCCGAGCGCCTGCGCCGCCGTGCCGGCGCGCGGGTCCGCCAGCACCCAGATCTCAGCCGTCATGGACGCCGCCGCGCCGCAGGGCTACCAACGGGGCATCGCCCGCGCAGAGGATTCTGAAACAATGGCTATCCCGCACGCCTCCGACTGGGACCGCGACGCCGCTCTCACCACCGCGCGGATCCTGCTGGAGATCAAGGCGGTGAATTTCCGGCCGGAGGAGCCCTATACCTTCACCTCGGGCTGGAAGAGCCCGGTCTATATCGACTGCCGCAAGATCATATCCTTCCCGCGCGCCCGCAACCGCATCTGCGACCTGGCTGTGCAGAAGATCGGCCGGCATATCGGCTATGAATCCATCGATGTGGTGGTGGGTGGCGAGACGGCGGGCATTCCCTTCGGCGCCTGGATCGCCGACCGCATGATGGCGCCAATGGCCTATGTGCGGAAGAAGCCCAAGGGCTTTGGCCGCAACGCGCAGATCGAGGGCGAGGTGCCAGTCGGCCAGCGCACCCTGCTGGTGGAGGATCTGACCACCGACGGCGCCAGCAAGATCCGCTTCGCCAACGCGCTGCGCGAGGCCGGCACCATCTGCGACCATACCTTCGTGGTGTTCTACTACGGCGTCTTCCCCGGCAGCTTCGAGCAGATGAAGGCCATGGGCCTGAACCTGCACCACCTGTGCACCTGGTGGGATGTCCTGGAAGTCTGCCGCGAACGCCCCTACTTCTCGGAAGCCGCGCTGAAAGAAGTGCGGAAGTTCCTGGAGGATCCGGTGGGCTGGTCCGGCGCGCATGGCGGCATCGGGTCGCTGGCCGAGGCGAAGCCGAAGGATGGCAGCGAGTAGAGCGGAGGTGGCGAATGGTGCGGATCAGCGTGGATTTGCCGGAGGAGGTGGCAGCAGCCCTGCAGGCTGCCGCCAGCGCGCGTCAGTCCACGCCTGAAACGCTTGCCGCCGCCGCCATCCGGGTTCGGGTATCCGATCAGGCCGCGCTTGAGGCCGAACTTGCTCTGGCCGAGGCAGAATCCGAAGCCGGCCTAGGTGTGCCGCATGACGAGGTGATGCAGGAAATGCACGCCTGGGCCGCAGGCATACGCGCCCGCCACGCCGATCGGTGAAGCTGATCTGGATGCCGGTGGCGCTCGGTCACCTGCGTCAGGCGCGTTACCACATTGCTCAGGACAATCCCGAAGCAGCCGATGCGCTGGTTGCCGGCTTGATGGATCGGGCGGAGATTCTCGCCCGATTTCCCAGGCGGGGCGGGTTCACAGCGGGATGCGCCGCATCATGGCGCTGCCGCCGACGCCCTTCAGCCTCATCTACCGTGCCTATCCCAACCGGATCACCATACTCGCTGTCTGGCATGGAGCCCGCCAATGGCCGCCCGCTGGCTGACCCTCGCTTTCCTCGCTTTCGCCACCCCTGCCCTGGCCCAGCCGGCGCGGGACAGCCTGACCATCGGCATCACGCAATACCCGGCGACCTTCCACCCGAACATCGAATCCATGGCGGCGAAATCCTACATCGCCGGCTTCACCCGCCGCCCGCTGACCGCCCGCGATGCGGCGTGGGACCTGACCTGCCTCGGCTGCGTCACCGTGCCGACGCTGGAGAACGGCCTGGCCGTCCGTGAGCAGACGCCGGACGGCAAGGCCGGCATCCGCGTCACCTGGGAATTGCGCGAGGGCTGGGCCTGGGGGGACGGCACGCCGGTGACGGCGGAGGACATGCTGTTCGCCTGGCAGGCCGGGCGCGATTTCACCACCGGCTTCGGCGGCAGCGAATTCTATCGCCGCGCCTATGAGGCGATCGTCGAATCGCCCCGCCGCATCACGCTGCGCTTCGACCAGATCACCTTCGAATACGGCGCCTCCGGCGACTGGGTGCCGCTGCCCGCGCATATCGAGCGCGCCCGCTGGGAAGCCGAGCCCCGCACCTACCGCACCCGCAGCGCCTATGAGACCGAGCCCACCAACCCCGCCCTGTGGAACGGCCCCTACCGCGTCACCGCCACCGCACCTGGCTCGGGCGTGACGCTGGAGCGCAACGCGCACTGGTCCGGCCCGGCCCCCGCCTTCCGCCGGATCAATATCCGCACCATCGAGAACACCGCGGCGCTGGAGGCACAGCTTCTGGCCGGCCAGCTCGACATGGTGGCCGGCGAGCTGGGCCTGCCGCTGGAACAGGTGACCGCGCTGGAACGCCGCGCGCGCGGCCGCTTCCGCTTCGAATACAAGCCCGGCCTGGTCTACGAACACCTCGACCTGATGCTGGACAACCCGATCCTGGCCGATCGCCGCGTGCGCCAGGCGCTGATCCTGGCCACCGACCGCGCGCAGATCGTGGCGCGGCTGTATGAGGGGCGCCAGCCCGTCGCCCACACCACCGTCAACCCGCTGGACGGCATGCATGACGATGCGGTGCGGCAATGGCCCTTCGACGCCGCCCGCGCCAGCGCCCTGCTGACCGAGGCCGGCTGGACCCCCGGCCCGGACGGCATCCGCCGCAACGCCGCCGGGGAACGCCTGACGCTGGAGCTGATGACCACGGCCGGCAACAGGTCTCGCGAACAGGTGCAGCAGGTGATCCAGGGCATGTGGCGCCAGGCCGGAATCGAGGCGCGCATCCGCAACGAGCCGCCGCGCGTGTTCTTCGGCGAGACCGTCAGCCGTCGCCGCTTCACCGGCGCCGCGCTATTCGCCTGGATCAGCAGCCCGGAGAATGTGCCGCGCAGCACGCTCCACTCGGATGAGATCCCGACCGCGGAGCGCAACTGGTCCGGCCAGAACTACCCCGGCTTCCGCAATGCCGAGATGGATGCGCTGCTGGCGGCCCTGCCGATCGAGCTGGATCGCGAGCGGCGGCGCGCGCTGTGGCACAGGTTGCAGGCGATCTATGCGGAGGAGTTGCCGGCCATCCCGCTCTGGTTCCGCTCCGATGCGCATGTCTGGCCGCTCTGGCTGGAGGGTGTTCGGCCGACCGGGCACCTCACCCCATCCTCCAACTGGGTCGAGCAGTGGCGCGTGGCGCGCTGAGGGGCGCGGCATGATCCGGCTGCTGGCCGGCCGGCTGGTGCAGATCGCCGTCACGCTGGCGCTGCTGTCGTTCGCCATGTTCCTGCTGATCGGTTTGATGCCGGGCGACCCGATCGACCTGGCGCTGGCCGGCGACCCGCGGCTGACGGCGGAGGATGCGGCGCGGCTGCGGGCGCTGCATGGCCTGGATCAGCCCCTGCTGACCCGCTACCTGGCCTGGGCGGCGGCACTGCTACGCGGGGAGTTCGGCTATTCGCGGTTGTTCGCGCAGCCGGTGGCGCAGATCATCGGGCCGGCGCTGGTCTCCACCCTGGTGCTGCTGGGCGCGGCGGTGGCGGTCTCGGCCTTGATAGGGCTGTCGCTCGGCGCCCTCTCCGCGATGCGGCCGCGCTTCGCGCCCTTCGCGGATGCCATAGCGATCCTCGGTCAATCGGCGCCGAGTTTCTGGCTTGGCATCCTGCTGATCATCGTCTTCGCCGTGACGCTCGGCTGGCTGCCGGCCGGCGGGGCGGCGGAGGAAGGGGGGTGGGAGGCGTTGCGCTTCCTGGTGCTGCCGGTGGCGACGCTGGCGATGGCGAACCTCGCCGCCTATGCGCGGCACAGCGCGGCGGAACTGACGCAGGTGCTGCGCGCGCCCTGGATCACCGCCGCCCGCGCCCGTGGCGTGGCGGAGATGCGGCTGCTGCTGCGCCACGCCGCGCCGAATGCGGCGGTGCCGGTCTTGCAGGTGGCGGCGCTGGATGCCGGCAGCCTGGTGGGCGGCGCGCTGATCACGGAGACGCTGTTCGCCCGGCCCGGCATGGGCAAGCTGATCTATGACGCGGTGATGGGCAACGACACCAACCTGGCGCTGGTGGCGCTGCTGCTGGTGGCGCTGGTGACCATGCTGGCGACGCTGGCGGCCGATCTCGGGCAGCGGGCGCTGGACCCGCGACTGGCATGAGGATCGGTGCACGTCTCCCTCCCCCCCATGAGGGGGGAGGGTCGGGGTGGGGGGTCGGCGCGGGTGCGACGATTCGGCCCGGCTCCCCCTTGCAGGCGAAGTGGGCATGAGGCTCCGCTTCGGTCTTCTCCTGCTCGGCCTGCTGGCGGCTGGCGGCATCGCGGCGCCCTGGATCGCGGCTTGGCTCGGCCTCGATCCCTTCGCGCCCGATCTGTTCAACCGCTTCGCCCCATCCTCCGCCACCAACCCGCTCGGCACCGATGATCTCGGGCGGGATGTGCTGCTGCGGCTGCTGGAAGGCGCGCGGGTGTCGCTGGCCGTCGGGGTGGCCACGGCGGTGGCGGCGACGGTGATCGGCACCGGCATCGGGCTGCTCGCGGCCTGGCGCGGCGGCGTGGTGGATGCGGTGCTGATGCGGCTGGCGGATGGCATGCTCGCCCTGCCCGCCTTGCCGGTGCTGGTGGTGCTGGCCGCCGCCGATACCGGGCGGATCGGGCTGCCGCGCGGAGAGGCCGCGTCGGACATCATCCGCATCGTCGCCATCCTGTCCGTCTTCGGCTGGGTCGGTGTGGCGCGACTTTCGCGGGCGGCGGCGCTCTCCGTGCTGGCGCGGGATTATGTGCGGGCGGCGCGCGCGCTCGGTGCCTCGGAGCTTCGCGTGCTGCTGCGGCACGTGCTGCCCAACATCGCCGGCCCCATCGCCATCGCCGCGGCGCTGACCGTGGCGGGCGCCATCCTGGCCGAGAGCACGCTGAGTTTCCTCGGCCTCGGCATCGCGCCGCCGGCGGCGAGCTGGGGCAATATGCTGGCCAATGCGCAGGACCTGGTGTTCAGCGCGCCCTGGGTCGCGGTCTGGCCGGGGCTGGCCATCCTGATGGCGGTGGCGGGCTGCACCCTGGTGGCGGACGGGCTGCGGCGGTAAGGTTTTCCCAATTCGGGGGAAAAGCCATGGCCATCGGTGCGGACCGCATCCTGACAACCCATACCGGCAGCCTGCCGCGCCCACGCGCCCTGACGCGCCTGCACGCCCGCCGCGCCCGCGGCGAGCCAGTTGATGCGGCGGAGCTGGAAGCGGCGGCGCAGGCGGCGGTGGCCGCCATCGTGCCGAAGCAGATCGCCGCCGGCATCGACATCCCCAATAATGGCGAGCAGGGCCGCGAATCCTTCGTGCTGTATCTGCGCGATCGCCTGACCGGCCTCGGCGGGGAAAGCCTGCGCGGCGGCTGGCAGGACATCGACGCCTATCCGGAGTTCAAGGCCGACCTCCAGGCCGCCAGCGCGGGCAAGGAGACGGCGAGCATGACGGCGAACCTGCCCGCCGCGGTGGGTGACGTGACCTATATCGGCGATGCCGCGATGGGCGCCGAATGCGCCGAATTCGCCCGCGCCCTGGCGCCCGCCAAAGGGCAGTACCGGGAGGCGTTCCTGGCCGCGCCCTCGCCCGGCATCGTCGCCGCCGTGGTGCAGAACAAGCACTACGACACGGAGGAAGCCTATCTGGCGGCGCTGGCGACCGCGCTGCGGCAGGAATATGCCGCCATCCTGGATGCCGGCTTCATCCTGCAACTGGATTGCCCGGACCTGGCACTAGAACGCCACGCCTCCTACCAGGACCGGCCGCTGTCGGATTTCATCGGCTTCTGCGAGCGCGTCATCACCGCCATCAACCGCGCCATCGAGGGTTTGCCGAAGGACCGCATCCGCCTGCATGTCTGCTGGGGCAATTACGAAGGCCCGCATGATGCCGATGTGCCGCTGGAGGACATCCTGCCCACCATCCTGCACGCCAAGGTGGGCGGCTTCGTGCTGCCCTTCGCCAATCCGCGCCACGCGCATGAGCACCGGCTGTTCCGCACGCACCCGCTGGCCGAGGACCAGGTCCTCGTCGCCGGCGTGATCGACACGCTGACCAATTTCGTCGAGCACCCGGAAGTGGTGGCCGAACGGCTGGAGCGGATCGCCGACAGCCTGGGCGATCCGAAGCGCCTGCTGGCCGGCACCGATTGCGGCTTCGACACCGCCGCCGGCCGCGGCCGCGTCTCCGCCGATGTGGTGTGGGCGAAGCTGCGCAGCATGGCGGATGGCGCGCGGCTCGCGACCGAAAGGCTGCGCCCCTGATGTGCTGGCTCTGCACCATCCGGCGCCCGAAGCCTCAACCAAAACCAGGGCCGAAACCGGCCGAGCCTGCCAAGGAGAGAAACGCCATGTTCCGCCGAATTCTGCTGGGTGCCGCCGCCGCATTGCTGGCCGTGGCTCCGGCCCTCGCCCAGCAAGCCCCCTGGCCGGGCAACCGCCAGGTCCGCATCCTGGTGACCTACCCGCCCGGCGGCACTAGCGACTTCGTCGCGCGGCTGCTGGCGCAGAAGCTGGGGGAACAGACCGGCGGCAATTTCACCGTGGACAACCGCTCCGGCGGCGGCGGCATCATTGGCTGGACCAATGTGGTGCGCTCGGCCAATGACGGCACGACGCTGCTGCTGACCGACAATTCGCTCGCCACCGCGCCGCCGCTCTATCCCAATCTCGGCTTCGATGTGCGGACGGATTTCACGCCGATCTCGCTGATGGTGGACTACCCGACCGTCTTCGTGGTGCCCGGCAATTCGCCCATCCGCAGCCTGCGCGACTATGTCGATGCGGCGCGCGGCCAGGCGGCGGACGCGAATTTCTATGGCTCGATGGGCTCCGGCTCCTCCCCGCATCTCTATACCGAATACCTGCAGGACATTGCCGGGATCCGGCTGACCCATGTGCCCTATCGCGGCATGGGGCCGGCCTTCCTCGATCTGCTGGCCGGCCGCGTCGGCCTGTTGATCGCGGCGCCTCCCACCGTGCTCGGCGCGGTGCGGGATGGCCGGGCGCGGGCGATCGCCATCGGCACCACGGGTGGGCGGATTCCCGCGCTGCCGGATGTGCCGACGGCGAAGGAGCTCGGCTTCGAATTCACCTATTCCTTCTGGTACGGGCTGCTCGGCCCGCGCGGGATGGACCCTGCACTGGTCGCGCAGATCCGCGGCGAGGTGGACAAGGTGCTGGCCAATCCGGAAGTCCGCGCCCGCTTCGTGCAGCAGGGCGCAACGCCTGTGGGTGGCGATGGCGCGGCGCTCGCGGCGGTGATGGAAAGCGACCTGGCGCGGTGGAGCGAGGTGGTGCGGGCCAAGGGGATTACGGTGCAGTAGCAGGGCCGCCCCCGGCGCGTGCCGGGGGCGCCCGCCGCCTCAGCTGCCGATCTCGCCGCCGTCCTTCTTGACGATGGCGATGACCGAAGGCCTTGGCGGCTCGCCCTCCTTGAAGTCGGGCCAGCGGGTGGAGGGGCGCTCATAGGTGCTGCCCGGGTCCTCGCCGGGATGCTGGATCGCCAGGAACAACGTCCGGTCATCCGGCGTGAATCGCGGCCCGCAGACCTCCGCCCCGGTCGGCGCCTGGTAGAACAGCCGCGTCAGGGCGCGGCCGTGGCCGTCGGTGTCGGCGGCCCAGATGCCATCCGCGATGCCGGCCGCGACCGGGGCACCGTCGGTCGAGATCCAGATCCGGCCCTTGCTGTCGAAGGCGACGTTATCGGGGCAGGACAGCCAGCCGCCGGTCTCGCTGGTGGCGCGGTGGTAGCGGGTGCCTGGGTCGATGCCTGGCTTGCCGGCGGCGATGAAGACCTCCCACCGCGCCTCGGTCGCCGTGTGGTCCACCTGCGGGGTGCCGGCGCCGGGCGGTATCACCTCCACCACATGGCCGTGCAGGTTGGCGGCGCGGGCGTTGGCGGGCCCCACCTGCTGCGGCGTGCGGCGGCTGTTGTTGGTCAACATCACATAGACCCGGCCGTTGACCGGATTGGTCTCCACATCCTCCGGCCGGTCCATCGGCGTGGCGCCGGCGAGCGTCGCGGCGCGGCGCGCCTCGATCACCACGTCGGCCTGGTTGGCGAAGCCGTTCTCGGCGGTCAGCGGCCCCGTGCCATGCACCAATGGCAGCCAGCGCATCCGCCCGCGCTCGGCGAATTGCGCGACGTAGAGCGTGCCCTCGTCCATCAGGTCCCGGTTGGCGGCGGGGTTGTCCCGGTTCCAGGGGCGTGCGGTGACGAATTTGTACAGGAACTCGAAGCGCTCATCGTCGCCCATGTAGAAGGCGACGCGGCCATCGTGGCTCACCGCATGGGTCGCGCCCTCATGCTTGAAGCGGCCGAGCGCGGTGCGCTTCACCGGCACGCTCTCGGGGTCGTAGGGATCGAACTCCACCACCCAGCCGAAGCGGTTCGGCTCGTTCGGTTCCTTGTCGAGGTCGAAGCGCTCGACATGCCGGCCCCAGGACCAGGTCGCGTCCTTCTGGATGCCGTAGCGCTTGTAGGCCTCGGCCTGCGGGTCGGTCTCGGCCGCGGCGCCGCCGAAGTAGTTGTTGAAGTTCTCCTCCGCCGTGATGACGGTGCCCCACGGGGTGTTGCCGCCGGCGCAGTTGTTGAGCGTGCCGAGCACCCGCGTGCCGGACGGGTCCGCCCTGGTTTGCAGGCGCGGATGCCCGGCGGCAGGGCCGCTGACGCGCATCGGCGTTTCCATGGTGATGCGCCGGTTGAAGCGGCCGCCCGGCACGCTGCGCCAGGTGCCGTTCTCCTTCTTCACCTCGACCACTGTCATGCCATGGGCGGCGATCTCGATGCCGACCTGCGCGGCATTGGTCCGGCCACGCGCGGCGCGGCCCTCACCCACGCCTTCGAACATCAGGTTGGTGTTGGTGTATTCGTGGTTCACGCAAAGCAGCCCATGGTCGCTGCTGCCGCTGCCGGCCGGAAGCGGCCAGTAGTCCAGGTAGTCGTTGTTGTAGCCAAACTGTTTTGCCTGCGCCTCCTTGGTCTGCGCCTTCGGGTCGTAGGCCGGCGCGCCTTCCAGCACCGGGTCGCCCCAGCGGATCACCATCTGCGCCTCATACCCCTCGGCCACCGCCTGGGTCTGGCTGAGCTGGTGGCGCAACTCCGGGAAGGTCAGGGTGGAGGGCCCGCCCTGCATGGGCACGGGCATCGGCTGGGCGATGGCCTCGGTCACCAGCGCCTCGGTCAACGCCGCGGCGGCGCCGGCGCCGGCAAGCCCGCGCAGTGCGGCGCGACGGGTCAGGCGCGCCGCGATCATGTCGCCGAGGCCGCGGCCGGGCGCCGGATTGCTGCCGATATCCTCGATCTCCGGTGGATCGAGATCGGTGTCCGATTTGTTTGGCATCTTGTGCGTTCCCCCGATCCGCCGCGCCTGCAAGGCGCTGTCATGGATCTGTCACATTCGGCTCGCCGTCCGGCGCAACGTCAAGACGATATTGCGTTCAGCAACGTCGTCATCGCTTGCCGTGCCTCCCGGCGAGACCCGATCTACCCGCCGAAGCACGCCGCGTCCCCAACAATCAGCGACTGCCTCGGAAGCTTCACGGCAGCGGAGGCTGGGCCGGAGCCTGGGCGCCGGGCGGCGGCGTGTGCACCGTCACCGGCGGCAACTCGCCCGGCCAGGCCTCGATCTGCACCAGGCAGGATTGCGCGGCGGAGCCCTGGCCGAGCCGCGAGGTGCCGATATCCTGTGTCAGCACATTCGCATTGCCATGGATGCAGGCGCTGTCCGTGGCGCCCGGGCGTTCCGGATTCCACCAGGCGCCCGTCGCCATCGCCACCACGCCGGGCCGGATATCCGGCGTCACCAGCAGGCCGGCCGCCACGACGCCGCGATCGTTGAACACGCGGATCACCTGGCCATCCGTCAGGCCGCGCGCCGCCGCGTCATCCGGGTGCATCCGCAGCTTTTCCCGCCCCTGGATCTTGTCCGCCGCCGCCACGCGCCCGCTATCGAGCTGGCCGTGCAGCCGGGTGGAGGGCTGGAAGGACAGCATGTGCAGCGGGTATTTTTCCGCCATGGGGCTGCCGAGATACTCGGTCGGCTCGTGCCAGACCGGGTGGCCCGGGGTTTCGGCATAGCCGAAGCTGGCGATGGTCTCGGAGAAGATCTCGACCTTGCCGGTCGGGGTGTCGAGCGGATTGGCCTCCGGGTCCTCCGCGAAATCCGCGAACTGGACGTACTCCTGTTCGGGCGGCGGAATCTCGACATGGCCGGCGGCCCAGAAACTGTCGAAATCCGGTACCTCCACCCCCTGCTTCGCGCAGGCCTGGCGCCAGCGGCCATACATGTGCTGGAGCCAGGCGCTCTCGTCCCGCTGTTCGGTGAAGGCGGCGCGGAAGCCTGCGGCATCCGCCAGATCGGCCAGGATATCCACGTCGTTGCGCGCCAGCCCGACCGGCGCGATCGCCTGGTGCATCGCGGTGACGAAGCGATCGCGGGAGGAGCTTCCGATGTCGTTGCGCTCCAGCGTCGTCGTCGCTGGCAGCACGATATCGGCATGGCGCGCGACGGAGGTCCACCAGGGTTCCTGCACCACGACGGTGTCCGCCCGGTTCCAGCCGCGCAGCAGCCGGCCGAGGTCCTGGTGGTGGTGGAAGGGGTTGCCGCCGGCCCACCAGATCATCCGGATATCCGGCAGCAGCAGGTCGCGGCCATTGTATTGCAGGATCTCGCCCGGCCGCTCCAGCAGCTCCGTCACCCGCGCCACCGGGATATAGGCGCCACACGGGTTGCGGACCGAGGGACCGGAGACGCTGGGCAGGTCGATACGCGGCGTGCCCATGCCGTTGATGCTGCCATAGCCGAAGGCGATCCCCTGCCCCGGCTTGCCGATGCCGCCCAGCATCGCGGCGAAGGCGACCAGCGCCCACCAGGGCTGCTCGCCATGCTCGGCGCGCTGGATGGACCAGGTGGCGGTGCACATGGTGGGGCTGCCTGCCGCCTCCAGCGCCAGGCGGCGGATGGTCTCGACCGGCACTTCGGTGATGGCGGCGGCCCATTCGGGGGTTTTCGGCGTGCCGTCCGTCGCACCCAGCACGTAGTCCCGGAACCGGTCGAAACCTACCGTGCAGCGGTCGAGGAAGGCGCTGTCCTGCAGCCCGGCTTCCAGCACCACATGCGCCATGCCGAAGATCAGCGCGGCATCCGTGTTGGGCCGGATCGGCACCCATTCCGCGTTGAGGAAATCCTCCGTATCGCCGCGGAAGGGCGAGATATTGACGAAGCGCACGCCGGCTTCCGCCGCCTGGCGCATCAGCGGCAGGTATTCATGCGCGCCGCCGCCGCCCGCCGTGACCAGCCCGTTCTTCTTCGGCAGCCCGCCCAGGCACAGCATCAGCCTGGTGTTGCCGGCGATGCTGCGCCAGTCGGTGATGCGGCCCTGGATCACCTCATTGGTGCCGAGGATATGCGGCATCAGCGTCATGCCGGCGCCGTAGGAATAGTTCGTCACCTGGCTGGTGAAGCCGCCGCCCAGGCCGAGAAAGCGATGCAGCTGCGTCCGCGCATGGTGGTAGCGCCCGGCGGAGGACCAGCCATAGGACCCGCCGAGGATGCTCGGCGCACCATGTTCCTCACGGATGCGCGCGGTTTCCTCCGCGACGCGGCGGATCGCCTCGTCCCAGCTGACGGGCACGAAATTGTCACCGCCGCGGGAGGCGCCGCGCCGTTCGCCGCGCAGCCAGCCGGCGCGGATATAGGGCCGGTCGATCCGCGCCGCGCCATGCACCGCATCCGGCATCGAGGCCAATAGCGAGCCCGGGAAAGGGTCCCGTGCGAAGGGCCGCGCCTCGACCAGCCGGCCGCCCTCCACCACCGCCTGGAAGGCGCCCCAATGGGAGGAATGCGGCTTGATCTCGGTCATGTGTCAGGCTCTCCAATCCCGGCAATCTGGCGCCCGGGGCCGCCTGCGGCAACCGGCAATGCCGCGAGGTCGATCCCGGAGCTTCCACTCGGGCAAAAAGGGTCTAGGCTTCGGGGCAGACGACCACCTCCTGCTCAAGGAATACCGAGCGCCATGACGCCCCCCGCCAATGCGGCCCGCAATTCAAACGCCGCCCGTGACATCGCGAATGTCCTGCACCCCTACACGGACCACCGCGCCCATGCCGTGAACGGCCCGCTGGTGATCACGCGTGGCGAAGGCGTGCGGGTGTGGGATGACCAGGGCAAGGAATACATCGAGGGCGTGGCCGGGCTGTGGTGCGCGGCGCTGGGCTTCGACAGCAAGCGGCTGGCCGATGTGGCGCATCAGCAGATGCTGAAGCTGCCCTTCTACCACGCCTTCGGCGCCAAATCGCATGAGCCGCTGATCGATCTGTCCGAGATGCTGATCGAGCGCGCACCCTGCCCGATGAGCAAGGTGTTCTATGCCAATAGCGGGTCTGAGGCGAACGACACCGCCATCAAGATGGTCTGGTACTACAACAACGCCATCGGCCGGCCCGAGAAGAAGAAGATCATCTCGCGGCTGAAGGCCTATCACGGCATCACCATCGCCAGCGGGTCGCTGACCGGCCTGCCGGCCAACCACAAGATGTTCGACCTGCCGATCGCCGGCATCATCCATGTCTCGACGCCGCACCACTACCATGGCGCCAAGCCTGGCGAGACGGAGGAGGATTTCGCGACCCGCCTCGCCACCGAGCTGGAGGAAACCATCCTGCGCGAGGGGCCGGAGACGGTCGCCGCCTTCTTCGCCGAGCCCGTGATGGGCGCCGGCGGCGTGATGCTGCCGCCCGCCACCTATTTCGAGAAGATCCAGGCGGTTCTTCGCAAATACGACGTGCTGTTCGTGGCGGATGAGGTGATCTGCGGCTTTGGGCGCACCGGCAACTACTGGGGCTGCCAGACCTACAACATCACGCCGGACATCATCACCTGCGCCAAGGCGCTGTCGGCCTCCTTCCTGCCGATCTCGGCCATCATCATCAACGACAAGATCTTCCAGGGCCTGGCGGATGGCTCCGCCACCATTGGCACCTGGGGCCATGGCTTCACCTATTCCGGCCACCCCGTCGCCGCCGCCGTCGCGCTGGAGACGCTGAAGATCTACGACGAGCTGAACATCGTGGAGCATGTCCGCACCGTCGGTGGCCACATGCAGAAGCTGCTGCGCGAGCGGTTCGAGGGCCATCCGCTGGTCGGCGAAGTGCGCGGCATCGGCATGGTGGCGGCGATCGAGCTGGTGGCGGACAAGGCCAACCACAAGAACTTCGAGCCTTCCGCCAAGGTCGGCCCGCGCCTTGCCAAGGCCGGTGAGGCCGAGGGCGTGATCCTGCGCGGCCTGGCCAACGACACCATCGCCTTCTCCCCGCCGCTGATCATGACGACGGATGAGGTGGATGCGATGGTGGACCGTACCGCGCGCGCGCTGGATGCGGTGACGGTGCAGCTGCGCCGCGAAAGCCTGACGGTGGTCTGAAGATCCGAACCCTCTCCCCCTGACCGGGGGAGAGGGATTTCAACGTGCCCGGCTGATGCAGAACTCGACGATGCCGGCCAAGGCGCGGCGCTCGACGCCATCGGGGAACAGTTCCAGCGCATCCAGCGCCGCCTGCCCGTAATGCCGCGCGCGACCGACCGTATCGGCGAAGGCGGCGTGCCGCTGCATCAACGCGATGGCGTGCGGCAGGTCGTCCTCCGCCTGGTCACGGTCCTCCAGCGTCCGGCGCCAGAACGCACGCTCCGCCGCATCGCCGCGCTGGAACGCCAGCAAAACCGGCAGGGTGATCTTGCCCTCGCGGAAATCGTCGCCGACCGTCTTGCCCAGGGCTTCCTGCGCGGCGCTGTAGTCCAGCGCATCGTCGATCAGCTGGAAGGCGACGCCCAGGTTATGGCCATAGGCGCGCAGGGCCGCCTGCCGCGCCGCGCCACATTCGGCGACGATGGCGCCGACCTCCGTGGCGGCCGCGAACAGGGCGGCGGTCTTGCCCTCGATGACCGCGAGGTATTGCGCCTCCGTCGTCGCCGTATCGTTCTGGGTGATCAGCTGCAGCACCTCGCCTTCCGCGATGGTGGCCGAGGCTTCCGCCAGGATGCGCAGCACTTCCAGCGAGCCATCCTCGACCATCACCTGGAAGGCGCGGGCGAACAGGAAGTCACCGACCAGCACGGAGGGCTTGTTGCCGAACAGCGCATTGGCGCTGGCCTGGCCGCGGCGCAACGCGCTTTCATCCACCACATCATCATGCAGCAGCGTTGCCGTATGGATGAACTCGACACAGGCGGCGAGCGCCACATGGCGCTGCCCGTCCCGGTAGCCGGCGAGCTTCGCGGCCGCCAGCGTCAGCAGCGGCCGCAGCCGCTTGCCGCCTGCGGCGACGATATGGGCCGCGAGCTGCGGGATCAGCGCCACGGGGCTCTGCATCCGCTCCACGATCAGCCGGTTGCAGGCTTCCAGGTCGCGCTGCACCAGGGCCGTCAAGGTGGCGAGGGCATCCTCACCGCCAATGGCCTCCGGAGCTTGTTCGGCGCTTGGCGCGACGGGCAGATCCACGCGGTATTGACCTCGTTCAAGTGTCGCGCAACTTAGCCACCGCCCTCCCTCGGGGCAAGCTGGCGGCCAGCGCCTGCTGGTGCAGGTGCGGTCTGCGCGCCATCCGGCAAGGTCAGGGCCGGTTCTTCGTCTTCAAGGGGTCGCGTGATGCGGGTGTTGCTGGCCACCACGGACCCTATCCGCCTGTCCTTCCTGATGGCCTTGCTGCGCGATGCCGGCTGCGAACCAATGATGCTGGATGGCCACATCAGCGCGATCGAGGGCGGCATCGGCATCTTCCCCCGCCGCCTGGCGGTGCCGCCGGAACAGGAGGCCCAGGCCCGCAGGGTGCTGGCCGAGGCCGGGGAGACGGATGGGCTGCGCTGACCTCACCGAGGACCGGCTGCTGGATGGCAAGGTGCAACTGCACCAGCCGCGCCAGGGCCTACGCGCGGGGCATGACGCGGTGCTGCTGGCGGCCACCATCCCGGCCCGGCCGGGCGAGACGGTGCTGGAGGCCGGCTGCGGCAGCGGCGCCGTCTTCCTCTGCCTGCTGGCCCGCGTGCCGGGCGTGACCGTCCTGGCGGTGGAGCGCGATGCCGGGCTGGCGGCGCTCGCGCGGGACAACGCGGCGCGCAACGGATGGGCGGCGCAGGTAACGGTTATTCAGGGCGATGTGGCGGACCCGGCGCTGCGCCGCACCCTGCCCCGCCTGCACCACGGCTTCGCCAACCCGCCCTATTGGCCCACAGGCACGCCGCCACCCGGCGCGCTGCGCGCCGGCGCCACCCATGCGGAGACGGTGGCTCTGCCGGACTGGGCCGGGTTCCTGGCCCATGGGCTGCGCCATCGCGGCAGCCTCACCCTGGTGCTGCCGGCCGCGCGTTTCGCCGAAGGGCTGGCGGCCCTGCAGGGCGCGGGCTGCGGCAGCCTGGCGCTGTTGCCACTATGGCCGCGGCAGGGGGAGGCGGCGAAGCGGGTGCTGCTGTCCGGGCGGCGCGGCGGCCGCGGCCCGGCGCGCATATTACCGGGGCTGGTGCTGCATGGGCCGGATGCGGCGGCGGAACCCGTGCTGCGGGGCGGTGCGGCGCTGCCGCTTTAGGCCAGTGAGCGTTTTTCGAGTCGCCGGCTGCGCTCACCCGGGCTGGAAATGCTTCAGCCCTCGTTCGAATCGGGGTGCCGCAGCAGCCACAGCCGCTCATGCGCCGCCACCAGGCTCTCCATGTTCTTGCGGCGGTTGACGTCGGGTGCGACCGGACGGCGGGTCAACATCATTTCCAGGATGCGCAGCAGTTCCTCCGCCACCTCGAAATCACCCTGGTCACAGGCGTGATGGAAGGCGATCAGGATCTTGTCGGAAAGCCGCCTGGTGTGGCGCGGCGGGTTGGACGGCGCACGACCTGCATCGCGGCCCGATAGATCCCGTTCCTCGTCGGACATGCAGAATGCGGCTCCAAAGTTCGGCACCGGACCCCGGTGCCATCGGCAGGACAATAGCCAGTGTTAAGCTAGGCCGGAACCCTTCGCTTCACCAAGGGTCCAAGAAGACATTCAGGTGCCGCGCAAATAAGCCCGAACGGATTGGGCAATCGCCTCCGGTGTCGATTCGGGGCGAAACAGGGCCCTCACCTTCCCGTCTGGGCCGACCAAATAGATGAAGGAGGAGTGGTCCATCAGATAGGCCGACATCTCCGGGCGTTCCACCTTTGCGTAGAAGACGCGATAGGCCCGGGCGGCGGCGGCAACTTGCGCCGTCGTGCCGGTCAGCCCGACCATGCGCGGGTGGAAGCGGGAGACGTAGTCGGCCAGCGCCTCCGGCGTATCCCGCTCCGGGTCGATGGTGATGAGCATGGGGGTCACCTGCTCCCCCTGCTCGCCCAGCTCATCGATCGCGGCGGCGATGGTGCCGAGTTCGGTCGGGCAGACATCCGGGCAATACGTGAAGCCGAAATACACCAGCAGGTTGCGGCCGGCGAAATCTGCTTCCGTTACCGCGCGGCCGGTATGGTCCACCAGGCTGAACGGCCCGCCCAGCGCGAGGCCCTGCGGCAGCTGCACCCCGCCGGCGGAGGGTGCCGGCATGTCCGCACCGACGAAGCTGCCGATCCGGCGAAGGAAGGCATCCGCCACCCCCTCACCCGGCGCACGGCCAAGCCAAGCGGCAGTCCAGATCCCGCCAAGCAGCAGGATCAGCATCAGGGCAAAGACGCGAATCGCGATCAACATGACAGGTGAGATAGGCGGCGCGCGGCACGGCGTCCATGGCCGACGACATGCCGCGGCGCATCACCGTGCCGGTAGTGCGATCTCCCCTTCCGGCTGGGCGGAGGTGAAGGTCGCGTCGCCGAAGGCTTCTTCCCAGGACCCGGCGGTGCTGGCGCGGGAGTATTCGGTGGCGCGGTTTTCGAAGAAGTTGGTGTGCTCGATGGCGTTCAGCATCTCATCGAGCCAGGGCAGCGGGTTCTTCTCGATATTGTAGAGGCATTCGAGGCCGAGCTGCTGCAGGCGGCGATCCGCGATGTAGCGGATATATTGCTTGGTCTGCGCGGCATCGAGACCTTCCACGCCGCCGAGCTCGAAGGCGAGGTCGATGAAGGCGTCCTCATGCTCCACGATGGTGGAGCAGATCATGTACAGGTCGCGCTTCAGCTCCTCGGTCCAGATTTCCGGGTTTTCCTGCACGAAGGTGCGGAACAGGCGGATCACGGACAGGCAGTGCAGCGTCTCGTCGCGCACCGACCAGGACACGATCTGCCCCATGCCCTTCATCTTGTTGAAGCGCGGGAAGTTCATCAGGATGGCGAAGGAGGCGAAAAGCTGCAGGCCTTCCGTGAAGGCGCCGAAGGCGGCGAGCGTCTTGGCAATCTCGGTCTTGTTGTCGACCGAGAAGTTTTGCATGTAGTCGTACTTGTCCTTCATCTCCTTGTATTTGAGGAAGGCCGTGTACTCGGTCTCCGGCATGCCGATGGTATCGAGCAGGTGGCTGTAGGCGGCGATGTGGATCGTCTCGGTGTTCGAGAAGGCCGACATCATCATCAGCACTTCGGTCGGCTTGAAGACCTGTGAATACTGCTTCATGTAGCAGTTGTTCACCTCGACATCCGCCTGGGTAAAGAAGCGGAAGATCTGCGTCAGCAGGTTCTTCTCACCCGGCGTCAGGGTCTTCTGCCAGTCCTTCACATCATCCGCGAGCGGCACTTCTTCCGGCAGCCAATGGATGCGCTGCTGCTGCAGCCAGGCCTCATAGGCCCAGGGGTAGCGGAACGGCTTGTAGACCGGGTTCGCGGTCAGCAGGTCGAAGCGGATGGGAAGTTCCGCGCGGGTCATCGCGTCATCGGGCATGAAGTATCTCGCCGGAAAATTGTTCAGTTGGCCATCTGGTCGCGCGCCGGGCTGGCGGCGCGGCTGCTTGCGCGCTGGAACTGGGCATCGAGATGGTCGAGTTCCGCCACCAGGCGACGAACCTCCGTCACCGGGCCGCGCCATTCCAGCAGGCGGTCGAGATCCCGCTCCAGCGCCGCCTTCAAGGCAGCGACGCGCGCGGAATCAGGGTTTTGCGGGTTCCTCACTGACATGCGAGGCATTCCTCGTAGTCATTTTCGTTCTCGGAGGGCGGTGCGGCGGCGACGAGCTTCCGGACTTCCTCATCCTTGTGCAGCGTCATCACATCGGACTGCCCGACGACCTTGGCGGAAATGGTATCCGCGCGCTGAATGGAAAGGCTTCGGCAATAATAAAGCGACTTCAGCCCCTTCTTCCACGCGGTCATGTGGATCTGGTGAAGATCCCGCTTGTGGACATCCGCCGGCAGGAACACGTTGACCGACTGGGACTGGCAGATGAACGGTGTGCGGTCCGCCGCATGCTCGATCACCCAACGCTGATCCAGTTCGAACGCCGTCTTGAAGGTGGCGCGTTCCTGATCGGTCAGGAAATCCAGGTGCTGCACGCTGCCCTTGGTGACCGTGATGCTGGTCCAGGTGTCGTCATCATCCCGGCCATGCTTCGCCAGCACCTTCTTCAGGTGGATGTTGCGGACGATGTAGGACCCGGACAGGGTCTTGTGATTGTAGACATTGGCCGCGATCGGCTCGATCCCCGGACTCGCGCCGCCGCAGATGATGGAGATGCTAGCCGTCGGCGCGATCGCCATCTTGTTCGAGAAACGCTCCATGAAGCCGTATTCCGCGGCATCCGGGCAGGGCCCGCGTTCTTCCGCCAGGATCCGGCTCGACAGGTCGGCCTGTTCGCGGATGTGCTTGAACATCCGCTTGTTCCAGACCTTCGCGATGGCGCTTTCGAAGGGCACGTTCAGCGCCTGGAGGAAGCTGTGGAAGCCCATCACGCCGAGGCCGACGGAGCGTTCCCGCATCGCGGAATAGCGCGCCCGCGCCATCGAATCCGGCGCACTGTCGATAAAGCTTTGCAGCACATTATCCAGGAACCGCATCACGTCCGGGATGAAGCGCGGATGATCTTTCCACTCGAACCAGGTCTCGCAGTTCAGCGAGGACAGGCAGCACACCGCGGTGCGTTCCTGGCCGTGCTGGTCGATGCCCGTGGGCAGCGTGATCTCGCTGCACAGGTTCGAGGTCTTGACCTCGAGACCTGAAAGCTTGTGGTGCTCCGGCCGGGCGCGGTTCACGTGGTCGGAATAGATGATGTAGGGCTCGCCGGTCTCGATCCGCGCCGTCAGGATGCGGATCCAGATGGAACGTGCGGAAACCTTCCGCATCAGCGCGCCGTCCTTGGGCGAGACCAGCGCCCATTCCTCATCCGCCTCGACCGCGCGCATGAAGGCATCCGACAGCAGCACGCCGTGATGCAGGTTCAGCGCCTTGCGATTCGGGTCGCCGCCGGTCGGGCGCCGCATCTCGAGGAATTCCTCGATCTCCGGGTGGTTCACCGGCAGGTAGCAGGCGGCCGAGCCGCGGCGCAGGCTGCCCTGGCTGATCGCCAGCGTCAGGCTGTCCATCACCCGGATGAAGGGGATGACGCCGGAGGTTTTGCCGTTGCGGCCGACCTTCTCGCCGATCCCGCGCAGATTGCCCCAGTAGGAGCCGATTCCCCCGCCTTTCGCCGCCAGCCAGACATTCTCGTTCCAAAGGCCGACGATGCCGTCGAGGCTGTCGGAGGCCTCGTTCAGGAAGCAGGAGATCGGCAGCCCGCGAGTCGTCCCGCCATTGGACAGCACCGGCGTGGCCGGCATGAACCAAAGGCGGGAGATGTAGTCATAGATCCGCTGCGCATGCGCCGCATCGTCGCCATAGGCGGAGGCGACGCGGGCGAACAGGTCCTGGTAGGATTCGCCCGGCAGCAGATAGCGGTCGTCCAGGGTCGCCTTGCCGAAATCGGTCAGCAGCGCGTCGCGGGACCGATCGATCTGAACCTGGCCGTGGCCTTCAAGCTGAACTGCATCAAACACCGACCAACCCCCAAATCTGGCTCCTGTCGCGTGGAGCGACTCCCCCAACGCCCGCAGGATGCCCGCGCAGCCCTACACCAACAAGATGTAGTGTTGCCACACCCCGATGGCTACTACGGGTGTGCGGCACATCAACGGTTGCATTTTCGCAGGCCTTGCAGGCCCAAGACATATGTTTCCGTTTCGTTCGAATTCTAGCGCAGGATGGGCCAGCGCGTCCCGCCGGCCGCGCAGCTAGGCCGGCCGTGGCGGCAGGGAAAGGACGGTCTTCCCCGATATCCTCGTGATCCACAGGCAGGATGGCGAAGCGCGCGAAACAGGGCGTGACATGTTCGCGCAACATCTCCGGTCCAGATTTGCGCTAACCGCAGAAGGCCCGGCCCATGTCCACCCCGCAACGTGTCGCCGCCGGCCTGTTTCCCAGCCTGATCCAGCGCCTGCGGCCCGGCCCTGCCGCCGCAGCTGCCCACGCGCACCCAGCCCTCGCCAGCATGCGGCTGTTCCGGGTGGTGACCATGCGCGGCGACCTGTTGCTGGGGCTGAGCGCGGCGGAACTCGCCGCCCTTGGCCCGGGCCCGGACCTCGATCGCCTGGCCCGGCGATTCGCCACGCAGGGCCAGATCACCGGCTGGCTGTACCATGAAGGGCGCGGCCTGGATGGCGCCGGGTGGTTGCGGACCGCGGGCCGCGTCGCCGTGCTGGAGCAGGATGCGCTGACGCTCCAGCCGCACCTCCCCGGCCTGCCGGTACAGTCCCCGCCGGCCAATTGAGGGCCATCGTTGCGTTGCGTGGCTGGAGGGGGTGCAAGCCGCGGCCAATCGCGCTTTGATCGGCTGGAAGACCGGAGATTCCCCGCCATGCGACCCATCACCCGCCGCACCGCCCTGGCCCTGCCGCTTGCCGCCGCAGCCCTGCCCGCCCTGGCCCAGGGGAGCAGCCAGGCCTGGCCGACCAGGCCCATCCGCATCGTCGTGCCCTTCGGCACCGGTGGCGGCACGGACATCACCACCCGGGTGCTGGCGCCGAAGCTGAGCGAGATCCTCGGCCAGACCGTGGTGATCGAGAACCGGCCCGGCGCCGGCGGCACGCTCGGTGCCGATATCGTGGCCAAGGCGCAGCCGAATGGGGAGACCTTCCTGCTGGCCACCGTCTCCAACATGGCGCTCGCCATCGGGCTGTACAGCCGGCTGCCCTATGACCCGCTGAAGGATTTCGTTTCCATCGCGCCCACCGTCTTCATCCCGATCGGCATGGCGATCTCGGCCAAGCTCGGCGTGCGCACGGCGGAGGAATTCATCGCGCTGCTGCGGGCCAATCCGGGCAAGTATTCTTATGGCAGCGCCGGTGCCGGCACCTCCGGCCACATCGCCTCCTCCGCCTTCCTGTCGCGCATCGGCGCGACGGCGGAGCATATTCCCTACCGCAATCCGGGGCAGACCTACCTGGCGCTGCAGCAGGGAGAGATCGCCTTCACCAGCGACATCCCCTCCATCCTCGCCCCCTTCCACCAGGCCGATTCGGCTCGGCTGATCTTCGTCGCCACCGATGAGCGCAGCCCGCAGGTGCCGGATGTGCCGACGGCGCGGGAGGTGGGGCTGGGCGACTACAAGGCCTATTCCTGGTATGGCATCTACGCTCCCGCCGGCACGCCCGCCCCGATCGTGGCGCGGATGGCGGCGGCGATCGAGCAGGCGCTGTCCGACCCGGCCATCGGCCAGCGTTTCGACCAGATGGGCACGCCCGCCATGCGCGGCTGGACCCCGCAGCGTTTCGAGGATTTTCTGAAATCCGAGATCGATCTGTGGCTGCCGCTGGTGCGGGCTTCGGGCGCGCGGGCTGACTGAGGAGACCACCGATGCCGCATGACGGACACGACCATAGCCACGAAACGCCGCCGGATGATGGCTGGAAGCACACCGGCGTGCGGGTGATCCCGGCCAACAGCCTGGACACCAACACGGCGCAGACGCCGGGCATGAACCGCGCCGCGGCGATCAACTTCGCCCGCGTCGGCGCGCAGAAGATCTGGGCGGGCACGGTGCATATCCACGCCAACGCCAAGACCGGCGCGCATCACCACGGCGCGCTGGAATCGGTGATCTACATCATCAAGGGCCGCGCCCGGATGCGCTGGGGCGAGAAGCTGGAATATGTCGCCGAGGCCGGCCCGGGCGACTTCATCTTCGTGCCGCCCTACGTCCCGCATCAGGAAATCAACGCCAGCACGGATGAGACGCTGGAATGCGTGCTGGTGCGTTCGGACAATGAGGCGGTGGTGGTGAATTTGGATATCGAGCCGGTGGAGAAGCCGGAATCGGTCGCCTGGGTCGATCCGATCCACAAGGCGCCCTGATCGGTCACCGCCCGCCGGTTCACCCGGCGGGCGGTTTCTCCAGCAATTCCGCCGCGCGTTCCGCCGCATCCCGGAACGGCAGCAGCACCAGCGCGGCGCCACGTTGACGCAGCCGGTCCGCCTCCTCCTCCGTATGGGCCGTAACCGCGATGCGGCCCGGGAAATGCTGCGCCCGCAATCCATCGATCAGCGCCAGGCGATGATCCTCATGCGTCACCCCGCCGCCCCGGGCGGGAATGGCGGACACCGCCCAGCGCGCGCCCTCCAGCGGCAGGGCGGCGATCAATTCGGTCGGAGGCATCGCCGTACAGCGCGGCGAAGCCCTGTTCATGCCATTGGCGCACCGCCTCCGGGTCGAAATCCACGCCGAGCATGGTCAGCCCCCGGGCCCGCAGATGCTGCGCGATATTGCCGCCGAAGCGGCCGAGGCCGAACAGCACGACATCGGCCTTGTCGGTCGCCACGGCCGTATTGCCCGCCTCCAGCGCCTCCCGCCACGGATGTTCCCGCTCGAACATCCGCAGGGGCGCGTCGAGCCAGGCGGCCAGCTTGTGGGAATGGGTGATCATGTAGGTGGACAGCGCGATGGTCACCAATCCGACCAGCGTCACCAGCCCCAGCGCCGGTTCCGCCACATGGCCCAGCGCTACGCCCATCGCCATGAAGATCAATGAGAATTCGCTGATCTGCGCCACCGTCAGCCCGGCCAGCAGCCCGGTGCGGCGCCGGTAGCCCATATAGTCCATGATCACCACGACGATCAGCGGATTGCCGATCAGCACGAAGGCGGAAAGCGCCAGCGCGGCGCCCACCTGTTCGCCCATCGAGGCGAGGTCGAGCCGCGAGCCGAGCGCGATGAAGAAGAACAGCAGCAGGAAGTCGCGCAGGCTGGCCAGGCGCGCGGCAATCGCCTCCCGGTACGGGGTGGACGCCAAAGCGACGCCGGCCAGCAGCCCGCCCAGTTCCTTGCCCAGCCCGACATAATCGCCGACCGCCGCCAGCAGCGCCGCCCAGCCAATGGCGAAGCCCGCCAGCAATTCCGGCGCGCGCGCCAGCCGCGCGGTCAACGGCCCGGCGATGAAGCGGATGATGAAGCCCACCGCCACCAGCATCGCCACGCCACCTGCCACCACGCGGGCCAGCCCGGCCATGGCCGAGGCCTCCCCCGCCCCGGCGGCCATCGCCGAGACCACCACCATGGCCAGCACCACGAAGATGTCCTGCACGATCAGGAAGCCGAGCGCGATGCGGCCGTGCAGGCTGTCGATCTCGCGTTTGTCGGACAGCAGCTTGACGATGATGATGGTGCTGGAGAAGGTCAGCGCCACCGCCACATACAGGCTCTCCAGCGCGCCCAGCCCGAGCAGCAGGCACAGCAGGTAGCCAAAGAGGGCGGTGAAGGCGACCTGGCCGAGCCCGGTTGCCAGCGCCACGCGGCCAAGGTTGCGGACCAGCGAAAGGTCCAGCTTCAACCCGACCAGGAACAGCAGCACCGCGATGCCGAGTTCGGACAGCAGGTCGATGTATTCGCCGGACCTGGCGATGCCGAGCGCCGCCGGGCCGGCCAGGATGCCGGCGGCGATCAGGCCGACGATCAGCGGCTGGCGCAGCAGCAGCGCCACCATCCCGACCGCGACGCCCAGCACCAGCAACGCTGCGACCTCGTAGAAGACCGAACTTGCGAGAATGTCTTCCAAGACGGTTTGCCCTTCGATTTGCCGTGGTTCTGGCGCGGCTGGGCGCTCGCGTGAAGGGTGCCGTCAGCCTTCCATGATGGTCAGATACGGCCAGCGCGCCTGATAGGCCTCGGCCTTGCGGCGAAACAGCGCCGGCCGGTCATTCAGCGGATTGCGCCGCAATGTCCCGGCCTCCAGTTCCGCCAGGCCGTTCGGCGCATACAGCGCGCCGGTCGCCAGCTCGATCCCGATGCAGGTGCAGGCCACCAGGTAGCGGTCGATCCCGTCTTGCGCCGAACGCAGCTGCGGATAGCCGGGACCGAAGCGCTGAGGATACCACAGATGCACCCGCGCCTGGTTCCGCACCTCCACCTCCACCGCCAGATGCGCGGTGGCCTGGCGCACCCGGCGGATCACCGCGTCCTCGGCCTCGAAGGACAGGTCGCTGTCGTCGAAATAGAACACGTCGTAGTCGCGGATGCCCCAGCCCGGCTTATGGCCGGCGCGATGGTTCCACACCTCCTGGAACAGGCATCCGGCGGTCAGGAAACCCTGGTTCAGCCCGAGCGCGGGCAGCAGTTCCAGCAGCGCCGCATTCACCGGATTGGCCCGCGCCTGGGCGACCAGCCGCCCGCCCGGCATCATCCGCGCGGGCGCACCCCGCACCAATCGGCGATGAAGGCGGCGATCGTCAGGGTGCAGGTCTTCAGGTCGGCCAGCGAGGTGCGCTCGTCGAAGCCATGCGCCATCTCTCCCTTCGGGCCGTAGCACAGGCCAGGTATGGCGAAGTATAGGCCGTAGTAGCGCGTGTCGTTCACCGCGGTGGACAGCCGTGCCGGCATCTCCCCGCCATGCACCGCGGCATGGGCTGCGGCCAGCACGGCCTCGGCCTCCGACCCCGGTTCCAGCACATAGGGGTCGGTCTGGAAGCCGTGGAAGGTGATTTCGGGCGGGTTGTTGGCGAGGAAGGCATCGCCCTTCGCCGCCGCCTTCACCGCCGCCTCGACTCGCGCCATCGCTTCCTCCGGCGTCGTGCCGGGCAGCAGGCCGATGCGGCAATCCACCTCGCACCAGGCGGGGGTCGAGGAGGCCCAGTCGCCGCCGCGGATGATGCCGGGATTGAACTTGATCGGGTCCGGCACGGACCCGTACCAGGCATGGTCGCGCCCGGCCTCGTTCAGCGTTTTGGTATGGGCATACAGCGCATTGATCAGCGCATAGGCGGACATGATGGCGTTGCTGCCATCCTGCGCCACCATCACATGCACCGGCACGCCGCGCACCTTGAGCCGAAACCAGATGGTGCCGGTCTGCGCGCGGGTAATGGAATGCGCGGTGGGTTCCGGGATCAGCGCCGCCTCGGCCCGGTAGCCGCGCAGCAGCGTGGCGAGCGCGCCATTGCCGGTGCTTTCCTCCTCCGTCACCGTCTGGAGGTACACATCCGCCGCGGGCTCCAGCCCGGCTTCGCGGATCGCATCCATGGCGAAGACCATGGCGGCAACGCCGGCCTTCATGTCGTGCGCGCCGCGGCCATACATCCAGCCGTCGCGGATCACGGCGGCATAGGGCGGATGCGTCCACATTTCGTGCGGGCCTTCCGGCACCACGTCGATATGGCCCTGCAGGATCAGGCTGCGGCCGGTGGGGTTCGCCGGGCGGTGCGTGGCGACCACCTGGATGCTGGCGGCCGGGTCGGCATCCACCATCGGCGCAGTCTTCGGGTGGGCCGGCACATCGGCCAGGCTGAAGCGATCCACGCCATAGCCGCGGCCGGCCATCTGCCGGGCGAACCAATCCTGCAACGGCGCCTCCCGCCCCCGCAGGCTGGGGAAGCGCACCAGATCCTGGAGGAATTCGGTCTCCCGCGCGAAGCCCGCCTCCACGGCTTGGCGCAGGCGGTCGAGCAGGGCGGCGTCGGGCATGGGGCAATCCTGTGCAAATCCTCCCGAACGGTCCGCGCCATGTTGCGTCGCGTCAAGCCGGGTCGCGTCTAGCCGGGCCGCATCAAGCCGGGCCGCATCAAGCCGGGCCGGGCGCGCCAAAGGCCGCGGCATAGGTCTCCGGCTTGAAGCCGATCAGCAGGCCGCCGGCCCACGGCAGCACCGGGCGCTTGATCAGGGCGGGATGGGCGTGCATCAGGGCGATGGCGCCGGCCTCGTCCAGCCCCTCCCGCTCCGTCTCCGGCAATTGGCGGAAGGTGGTGCCGGCGCGGTTCAGCAAGGCGGGCCAGCCGACCTCCGCCACCCATCCCTCCAGCAGCCCGGCCGGGATGCCGGATTGCCGGTAGTCATGAAGCGTGCAGGACAGCCCGTGCAACTCCAGCCAGGCACGCGCCTTCTTCATCGTATCGCAGTTCTTGATCCCGTAGATCACGATCGGCCCGGCCATGGGTGCCCCCTTTTGCTGTTCTCGTGTTCTGCTTCACCCGAACGTGAGTCGCCAAGCCCGGTCGTTGCGGGTTTTCCCCAGGCCTTCGGCCTTTCCGGAACGGATGTGATTTGAATCAGGCTACGCCCCGCCGAGACGCGACACCGCCATTGCCGCCCGGCTCGGTCGCTGGCCCCCATGGACCGTATCGCGCCATGCCATTGCGCTGGGGCCTGGCGGCTGCGGTGCTGACGCCATTGCTGGTCTTCGCCGTCTCCGCCTCGCGCAGCTGGGACCAGGCCTGGCACGGGGCGGAGGTGGAGGTCACCCGAACCGCCGACGCGGCCGCGGAATATGCGCGCCGCCTGCTGGAAGGCCAGGTGCTGCGCCTGCAGCGCGCCAATGAACTTCTGGCCGGCCTCAGCGACGCCGAGATCAGGGCGCAGCAGACGGAGTTGCACCGCGCCTTGGCCGGCATCGCGGCGGAGCGGGAGCCGGCGGAACAGGCCGCCTTCTACATCTTCGCCTATGACCGCGACGGTGATGCGCTGGTGGCCAGCAACCTGCTGCCGGTGCCGGCGCCGGATCCGGTGCTGCGGGAGCGGGAGTTCAACCAGGCGCTCCGCGGACCCCAGGCACCCTGGGTGCATGTCAGCCGCATCTATGTCGGCCGCACCACGCGCCGGGCCTATTTCTCGGTGGCCGCGCGGCGCACCGGGGCGGGCAATGGCGCGCCACCCGGCACCTATGACGGGGTGCTGGTCGCCTCCATCTACCTCGACCATGCCCGCGCGGCGCTGTCCGCGCTGGGTGCGGCGGAGGGCGACCGGGTGGCGCTGGTCCGCGCGGATGGCGTGCTGCTCGCCCTTTCCGGCGATTTCGGCAGCCTGCGCCCGGAAGCGATGCGCGTGGCACCGGATTCGCCGGCGCTGGCGGGCATGGCGCAGGGCCTGCCGCGGATCATCGAGGCGCGCCCCTCGGCCACCGATGGGGTGGAACGGGTGGCGGCGTTCCGGCGGGTCGGCGGGGATTGGCCCGTCTATGCCGCGGCGGCGCGGGCCCGGCCCGCGGTGGTGGCCGCGTGGCGGCAGGCCGTGGCGCCACAGGCCGTGCTCGCGCTGGGCTCCGCCCTTCTGCTGCTGCTGCTGGCGCGCGTGGTGTTGCGGCGGCAGGCCGCCCTGGTTGCCACCAACGCCGCGCTGGAGCGCCGGGTGGAGGACCGCACGCGCGACCTGCGGGAGCGGGAAAGCATGCTGCGCCTGGCCCAGCAGGCCGCCGGCGCCGGGTCCTGGTCCTGGGAGCCGGAGACCGGCCGGCTGCAATGGTCGGAGGAGATGTTCGCCCTGCTCGGCCTGCATCATGAACGCGATGCCGCGTCCAGCACGCTCGATGGCTTCATGGCCACGGTGCACCCGGAAGACCGCGCGATGCTGCGCGCGGCGATCCTGAGCGGGCTGGCGGAGGGCGCGATGACCGTCGAGTTCCGCGTTTTCCGCCGCCGGGCGGACGGACGGCGCGATGAGGTCTGGCTGTTCTGCCGCGCCCGGCTCTACCCCGCCGAGGGCGGCAAGCCGGCGCGGATGGTGGGTATCGACATCGACATCAATGAGCGTCGCCGCGCCGAGGCGCGCTTCGCCGTGGCGACCGCGGCCATGGCGGGCTTCGTCTATGAGTGGGAGGTGGCGACCGGCCGCGTCGAGCGCACCGGCGGCGCCGATGTGCTGCTGGGCCACGCGGTGGGGCTCTCGGCCGAGGAATGGCTGGCCCGCATCCATCCGGAGGATCGCGACCGGGTGGATGCCGCGATTCTGGCGCTGCGGGAGGATCCCGACCAGCACAGCTTCGCCATGGAATATCGCGTCGCCCGCGCCGATGGCGGCTGGGCCTGGCTGTGGGACCGCGGCCAGGTCACCCGCGACCCATCGACCGGCGCGCCGGCCTGGCTGGTCGGCGGCGCGGTGGACGTCACCGCGCGGCGCATCGCGGAGGAACGCCAGTTCCTGCTGCTGCGGGAGGTGGACCACCGCGCGAAGAACGCCCTCGCCGTGGTGAAGGCGGCGCTGCGGCTGACGCCGCGGGACGATGCCGCCAGTTTCGCCGCCGCCGTTGATGGGCGCATCGACGCGCTGGCCCGCGCCCAGACACTGCTGTCGGAGACGAGCTGGTCCGGGACGCCGCTGCGGGAGATGCTGGACGGCGCGCTGGAGGCCTTCGTATCGCCCGCCCGTGCGCGGCATGGCCAGCCTGGCATGCCGCAGGTGACGCTGGAGGGTCCGGCGGTGGTGCTGGCAGCGGCCGCGATCCAGCCGCTGGCCATGGCCGTGCATGAACTGGCGACCAACGCGACCAAATATGGCGCCTTGTCCTGCCCGGGTGGCCGGCTTCGGGTGCGCTGGCGCATGCTGCCCGGGCAGCAGGGCGAGGGTCAGGATCAGGGCGCGCAGGATCGGCTGGAAGTGGAATGGATCGAGTCGGGCGGGCCCACCCTGGCAGCGCCCCCGGTGCGGCGCGGTTTCGGGACGCGCGTCGTGGATGGCACGGTACGATCGCAGCTCGGCGGCCGCGTCGAGTGGCACTGGGCGGCGGAGGGGCTGAACGCCGTGCTGTCCATGCCGGCGCGGCGGGTTCTGCAGGCGGAGACGTGGCCGTGGGTTGAACCGCGGGCCGCGGTCTGAGCCGCAGGCTCGGGCGACGGTGTCGGGCGGCGGTGGCTGGGGGACCTGGATTCGAACCAAGACTGCCCGAGTCAGAGTCGGGAGTTCTACCGTTAAACTATCCCCCACCGGCACGGCTCGGCTTGCGCCACAACCGTCGGGAGCGGCGAACTAGCATGCGACTTCGAGGCAGGCAACCACGCCAGCGCTGCGAAATGCCTTGCCCCTGTCGCCTGCGCGCCGGATCATGTGCCGGGCGCCCGTATGCCTCCGGCCAGCCCGCCGGGGGCTACGGATCGCCTGCCCGGCAACCCATCTGGTCAAGGAAATGCCCGACGACGCGCCCCTCCCCTTCCAGCCGGCCCACTGCGTCGCCCAACCGGGTGCCGCATGCCTGCCGCCGCCGGGATGGCAGCCGAATCCAGGCTCGAGCGCTTTCGCGGCCCTCGATCTTGGCACGAATAACTGCCGCCTGCTGATCGGCACGCCGCATTGGGGTTCACCACAGGGCGCGGCCGCGCCAACCGGGGCGCCGTTCAACTTCCGGGTGGTCGACAGTTTTTCCCGCATCGTGCGGCTGGGTGAGGGACTCGGCGCGACCGGACGGCTTTCCGATGCGGCGATGGACCGGGCGCTGACGGCGCTCCATGCCTGCGCCAACAAATTGGCCCGCCGCCCGGTGCGCGGCCTGTTGGCGGTGGCCACGGAAGCCTGCCGCCGCGCCGGCAACGGCCCCGAATTCGTCGCGCGGGTCGAGGCGGAGACCGGCCTGCGACTCCGGATCATCTCGGCGCGGGAGGAGGCGGAGCTGGCGATGGAAAGCTGCGCCCCGCTGCTGGAGGCCAGCGACCGTCGCGCCCTGCTGTTCGATATTGGCGGCGGATCGACCGAAATCGCCTGGATCCGCATCCATCCCGGCCACCGGATGCCGGAGCTGATCGGCACCATCTCCGTCCCCGTCGGGGTCGTCACCCTGTCGGAACGCTGCGGTCCCTCCTGCTTCACGGAAGCGGGGTTTCATGCGGTGGTGGATGAGGTGGCGGCGCGGTTGCGCGGCTTCGATGCGGTGCATTGCATCGGCCAGGAAATCCGCGCCGGCGGGGTGCGGCTGATGGGCACCTCCGGCACCGTCACCACGCTGGCCGGCGTTGCCATGGCGCTGCCGCGCTACCGCCGCCTGCTGGTCGATGGCCAGGTGCTGGAGGCCTGCGATGCCGACCAGGCGCTGGGCGATCTGTTCGCATTGGGCCGGGACGGGCTGGCCGCCCACCCCTGCGTCGGGCCGGAACGGGTGGATTTCGTGCTGCCGGGCTGCGCCGTCTATGCCGCCATTCGCCGGGTCTGGCCGGTGCCAAGGCTGACCGTGGCGGATCGCGGGCTGCGGGAGGGGATTCTGCTGCGGCTGATGCGGCTGGACCGCACGGCGCAGCGCCGGCCCGGCCGCTTCTGGCCTGGTTGCGGCTGATGGCCCGAGGCATTCCGGCAAGGCCGGTGCTGGCGAAAGGTCGCAGGGTCGACTACACAGTTACCGAAATTGCGGTTCCCTTCCATTCAAATGGGCCGTCCGCCAATAACAGCCGCTGTCCATGACAACTAGGATTGCCGATGCCGTACCTTCTGATAGCCAAAATCGACACGCACCTTAAGGCGGACAAAAACAAGCATAGCAAAGATCAAGCAGACACGGACAAGCTCCGCGTCAGCAAGGGCGAAGTTATTACGGCGTCCAATTTTCCACTCGAAGGTCGTTTTTTCATCGTCCGGAATGCTGTTTTGAAGGGGGCTCCCGTCCCGGGTCACATCATCTATGCTCTGGATGAACAGTGGACCCTCGAGGAAGCGCCGGAGAAGCCGGCAGACGCCTCGCCCGCTGCCACGGCATCTGCGCCTGCGGCCAAGCCGGCGCCAGCCGGCGCCGCCCAGCCGACGGGAGAGGGCAAAATGGCCGAGGCGAAGGCCATGCTGGCCGCCGGCAAGTCCGTCTCGGCCATCGCAAAGGAACTCCGGATCGGCCGTGCCTCCATCAAGCGTTGGCGCGACGAGGCCTGATTGGCCGGGCCAGCGGAGCATGGGCATTCCGGGATGGCCGCGGAGGGCGTAAAGCCCTCCCATGGCCAAGCCCCCCGCCCCTCCCGGTAAGTCCCCACCCGGTAAGTCCCCACCCGGCAAATCCCCGGCCGGGAGTCCCGCCGGCACCACCCGCCAGCTCGCCGACCGGCTGCGCACCGCCAAGGGCCGCACCATCGGCAGCCAGCGCTGGCTCGAACGGCAACTGAACGACCCCTATGTGAAGGAGGCGAAGGCCCGCGGCCTGCGGTCCCGCGCGGCCTTCAAGCTGGAACAGATGGATGACAAATTCCATCTGCTGAAGCCCGGCTCCCGCGTCGTGGACCTCGGCGCCGCCCCGGGTGGCTGGACGCAGGTATCGCTGGCCCGCGGGGCTGGCCGCGTGGTGGGCATCGACCTTCTGGTGGTGGACCCGATCCCGGGCGCCATCCTGATGCAGGGCGATTTCCAGGATGCTGAGGCGGAACGGCGCGTGCTGGAGGCACTCGATGGCCAGGCGGACCTGGTGCTGTCCGACATGGCGCCCAACACCACCGGCCACAACGCGACGGATCACCTCCGCATCATGGCGCTCGCCGAGATCGCGCTGGACTTCGCAGGCCGGGTGCTGGCGCCGGGTGGCGGATTTGTCACCAAGGTGCTGGCGGGCGGGTCGGAGAAGGAATTCCTCGCCACGCTGAAGCGCGATTTCGCCGTGGTGCGCCACGCCAAGCCGCCGGCCAGCCGCAAGGACAGTGCGGAATTGTATGTGGTGGCGACCGGCTTTCGCGGCGGCAAGCCGGCCTGACCCCGTCCCGCTATGGACGCCGCACCCGGAACCGGTGTAGGCGGGGCCGCCAAGGTTGCGGATCGAAAGAGGTTCCCGCCATGGCGCCCCCAGACACGAATACCCCTGCTAAATCCCCTGGCACCTCCATGAATCGCGAGGCCGCCTTTCGCGCAAGGTTCGAGGAAGCCTACGCCTTCGATGACGTGCTGCTCGTCCCGGCCTATTCGACCGTGCTGCCGAGCGAGACGGATACCCGCACCCGGCTGACGCGGGAGATCTCGCTGAACATCCCGCTGGTTGCCGCGGCGATGGATACGGTGACGGAGGGCAACATGGCGATCGCCATGGCCCAGGCCGGCGGCATCGGCGTGATCCACAAGAACCTTTCGCCGGAAGACCAGGCCGCCCAGGTCCGCCAGGTGAAGAAGTTCGAATCGGGTATGGTGGTGAACCCGCTCACCATCCACCCCGACCAGACGCTGGCCGAGGTCCGCGCGCTGCAGGAAAACCATCACATCAGCGGCGTGCCGGTGGTGGAACGCGAATCGGGCCGGCTGGTCGGCATCATCACCAACCGCGACGTCCGCTTCGCCACCGACCCCAATCTGCGGGTCTATGAGCTGATGACGCGGGAGAACCTGGTGACGGCCGATGCCGATGTCACCAAGGACAAGGCGCGGGAGCTGCTGCACAAGCACCGCATCGAGAAGCTGCTGGTGGTGGACGAGGCCTATCGCTGCGTCGGCCTGATCACCGTGAAGGACATGGACAAGGCGCAGGCCAACCCCAGCGCGGTGAAGGACCCGATGGGCCGTCTGCGCACCGCGGCCGCGATCGGCGTGGGCGATGATGGCTTCCACCGGGCCGGACTGCTGGTGGCCGCCGATATCGACGTTCTGGTGGTGGACACCGCGCATGGCCATTCCGGCGGCGTGCTGCGCGCGGTGGAGCGCATCAAGAAGATGTCGAACTCCGTGCAGATCGTGGCCGGCAACGTCGCAACGCCCGAGGGCGCGCTGGCGCTGATCGAGGCCGGCGCGGATGCGGTGAAGATCGGCATCGGCCCGGGCTCCATCTGCACCACGCGCATCGTGGCCGGCGTCGGCGTGCCGCAGCTGACCGCCGTGCTGGAAAGCGCGGCTGCCTGCCGCGAACGCGGCGTGCCGGCGATTGCGGATGGCGGCATCCGGTCCTCCGGCGACGTCGCCAAGGCGATCGCGGCGGGTGCGGATTGCGTGATGATGGGCAGCGTCTTCGCCGGCACGGACGAGGCACCCGGCGAGGTATTCCTGTATCAGGGCCGGTCCTACAAATCCTATCGCGGCATGGGCTCCCTAGGCGCCATGGCGCGCGGCTCGGCGGATCGCTACTTCCAGGCGGAAGTGGCGGACAAGCTGAAGCTGGTGCCGGAAGGCGTCGAGGGCCGGGTCGGCTACAAGGGCCCGGTGGGCACCGTGATCCACCAGATGGTCGGCGGGCTGAAGGCGGCCATGGGCTACACCGGGGCCGCCACGATCCAGGACCTGCAGACCAAGGCGAAATTCCGCCGCATCACCAATGCCGGCCTGCGCGAGAGCCATGTGCATGACGTGGCGGTGACGCGGGAAGCGCCGAACTACCGGCTGGAGGGCTGATGATGCGCGCCCCGCCATCGCGGGGCGCGCAGGGTTTCAGCGGCTCGGCGGGATTTCACTGATGCGCAGCGTCGCACGCTGCGGGGCGCCGCGCTCGAAGGTGCCGATCCAGATGTTGTAGTTGCCGCTGGCCGGATTCCGCAGGACGATGCCGGGGTTCACCCCGTCCAGGTCGTCGTTGCAGTGCCAGTTGCCGGCGGAATCGTTGATCACCAGCGTCGTATCCGTGGTGGCGACCACGGAAATGAACAGCGGGAACTGGCCCGAGGTATAGTTCAGGTCCACATCCGGCTTCGAGAAATCGATCCAGCCGGCGCAATCCGGGCCGATGCCGGTGGCCTCGCGGTCGCCGCCCGCTTCCACCGGGATCTCACGCGGGTCAGGCTCGAAACCGGCGCGCAGGTTGATCGTGGCGTAGCGCGGCTGGGCGCGCCAATCCGGATATTGCTGGGCCTGCTGCGGCGCCGCGCCCTTCTGCTGGGCAACCGCACCACCGGCGACCAGCGCCAGAACCGCGCCGGCGGCAAGGATGGATTTGAACATCGGCGTAGGATCCCCTTTGTCGAACCGCCTGATGCGGCGTGACGCAAACTAATCGCAAACCGTGCAGCAAGCCCACCCGGCTGAAACATGCTGACATGAAAATCATGCCGGAACGTTGACGCGCGCGCGCGGCATCGCGGAAATGGCGGCGAGGGTCTATGTTGCCCGCACGGTTCCGGCCGGAGCGCGTGCCCACTGCCTGCCGACCCTCGCCGCCGGAGCCCCGGCGCGCCACCCCCTGCCCGCGTCCGCCCCGCGCCCCCGGCGCCGCGGCCGCCCGGATTCCCCGCATGACCCCCGCCGCCCGCCTCTCCGCCGCCATCGACCTGCTCTCCGCCGTCGAAGCCTCCCCCCGCCGCCCGGCGGATGCCATCGCCAATGATTTCTTCCGTGCCCGCCGCTACATCGGCGGCTCGGACCGGCGGAACGTCTCCGAGCGCGCCTGGGGGGCGATTCGCCAGCGGCTGCGGCTCGCCTGGCATTTTTCCGAGATGGGCATCGCCAGCCCCTCCGCCCGGCTGCTGCTCGGGGCGCATCTGATCCTGGCCGAGGGCTGGTCGGTGGACGGCGTGGACCAGAATTTCTCCGGCGAGCGATTCGCCGCCTCTCCCCTGGGGGAGGAGGAGCGCGCCCTGCTCGGCAAGCTGGCTGGCCGGCCGCTCGTGCTGCCGCGCATGCCGGACGGGCCGCGGCTGAACCTGCCGGAATGGGCGATGCCCGGCCTCGTCACCCGCTTCGGCGACAAGCTGGCCGAGGAAGCCGCGGCGATGGAGGAGGCCGCGCCGCTGGATCTCCGCGCCAATCTGCTGAAGGTGACGCGGGAGGCGGCGCTGGCCGCCCTGGCGGCGGAGGGCATCGCCGCCACCCCCACCCCGCTCTCCCCCTGGGGCATGCGGATCGCTGATCGCCGCCCGGTTTCCGCCACCAAGGCCTTCCTCGAGGGTCTGATCGAGGTACAGGACGAGGGCAGCCAGCTGGTCGCCCTGCTGACCGATGCGCGCCCCGGCATGCGGGTGGCCGATTTCTGCGCCGGCGCCGCGGGCAAGACGCTGGCGCTGGCCGCCACCATGGCCAACAAGGGCCATATCGTCGCCTGCGATACCTCCGCCGCCCGGCTGGAAGGCGCCGGCCGCCGCCTGCGCCGCGCCGATGTCAACAATTCCGAGCGCCACCTGCTCACCTCGGGCGACAAGTGGCGCAAGCGCAACTCCCGCAAATTCGATCGCGTACTGGTGGATGCCCCCTGCACCGGCACCGGCACCTGGCGCCGCAACCCGGATGCCCGCATCCGCACCAATGGCCGCGACCTGGCGGAGCTGGTGCTGAAGCAGGCGATGATCCTCGACGATGCATCTGAGTTGGTGCGCCCGGGCGGAAGGCTGGTCTACGCTACCTGTTCGCTGCTGCCCGAGGAGGACGAGATGCAGATGGCGGCCTTCCTGGAACGCCACCAGGATTTCACCCCGGTGCCCTTCACCGAGGTCTGGGAAGCCGTGCGTCCGGGCGTCGCGGCGCCCGGCCCCGGCCCCTACATGGCGCTGTCGCCCGGCAGCCATGGCACGGATGGGTTCTTCGCCGCGGTGCTGCAAAGACAGCCTTCATGATCTCCATCCGCCGCGCCCGGCCGGGCGATGCCGCGGCGGTGGCCGCGGTGCATGTCGCGGCCTGGCGCAGCGCCTATGCCGGCATCCTGCGGGATGGCTACCTGGCCGACCTGTCCGAGATCCGGCTGGCCGGCTTCTACCAGCGCGCCATCCTGGACCGGCGCGAAGGCCATGCAGTGTTCGTGGCGACCGCCACGCCGGAGGATGAGTCCGGCCCGCCCCAGGTGGTGGGCTTCGCCTCCGGCGGACGCGCCCGGCGCCGCGGCCTGGCGGAGGGGGAGGTTGAGACCCTCTATGTGCTGGATGACTACCGGGAGCGTGGCTGCGGCCGGCGCCTGATGCGGGCGATGGCGGCGCATCTGCGGGCCATCGGCTGCAATTCCGCCATGGCCTGGGTGCTGGAGGCCAATCCCAGCCGCTTCTTCTACCGCCACCTCGGCGGGCGCACGGCGATGCGGGAGGCGATTCGCGTGGCCGGCCAGGCCGTGGACCAGATCGCCCTGCTGTGGGACCCGATCGACACGCTGCTGGCCGCCACCGCACCCGTGCCCCAGGGGAGACCGCAAGGGCGCCTTCGCGAGGAAGGCTGAGCGCTGCAAAACGGCTTGTCGCTGCATCGCCTCTGTGCTGTTAGGCGCCATGACACACGCCGCCCCCGATGCCGCCTCCACCCCGCTCGCGCAGCATCACGACCGGATCCTGATCCTCGATTTCGGCAGCCAGGTGACGCAGCTCATCGCGCGCCGGCTGCGTGAATCCGGCGTGTACTGCGAGGTCTGGCCCTTCAACGCCGCCCCGGATGACCGCATCCGCGCCTTCGCGCCCAAGGGCATCATCCTGTCCGGCGGCCCGGCCAGCGTGACGGAGGAAGCCAGCCCCCGCGCGCCGGAGGTGGTGTTCGAGATGGGGCTGCCGATTCTCGGCATCTGCTACGGCCAGCAGGTCATGGCGCATCAGCTCGGCGGCCTGGTGGAAGGCGGCCATCTGCGCGAATTCGGCCGCGCCCATATCGACGTGACCGGCGACTGCGCCATCACCCAGGGCGTCTGGGCCAAGGGCGCGCGGGAACAGGTCTGGATGAGCCATGGCGACCGCATCACCCGCCTGCCCGAGGGGTTCCGGGTGGTCGCGGCGAGTGAGGGCGCGCCCTTTGCCGTCATCGCCAATGATGAGCGCCGCTACTACGGCACCATGTTCCACCCGGAGGTGGTGCACACGCCGCATGGCGCGGCCCTGCTGAAGAATTTTTCCCATATTGTCTGCGGCTGCACCGGCGACTGGACCATGGGCGCCTTCCGGGCGGAGATGGTGGAGAAGATCCGCGCCCAGGTCGGCAGCGGCCGCGTGATCTGCGGCCTGTCCGGCGGGGTCGATTCCTCCGTCGCCGCGGTGCTGCTGCATGAGGCGATCGGCGACCAGCTCACCTGCATCTATGTCGATCACGGGCTGATGCGGGCGAATGAATCCGAACAGGTGGTCACCACCTTCCGCGACCGCTTCAACATCAAGCTGGTGCATCGCGATGCGACGGACCTGTTCCTCGGCCAGCTTTCCGGCGTCACCGACCCCGAGCTGAAGCGCAAGACCATCGGCCGCCTGTTCATCGAGGTGTTCGAGGAGGAACAGCAGAAGATCGGCGGCGCCGACTTCCTGGCCCAGGGCACGCTGTATCCGGATGTGATCGAAAGCGTCTCCGCCACCGGCGGCCCCAGCGTGACGATCAAGTCGCACCACAATGTCGGCGGCCTGCCCGCCGGCATGCGGATGAAGCTGGTGGAGCCGCTGCGCGACCTGTTCAAGGACGAGGTCCGCGTGCTGGGCCGGGAACTCGGCATCCCCGAGATCATCGTCGGCCGCCACCCCTTCCCCGGGCCTGGCCTGGCCATCCGCATCCCCGGTGAGGTGACCAAGGAGAAGGCGGATATCCTGCGCCACGCGGATACGATCTACCTGGAGGAAATCCGCAACGCCGGCCTGTACGACGCAATCTGGCAGGCCTTCGCCGTGCTGCTGCCGGTGCGGACCGTGGGGGTGATGGGCGATGGCCGCACCTATGACAGCGCCTGCGCGCTGCGCGCCGTGACCAGCACGGATGGCATGACGGCGGATGTCTATCCCTTCAGCATGGAATTCCTGACCCGCGTGGCCGGCCGCATCGTGAACGAGGTGCGCGGCATCAACCGCGTGACCTACGACATCACCAGCAAGCCGCCGGGGACGATTGAGTGGGAGTGATGCGATAGGCTTCGGCATGGTTCGAGACCTATCGCGCCAACGGCGCTAAGTATAGAAAATTATTGAGATTACCTTGCGATATGCTTCGCGATCTATCGCGCGCAAGCGAGTTGATCTGACGGCATCATTGACGGTATCAACTGGCGGGTAGTGTCGGCGTGTTGAAGCTTGCCCGCCTGGAGATCCATCAAGCTCGATCCAGTTTTCACAGATAAATCGCTGAATTTATTGAGAATTTGGATAGACTTGACGGTATCGACTCTGACGGTATGGACGGCCCCCGAGCGGGGCGTATCATAGTCGCTGAGGAGGATGCCATGCTAACCGATATCGCCATCAAGCGGCTGAAACCAAAAGATAAATCGTACAAGGTTGCTGACCGTGACGGTATGTATGTCGCGGTCCTGCCGTCAGGAGCGATCTCGTTCCGCTACGACTATCGGCTGAACGGGCGCCGCGAAACGCTGACCCTCGGCGCCTACGGACTTGGCGGACTGACGCTCGCCGAAGCCCGCGAGCGCTGCCTCATTGCTCGGAAGATCGTTGCGGGCGGACAGTCGCCCGCGCAGGAGAAGCAGCGCGCGAAGCGCCGCGCGGCAGAAGCACTCACCATCGCGGCCGCCGGAAAGCGCTGGTTCGAGGGCGCGCGAATGGCCGAGAGTACGAGGGCCATGCGCAAGGCAATCTTCGACCGAGACATCCTACCAACGTGGAAGAACAGGTTCCTTTCGGAGATCACGCCTGACGACCTGCGCGGGCTCTGCGCCAAAGTGAAGGAGCGCGGCGCGCCCGCGACCGCAATCCATGTTCGCGACATCATCAAGCAGATCTACGGCCACGCGATCCTGCATGGCGAGAAGATTGCGAACCCGGCCGACGAAGTAGGGCCGGCATCAATCGCCACCTTCGTGCCAAAGGATCGCGCGCTTTCGCCGTCGGAGATCCGCATTCTGTTCGACCAAATCGAGCACGTCGCAACGCTGCCGACCATACGGCTCGGACTCCGCCTCATTCTCCTAACCATGGTGCGCAAGAGCGAACTGCTCGATGCAACCTGGGACGAGGTAGATTTTGAGAACGCTGTCTGGACCATTCCGAAGGACCGGATGAAGCGCTCGCGTGCGCACAACGTCTATCTGGCGCGACAGGCACTCGACATCATGGTCGCGCTGAAAACATGCGCTGGCAATTCACCCTATGTGTTGCCGTCCCGCTATGAGGCCGACCAGCCGATGTCTCGTGCGACCTTCAATCGCGTCATCTACGCTGTTGTTGGGCGTGCGAAGACCAGCGGGCTGCCGTTGGGCGCCTTCACGGTGCACGACTTGCGGCGCACTGGCGCGACGTTGCTGAACGAGCTCGGCTTCAACAGCGACTGGATCGAGAAAAGCCTTGCCCATGAGGACAATCGATCGTCGCGCGGTGTCTACAACAAGGCGGAGTATGAGCCGCAGCGTCGACACATGCTCCAGGAGTGGGCGGACATGATCGACGCATGGTGCAGCGGCCAGAAGCGGGTGCCCACGCTCTATCCGCCGACGATGCAGCTTGGGCCCACTGACGTCATGCCTTCACAGGCCGTGTCCGCCGCATCCTGACATTGGGTATTGGCGCGCGCGTTGATTGGCCATTGTCAGCGCCGTGCCGCCGCTCCGCGAGCCAGGCTGCGATTTCTGCATAGTCCCAAGCCACGCAACGCGGCGTCAGATGGAAGCGTCGTGGAAACTCGCCCCGCTGCTCCATCTCGTAGATCGTCGTGTCCGATAGCGGGACGAGATCCCGCAGCTCGTGCCTTCGAAGGGTGCGGCGAAGGGCGGGGACGCTGCGCTGGCTTTCGGACATGTGCCGCTCCGTGACGATCGCTATCGCCATCGAGCGGCACCTATTGAGCAGAGAAAAGCCGAGAGTGAGTGCCGTAGTGCCGCGTCGCGTCGCTGCGCGCAAATCGGATGGTGTTCCGCTGGCGACGTAGACGTCTGACCGCGCCGAAGAGGGTGAGAGTTTGGCGGCTGTCGCCGTGACGGGTTTCGGGGCCGAGAGAGAGGCTCGCGGCCGGCCCGTCATGGAGAACCGCCATGACCCGCTCCGCGACACGGCCGGCCCCGAGCGGCCGAGCCTCGGGTGACCGCGCGAACCTCTACGACGAGATCACCGGCAGGATCATCGCCGAACTCGAAGCCGGCCGCCTGCCCTGGGTGCAGCCCTGGGGAACCTCGGGTGTCGCCGCACCAATCGCCCTGCCGAAGAACGCGGCGACCAGCCGGCGGTACTCCGGGATCAACGTGCTGATCCTCTGGGGCGCCGTCGTCGAGCGCGGCTACGCCGGCCAGAGCTGGCTCACCTTTCGCCAGGCGCTCGCGTTGGGCGGCAGCGTGCGCAAGGGCGAGCGCGGCACGACCGTCGTCTACGCCGACCGCTTCATCCCCGGCGAGGAGCGCCAGCGCGCGCAGGAGACGGGGAAGGACGCCCGCGCGATTCACTTCCTCAAGCGCTTCACCGTGTTCAATGTCGAGCAGTGCGACGGACTGCCGCCCGAGTTGGCGGCGACGGCGCCCCCGGCGGATACCTCGCTCATCGAGCCGCGGGTGCAGGCGCTGATCGGAACCTCCGGCGCCGACCTCCGCATCGGCGGGGAGCGCGCCTACTACGACGTTCTCGGCGACTTCATCCGCGTGCCGCCGCCGCAGGCCTATTTCCAGCCGATCGACTGGCACCGGACCGCTCTGCATGAGCTCGGCCACTGGACGGGGCATTCATCTCGCCTCGGCCGCGAGATCGCCAACAGCTTCGCCTCCAAGAAGTATGCGCAGGAGGAGCTGGTCGCCGAGATGACCGCGGCCTTCACCTGCGCCGCACTTGGCATCGTGCCGACGGTGCGCCACGCCGACTACATCGGGTCCTGGCTGGAGGTGCTGCGCGAGGATAATCGCGCGATCGTCCGCGCGGCGAGTGCCGCGTCGAAGGCGGCGGACTTTCTGCTCGCCTTCGCGCCCGAGACCGAAGCGGTCAATGCCGACGCGGATGCGCCAGAGGTGGTATCGTGACCCGCGGGCGCAACGCCACTGCCCCGCTCATCCTGCCAGAGGCGGAGGAGCGCTACGGCCACTACATCCGCGAAGCACTGACCACGGAGGGTGGCCACCTCGCCATCGGCCGCGGCGGCTTCACACTGTACTTCGCCCGCGGTGCATATCTCAGCGGGCACGACTGGGAGGCCATCAAGACGACCTGCATCGCCGCTGGCCTGCCGGTGATCGATAGCCGCGCACTCCCCTTCGAGGTCGTCTGCGATCTCGCGGTGCGTGGCCCGATGGTGGCGGTCGGTGAACCCGCCAGCCCGCCGCCCTGGGGTGCCTTCTCCTATGCGCCACTCGCGGCTGTCGCGGATGCCTATCGCGCGGCCGGCGCGGAGGTGTGGAACCTGCCTCCTGCCGTAATAGCGGCGCGGAGAGAGTAAGAGGGCCGAGGCGGTCTTCGTGACGGGTTGAGGGTCGGGAGAGAGGCTCCCGGCCCGCCCGTCATGGAGAACCCCCCATGTCGAAGTCCGCCCCGAAGGTCGCGCTCTCCGCCTCGCGCGACATCCCCTTCAACCACCTCGTGCTCAGCCAGGCGAATGTCCGGCGCAT
>NZ_JAUYTS010000158.1 GCF_030695085.1 Falsiroseomonas sp. | reverse complement strand
GCCGCCCGAATCCGTGGCGCGTGCCGCCGCCCCGCCGCAGACGGTGCGCCCGGCGATCCATGTCGCGCCGGCGCCGAGCGCGCCGCCGATCCGCACCACCCGGGCCGCGCCGGCCGCGCCCACCTATGTCTCCGCCCTGGGTGGCGCCACCTCGCTGGGCATCGGGCGGCCGATGTTGGCACCGCCGGTGCCGTTCTCCTCCGCCGCCGCCGCGGCAACGCTGGACAACCAGGGCGGCCTCGCACCGCCCCGCACCCGCTGATCCGCCATGTCCCCGAACCCACCTAACGCCAACGCCCTGCCCGCCGGCCGCACCATCGGCCATGCCGCTGTTTCCGCTCGCACCGATCTGGTGCGGATCGGCCAGCCGGAGCTGGTCCGCCGCGCCGTCATGGAACGCACGCGGTCGCGCCTGCTGATCGCCGCCGGCGGTTTCGCGCTGCTGTTCGGCGTGGTGGCGGCACGGCTGGCCGATGCGACGCTGATCTCCCCGGCCGAGCCGAAGCGCCTGGCGGCAATGGTGCGGCAGAACACGCCGCCCGCGGAGCATCTGCCCGGCCGCGGCGCCATCACCGACCGGAATGGCGAATTGCTGGCGGTGACGCTGCCGATCACGGCGCTCTATGCCAACCCCAGCGAGATCATCGACCCCGAGACGGTCGCGCGCCGGCTGGTGCGCGTGCTGCCGCAGCTGGATGAGCAGCGGGTCACCGCGAGGCTGACCGGGGAACGGCAATTCGCCTACCTCGCCCGCGCGCTGACGCCGCGCGAGCAGCAGGCAGTGAATTCCCTGGGTATTCCGGGCCTGTATTTCGAGGAAGCCGAGCGGCGCATCTACCCGCAGGGCCGCGCCGCGGCGCATATCCTCGGCGGCGTCGATGTGGACGGCAACGGCACCGCCGGCGTCGAACGCTATTTCGACGAACGCCTGCGCGTGCGGCGTGGCGAGGATCTGCGTCTGTCGCTCGATGTGCGCGTGCAGCTTGCGCTGCGCGACGCCGTGCAGCATGCGATCACGGACTACAACGGCATCGGCGGCGCCGGTATCGTGATGGATGTGCAGAGCGGCGAGGTGATCGGCATGATCTCCCTGCCCGATTTCGACCTGGCCGAGCCGGCGCGGGTGGAAGCCGTGACGCCGGGCGCGGACCAGCAGGGCCTGAACCCGCGCTTCAACCGCGCCACCGTCGGCGTGTATGAGCCGGGCTCCACCTTCAAGCTGCTCACCGCCGCCATGGCGCTCGACCTGGGCACGGTGAATGTGTGGAGCGGCTACGACGCCTCCCGCCCGATCCGCTATGGCCGCTTCACCATCAACGATTATCGCGGCAAGAATCGCTGGCTCGCGCTGCCGGAGATCCTCGCCTATTCGTCGAACCTCGCCTCCGCCCATATGGCCGCGGCGGTGGGGCCGCAGCGGCACCGGGAATTCATGGTACGGATGGGCATGGGCTCCCGCCTCGGGGTCGAACTGCCGGAAGTCGCGCTGCCGCTGATTCCGCGCGCCAATGCCTGGCGCGACATCAACACGCTGACGATCGGTTTCGGCCACGGCATTTCCGTCTCGCCGCTGCATGTCGTCACCGGCGTCGCCGCCGTCGCCAATGGCGGCATCCTGCGCCAGCCGACCCTGATGGCGCAGCCACCCGGCACGGCGGCCGAGGGCACGCGGGTGATCAGTGAGGGCACGTCGGCCACCATGCGCCGGCTGATGCGGCTGGTGGTGACGGAAGGCTCCGGCCGCAGCGCCGATGTCCCTGGCTACTTCGTCGGCGGCAAGACCGGCACGGCGCAGAAGATCGGGCCGAATGGCCGCTACCTGCAAAACAAGCGCATCGCCGCCTTCGTCGGCGCCTTCCCGATGCAGGCGCCGCGCTATGCGGTGTATGTGATGGTGGACGAGCCGAAGCCGAATGCGCGCAGCCACGGCTTCGCCACCGCCGGCTGGGTCGCCGCCCCGGCCGCCGGGGAGATCGTGCGCCGCGTCGCACCGATTCTCGGCATGGCGCCGGAGACGGATCGCGCGCCGGAAATCCAGGCGGCTCTCTCGATGCCGATGCAGCCTGGCCGCCCGCGCGGCAACGCGCCGGCGCGTGCCGGGTCCGCGCCCCAACCGGCGCCTGCCGCCGCCTCGCCCACCCGCGCCGCCGTGCCTCCGGGCCAGGCCGCGCAGCGCCCCGCCTTGTTGCGGGAGGCGAGCATTGCGCCGCAATGACACAGTGCTCGCGCGCCGCCTGGATGACCTGCTGCGCGCGATCCCCGGCCTTTCCTGCCCCGCCGGCCCCTTGCCGGCGATCGGCGGGCTGACGGCCGATAGCCGCGGCGTCACGCCGGGCGACCTGTTCGCCGCCCTGCCCGGCGCCCAGGCGGATGGCCGCCGTTTCATCGCCGAGGCCGTGTCCCGTGGCGCCGCCGCCGTGCTGGCGCCAGAGGGCACGACGTGGCCCGCCGACGTGCCGGTGCGGCCCCTGCTGCACGCCGCCGACCCGCGTCGCGCGCTGGCGCTGCTCGCCGCCGCCTTCCATGCGGCGCAGCCGGAGCGCGTGGTCGCCGTCACCGGCACCAACGGCAAGACCAGCAGCGTGGATTTCCTGCGTCAGCTCTGGACGCTGGATGGGCAGCGCGCGGCGTCGCTCGGCACGCTCGGGCTGCGCGCCGCGGGTTTCCCGGAAGGGCCTTCGCTGACCACGCCCGATCCGGTGGCGCTGCATGCCACGCTGGCGGCGCTGGCCCATGCCGGCTTCGGCGCGGCGGCGCTGGAGGCATCCTCCCACGGGCTGGAGCAGCGGCGGCTGGATGGCGTGCGGCTGGCGGCGGCCGGCTTCACCAACCTGACGCGCGACCACCTCGACTATCACGGCGACATGGCGGCCTACCGCGCCGCCAAGCTGCGGCTGTTCGACACGCTGCTGCCGCCGGGCGCCTGCATCGTGGCGAATGCGGAGATGGAAGGTGCGACGCGCGACGCGCTGCAGGCCATTGCCGCCGCGCGCGGCCTGCGGCTGCTGACGGTGGGTGAGAATGGCGAAGCCCTGCGCCTGGTGGCGCAGGCGGCGCTGCCGGACGGGCAGGACCTCACCATCGAGGGGTTTGGCCTTCGCGAGCGCCTGCGCCTTGCTCTGCCCGGCCGCTTCCAGGCGGATAATGTGCTGATGGCGGCGGGGCTGGCGATCTGCACCGGCATGGCACCGGAGCGCGCCTTCGAATTGCTGCCGCAGCTGCAGGGCGTGCGCGGGCGGATGGAGCTGGCCGCACGGCTGGCGAATGGCGCCGCCGTCTATGTCGATTACGCCCATACGCCGGATGCGTTGGAGCGCCTGCTGCGGGCGCTGCGGGCGCATGTGGCGCCGGGCGGGAAGCTGCATGTGCTGTTCGGTGCCGGCGGCGACCGCGACCCGGGCAAGCGCCCGCTGATGGGCGCGGCCTGCGCGGCGGAGGCCGATTGCTGCTGGGTGACGGATGACAATCCGCGCAGCGAGGATCCGGTCGTGATCCGCGCCGCCGTGCTCGCCGCCTGCCCCGGCGGCATCGATGCCGGCGATCGTGCCGGCGCCATCGCGCGGGCCGTGGCGGCGTTGCGGCCGGGTGATGTGCTGGCCGTGGCCGGCAAGGGGCATGAGAGCGGCCAGACCATCGGCCGCGTCACCCTGCCCTTCGATGACGTGGCAGCCGCGCGCGCAGCGGCGGGCCCGGCATGAGCGCGCTGTGGACCAGCGCCGAGCTGCGCGCTTCGACCGGCGGGACGCTGGTGGCGGATGTGGCCGTCACCGGGGTTTCGATCGACAGCCGCAGCGTGACACCGGGCGATCTGTTCGTGGCGTTGCGCGATGCGCGGGATGGTCATGGTTTCGTGGCGGATGCGCTGGCGCGCGGCGCCGCGGCGGCGCTGGTGGACCATGTGCCGGATGGCGTCGCACCGGATTCGCCACTGCTAAGGGTGGCGGAGACGCTGGCCGGCTTGCGCGCCCTGGGCGAAGCGGCACGGGCGCGTAGCAGTGCACGGGTGGTCGGCGTGACTGGCAGCGTCGGCAAGACCACGACCAAGGAAATGCTGCGTGCGCTGCTGTCCGAAGCGGGTGCGACGCATGCGGCGGTCGCGAGCTACAACAACCATTGGGGCGTGCCGCTGACACTCGCCCGCATGCCGCGGGACAGCGATTTCGCCATCATCGAGATGGGCATGAACCATCCGGGCGAGATCGCATATCTGTCCAGGATTGCCAGGCCCGATGTGGCGCTGATCATCAATGCCCAGGCCGCCCATCTGGCGGGTTTCCCTCACCTCAATCCTCTCCCGCAAGCGGGAGAGGAGGCAAACGTGAAGGGCGCTTGTTTTGATCTGGTGGAGGCGGTGGCTCGCGCCAAGGGCGAGATTTTCCAGGGCCTGGCAGCTAACGGTATCGCCGTGATCAACGCCGACGACCCTCATGCGGCGCTGTGGCAGGAACTGGCAACGGGCCATCGCCTCATCCGCTTCGGCCTCAAGCAGCAGGCAGAAGTCTCAGCCAGCTTCAAATTGCAGCCCTTCGGCAGCGAAATCGAGGTGGTCACTCCCGCCGGTAAATTTGCTGTCGCCTTGCCGGTACCGGGCGAGCACAACGTGCGCAACGCCCTGGCGGCCACGGCCGTGGCTCAGGCTTTGGGTGTCGGCAACGCTACCGTCGCCGCGGGGCTGGCAAAGGTTTCCAGCGTCAAGGGCCGGCTGTTGAAAAATCCCTGCCTGCACGGCGCCACCCTGATCGACGATACCTACAACGCCAACCCCGGCTCGGTGCGGGCGGCGATCGCCGTGCTCGCCGGCATGCCGGGCAAGAAGGTGCTGGTGCTCGGCGACATGGGCGAACTGGGCGAAAACGCACGCGCGCTGCATGCCGAAATCGGCGCGGCGGCGAAGGCGGCCGGGATCGACCTGCTGTTTACCCTGGGCGATCTGAGTGCCGCTGCTGCGCAGGCTTTCGGCGCGGGCGGACGGCATTTCGAATATATCGAGGACCTGTTGCACGATATCGAAAACCTGCTGGCGCCGGAGGTGACGGTACTGGTGAAGGGATCGCGTTTCATGCAGATGGAGCGGGTAGTTAAAAGCTTTGAGGTGAGGGGTGAGGCGTGATGGGCATAGAGGCGGTGATGAGTGAGGGGTTAAGGGTGATGGGTGAAAACCCTCGCCGCGCCGCCTTTGACCTTACTCATTACTCCTTACTCATCGCTTCCCGAAGGGAGAAGACATGCTGCTCGCACTGACCCAATGGCTGGGGCACGACATTCGCGCCTTCAACGTGTTCAGTTACATCACGCTGCGCGCGGTGCTGGCGATGCTGACCGCGCTGATGATCTCGTTCATCGTCGGTCCGACCATGATCCGCAAGCTCACCGCCTACAAGATCGGCCAGTCGGTACGCGACGACGGTCCGCAGACGCATCTGGTCAAGGCGGGAACGCCGACCATGGGCGGCGCGCTGATCCTGGTTGCGATGGCGATTTCCACCCTGCTCTGGGCGGACCTGAGAAACACTTATGTCTGGGTCGTGCTGGCCACCACGCTGGGATTCGGTGCAATCGGCTGGGTCGATGACTGGCGCAAGGTGGTGCATCGCAATCCCAAGGGGCTGTCGGCCAAGGCCAAGTATTTCTGGCAGTCGCTGATCGGTGCCGGTGTTGCCGTGTTTCTGGCCATGACTGCCACGCTGCCGGCCCATACCGAACTGATCGTGCCCTTCTTCAAGATGCTGACGATTCCTCTCGGCGGAGCGGGCTTCGTCGTGCTGACCTATTTCGTCATCGTCGGCAGCAGCAACGCGGTCAACCTCACCGACGGGCTGGACGGCCTGGCGATCATGCCGACGGTGATGGTGGCGGGCGCGCTGGCGCTTTTCGCCTACGTTGCCGGCAACTTCGTTTTTTCGCGTTACCTCGGTGTTCCCTACGTGCCGGGCGCCGGCGAACTGGCCGTGTTCTGCACCGCCCTGGCCGGAGCCGGCCTGGGTTTCCTCTGGTTCAATGCCTACCCCGCCGAAGTGTTCATGGGCGATGTGGGCGCGCTGGCGCTGGGCGCCGCGATCGGCGTGGTGGCGGTGATCGTGCGGCAGGAAATCGTCCTGTTCGTGATGGGCGGGGTGTTCGTGGTGGAAACCCTGTCGGTGGTGCTCCAGGTGGGGTCGTTCAAGCTCACCGGCAAGCGCATCTTCCGCATGGCGCCGCTGCATCACCATTATGAATTGAAGGGCTGGAAGGAGAATCAGGTTGTGGTTCGCTTCTGGATCATATCGATGATGCTGGTGCTGGTTGGGCTTTCGACGTTGAAGTTGAGATGAAAGTGAATAACCGCAAAGACGCAGAGACGCAAAGAAATTCAAAGTCTTCACGCCTTTGCGCCTTAGCGTCTTTGCGGTTAAGAAAAAAATGATAAACCTCGAACATAAAAAAGTGCTGGTGGTGGGGCTGGGCGACACCGGCCTCTCCATGGCGCGCTGGCTGGACGCGAGAGGCGCGGTCGTGGCTGTCGCCGACTCGCGCGACAACCCGCCCCACGCCGCCCGCCTTCAGGCTGAGCTGCCTGGCGTGCCGCTATTCACCGGCAAGCTCAGGGAAGAGGTGTTTCGCAATGCCGACCTGCTCGCGGTCAGTCCGGGCGTGTCCCTGCGCGAACCGGCCGTTGCCGATGCGCTGGCGCATGGCGTGGAAGTGGTCGGGGATGTCGAGCTGTTTGCTCAAGCACTCAGGACTCAGGACTTGGAACTCAGGACTCGGGTTCTGGCCATTACCGGCTCCAACGGCAAAAGCACGGTGACCGAGATGGTCGGAGCGATGTGCAGGAAGGCCGGCCTGCATACGGTAGTAGCGGGGAATATCGGCCTGCCGGTGCTGGACGCATTGAGCGATCTGGATCAGCGCGGCGAGACCGCCGATGTGTTCGTGATCGAGCTCTCCAGTTTCCAGCTGGAAACCACGCACACCCTGAACCCGGCTGCAGCGACCGTGCTCAACGTGACCGAAGACCACATGGACCGCTACAACGGCATGGAGGATTACGCCGCGGCCAAGGCGCGCATTTTTGCCGGCAACGGCATCCAGGTGCTGAACCGGGAAGACCGCTACAGCCTGGCGATGGCGAAGCCCGATCGCAGGGTGATGACGTTTGGCCTGGATGCGCCGCAAAAACCCGAGGATTGGGGATTGCTGAGCGGCGAGAATGGCCCGTGGCTGTCGCAGGGCGGAAATCGGCTGATGCCGTTAGCCGATCTGCCGCTTGCCGGCTTGCACAACGCGGCCAATGCACTGGCTGCTCTGGCCTTGTGCCGCGCCATCGACCTGCCGCTCCAGCCCCTGCTTGAGGCGCTGCGCGAATTCAAGGGCTTGCCGCACCGGGTGGAGAAAGTGGCGGAGATTAATGGGGTTATCTTCTATGACGATTCCAAGGGAACCAACGTAGGAGCCACGGTAGCGGCGCTCAACGGCATGCCGTGCAAAGTAGTGCTGATTGCCGGCGGCGATGGCAAGGGCCAGGATTTCAGCCCGCTAGCACCGGCGGTGTCGGCCCATTCCCGTGCCGTCGTGCTGATCGGCCGCGATGGGCAGAAAATCGGTGCAGCCCTGGCCGGCTGTGGCGTGCCCCTGCTCTCTGCGGCGAGCATGGAGGAGGCGGTGATCCTGGGATTCGAGCAGGCCCAGCCGGGTGATGCGGTGCTGCTGTCGCCGGCCTGCGCCAGTTTCGACATGTTCCGCAGCTATGAGCATCGCGCTCAGGTATTCATCGCCGCAGTCAAAAAACTGGAGGAGGAAGCATGAACTCCTATTCTCCAGTAGCCGCTCAGCACGCCAAGCCAGATTATGACAGCACCCTGCTGTGGCTGGTGATTCTGCTGCTCGGCTTCGGGCTGGTGATGGTGTATTCCGCCTCGATCGCCATCGCCGCTGCGGATAAACACGCCGGTTTCCAGGAAAGCTATTACCTGGTGCGCCAGGCGGTTTACCTCGGCGTTGGCGCCTTGTTCGGCCTGTTTGCCTTCCAGGTGCCGAACAAGGTGTTGCAGGAAATCGCGCCCTATTTGTTCCTTTCCGGCCTGGTGCTGCTGGTGCTGGTGCTGATTCCCGGCATCGGTCGCGAGGTCAACGGCAGCCAGCGCTGGCTGTCACTGGTGGTGATCAATCTGCAGCCGTCCGAGTTCATGAAGCTGTTCGCGGTGCTGTATGCCGCCGATTACACGGTGCGCAAGGCGGCTTACATGGACAACATCAAGAAGGGCTTCATGCCGATGTTCATGGTGATGCTGCTGGTCGGTGGTCTGCTGCTACGGGAACCGGATTTCGGCGCCTTTGCCGTGATTACCAGTATCGCCATGGCGATATTGTTCCTAGGCGGCATGAACTGGCGGCTGTTCGCCGGCCTCATCGCCATGCTGCTGGTGGGCTTCCTGCTGCTGATCTGGACCTCGCCCTACCGCATGCAGCGCATTATCGGCTTCATGGATCCCTGGGCCGACCCCTACGGCAAGGGCTACCAGCTTTCCCACGCGCTGATCGCCTTCGGCCGCGGCGAATGGTACGGCGTCGGTCTGGGCGCGAGTGTCGAAAAACTGTTCTATCTGCCGGAAGCGCACACCGACTTCCTGCTCGCAGTGATCGCCGAAGAGCTCGGGTTCGCCGGCGTGGCCGTGGTGATCCTGCTGTTCGTCTGGCTGACAGTCCGCGCATTCTCCATCGGCCGCCAGGCAGCAGGGATCGACCGCCATTTTGCCGCACTGGTGGCCTACGGCATCGGCATCTGGCTGGCAGTGCAGGCGATCATCAACATGGGCGTGAACATGGGCCTGTTGCCGACCAAGGGCCTGACTTTGCCACTGCTGTCGTTCGGTGGCAGCGGAATCGCCGCCAACTGCACCGCGATTGGCGTGCTGCTGCGGGTGGACTGGGAGAATCGCCAGGTGATGAAGGGGTACTCCGTATGAGTAATGGGCCAGGGGTGATGAGTGATGAAAGGCGCATCGGTGGTGATCCATCACCCATCGCCCATCACCCATCACGAACTATCCTGATCATGGCGGGTGGCACCGGGGGCCACGTGTTCCCGGCACTGGCCGTGGCCGACACCTTGCGGCAGAAGGACTGGAAAGTGGTGTGGCTGGGTACGCGCGCCGGCATGGAAGCGCGGCTGGTGCCGGAAAAAGGTTACGAAATGGCCTGGGTCAAGTTTGCCGGTATGCGCGGCAAGGGCGTGCTGCGCTGGGCGGCGCTGCCGCTCATGCTGCTGTTGGCGATGTGGCAGAGCGCGGCAGCGATTTTCCGCATCCGCCCTGACGTGGTGCTCGGCATGGGCGGATTCACTGCTTTTCCTGGTGGCCTGATGGCTTCCCTGCTGGCCAAGCCCCTGGTGATCCACGAGCAGAACTCGGTGGCCGGGCTGACCAACCGGGTGCTGGCTTGCCTCGCCGATCGCGTCCTGGT
>NZ_JAUYTS010000156.1 GCF_030695085.1 Falsiroseomonas sp. | reverse complement strand
CGGCGAGGCCGCGCGGCTGGAGCAGCGCTTCTGGCAGCAGGGGCTGGACGCGGCACGGCCATGAGAATCCTGGTGGCCATGTCCGGCGGCGTGGACAGCAGCGTGGTGGCGGCGCTGCTGGTGGAGCAGGGGCATGAGGTGGTGGGCGCTACCCTCCAGCTCTACGACCACGGCGCCGCCATCCAGAAGAAGGGCGCCTGCTGCGCCGGCCAGGACATCCACGATGCGCGCCGCGTCGCGGAAAGCCTCGGCATCCCGCATTACGTGCTGGACCGTGAAAGCCGTTTCCGCGCCGCCGTGATCGATGATTTCGCGGCGACCTACGCGCGCGGCGAGACGCCCATCCCCTGCATCCGCTGCAACCAGACAGTGAAATTCCAGGATCTGGTGGCGCTGGCCCGCGACCTGGGCTGCGAGGCGCTGGCCACCGGCCATTACGCCCGCCGCGTTGAAGGCCCGCACGGCGCGGAGCTGCATCGCGCGGCGGACCCGGTGCGGGACCAGTCCTACTTCCTGTTCGCCACCACGCGCGACCAGCTCGATTTCTGCCGCTTTCCGCTGGGTGACATGCCGGACAAGGCGGCGGTGCGCGCCGTTGCGGAACGCCTCGGCCTCGCCGTTGCCGCCAAGCCGGACAGCCAGGACATCTGCTTCGTGCCGGAGGGCAGCTATGACCGCCTGGTGGCCAAGCTGCGGCCCGAAAGCGCGGAGCCAGGGGAGATCGTGGACCTCTCCGGCCAGGTGCTCGGCCAGCACCAGGGCATCGGGCGCTACACGGTGGGGCAGGGGCGCGGCCTCGGCCTCGGCGGGGGTTCGGGCGAGCGGCTGTTCGTCAGCGCCATCGAGCCCGGCCGGCGCCGCATCGTCGTCGCACCCCGCGCCGCGCTGGCGCGGACGGAGGCGGTGGCCGGCGAGGTGAACTGGCTGGTGGACCCGCCCACGGCGCCGCGCCCGGTGCAGGTGAAGCTGCGGGGCCGCGAGGCGCCGCGTGGTGCGACCGTGGCCTGGGACAGCGCCGCGCAGGTGATGCGTGTGACGCTGGACGAGGCCAACATCGTCGCCGCCGGCCAAGCCTGCGTGGTGTATGATGGCGAGCAGGTGCTCGGCGGCGGCTTCCTGCGCGCCGCCAGCGTTGACAGGGCCGAGGCGGCGGCGTAATCGCGGCCCCGCCTGCGGGGTCCATCCGAGCGGTGGACACGAGCCTGGGGCGGCGTAGCTCAGCTGGTTAGAGCACGGCACTCATAATGCCGGGGTCAGCGGTTCAAGTCCGCTCGCCGCTACCACAATTCCCTCACCCCGGCGGCAGCCGCAGCGCCCCATCCAGACGCACCGTCTCCCCGTTCAGCAACGGGTTCGCCGCCACCGCCAGCACCATCGCCGCATATTCCTCCGGTCGCCCCAGCCGCGCCGGGAATAGCGGCATCTTCCCCAGGCTCTCCCGCGCCTCCGCCGTCAGCGTGTCCATCAGCGGCGTGTGGAACAGCCCCGGCGCCAGCGTCACCACCCGCACGCCAAACCGCGCAAGTTCGCGCGCCGCAGGCAAGGTCAGCGCCACGATGCCACCCTTGGAGGCCGCATAGGCGCATTGCCCGATCTGCCCCTCATAGGCGGCGATGGAGGCGGTGGCGACGACCAGGCCGCGCTGGCCATCCGCCAGGGGCTCGTTCGTGGTCATGCGCGCGGCGGCCAGGCGCAGCAGGTTGAAGGTGCCGACCAGGTTCACCCGCACCACCCGCTCGAACATCGCCAGGTCATGCGGCCCCTGCCGGCCGGCGACGCGCCCGGCCGGGGCGATGCCGGCGCAGGCCACCGCCAGGCGCAGCGGCGCCAACTCCGCGGCCGCTTCCACCGCCTGCGCCATCGGCGCTTCCTCCGCCACATCCCCCACCACCGCGATGCCGCCGATGCGCGCCGCCACGGCCTCCGCCGCCTCCCGGTTGAGGTCGAGCACCACCACCTTCGCGCCAAGCCGCGCCAGCGCCTCCGCCGTCGCGGCGCCGAGGCCGGAGCCGCCGCCGGTGACCAGCGCGGATGCGTTCCAAAAATCCATGCTCAGCTCTCCCCCGCCTTGGCCGCGCGCTTTTCCAGGAAAGCCGCCAGCCCGGCCTGCGCTTCCGGCCCGGTCTGGGCGAGGGCGGCCATCATGCTCTCGACGAACAGCCCATCGTCCTCCGCCATGTCCTGGATGCGGGGCAGGGCCTGCAGCACGCCTAGCACGGTCAGCGGCGCCATCGCCGCCACCTTCGCCGCCAGCACCCCGGCCTGGTCCGCGGCACCGCCCGGATCGGTGAGGTAGGTGATCAGCCCGGCGCGTTCGGCGGCCGCGGCATCCAGCGCGCGGCCGGTCAGCATCATGTCCGTCATGCGCGGCGTGCCGAGGATGCGGGCCAGATGCACGCTGGCACCACCGCCGACGAAGATGCCGCGCGTGCCCTCCGGCAGGGCGAAGATCGCGGTGCTGTCGGCCACGCGGATGTGGCAGGCGCTGGCCAACTCCAGCCCGCCGCCGACACAGGCGCCGTGGATGGCGGCGATCGCCGGGATGCGGCCGGTGCGGATGCGGCGGAACGTCGCGTGCCAGCTGCGCGAGTGGTGGAACACCGCCTCCGCGCTGCGGGCGCCGTGTTCGGACAGGTCGAGGCCGGCGCAGAAGCAGGGGCCGTGGCCGAAGACCACCATGGCGCGCGCCGCGCCCTGCGCCTGCGCCACGGACGCATCCAGTGCCGCCAGCAGCGCATCATTGATGGCGTTGCGCTTGGCCGGGCGGTTCAGGCCGATCCAGGCGACGCGGTCGCGCAACTCCAGGCTGACCAAGGCTTCGGCCATCGGCGCCTCCCGTTTGTTATGGTCTATAACGATAGGGCTCGCCGCCAGCTGCGGCAAGCATTCAGGCCTCGGCGATGCGGCGCAGCGCGGCCAGCAGCGCGCGGCGTTCGGCCGGGCTCAGTCCCTCCGCCAGATCCCGCTCCGCCTGCGCTTCCGCGGCCTCTCCCTGCCGCAGCAGGGTGCGGCCGGCTTGTGTCAGGCGCAGGCAATTGGCGCGGCGATTGCCCTCCTCCTCCGTACGGCGGATCAGGCCTTCCTGTTCCAGCGCCGCCAGCAGCACGGTGAGGTTGGAGGGCTTGATGTGCAGCGCCTCCGCCAGCAGCGCCTGGCGGATATCCGGATTGGCCTCCAGCATCAGCAGCACGCCGAGCCGGCCGGGCGTCAGGCCGAGCGGGCCGAGGCCGCGATGCAGCGCATCGAAGCTCGCCTGCTGTGCCAGGCGCAGCCAGAAGCCGAGCTTGTCGTCGAGCGGCGAAAGATCGGGCTGCTCCGGCACCGTGCGGGCGTCGGCGGACAGGCGGCGGGGCTGGGCCATGGCGGTGCCTTACAGGATTTCACTTCCCGCTTGGAAGAGGGCGCGGGCCATACTATTATAGTACATAACAATCACGATGCCGGTTGCTGGTCGCCGGTGCGGGAGGAAGACATGTCCGCAGCCCGCAAGCCGATGGGCGCCGCCCCCGTGCGGATCGCGCGGCGGCCGGATGGCGCGGTGCTGGTCACGCCGGTGCCGGCGCTGGGTGCCTATCCGCGCTGCCTGACGGAACGGCTGCAGCATTTTGCCCGGGCTGCGCCGGAGCGCACGCTGATCGCGCAGCGGGAAGCGGGCGGCGACTGGCGGCGCATCAGCTATGCACAGATGTGGCAGGCGGTTCAGGCGCTGGGGCAGGGGCTGCTGGATCGCGGGCTGTCGGCGGAACGGCCGCTGGTGTTCCTCTCGGGCAACTGCCTTGACCAGGCGATGCTGACCCTGGCGGCGCTGCATGTCGGCGTGCCGGTGGCGCCGGTCTCGCCCGCCTATTCGCTGCTGGCGAAGGATTTTGCGAAGCTGCGGCACTGTCTTGATCTGCTGACGCCGGGCCTGGTTTTCGCCAATGACGCCGCGCGCTTCGCGCCGGCCATCGCCGCCGCGGTGCCGGCGGGGACCGAAGTGCTGAATGCGGTGCAGATGCCGGCATGGCTTGGCACGACGCCGACGGATACCGTGGCCGCCGCCGCCGCCACCGTGCGGCCGGATGACGTGGCCAAGATCCTGTTCACCTCGGGCTCCACCGGGCAGCCCAAGGGTGTGATCAACACGCATCGGATGCTGTGCGCCAACCAGCAGATGTTGCGGGAGGCGTTTCCCTTCATGGCGGAGGACCCGCCGGTGCTGCTGGATTGGCTGCCCTGGCACCACACCTTCGGCGGCAACCACAATCTGGGCCTGGCGCTGTACAATGGCGGCAGCTTCTACATGGATGACGGGCGGCCGGTGCCCGGCGGCTACGCCGAATCGCTGCGCAACCTCGGCGAGATCGCCACCTCCATCCACTTCAACGTCCCCCGCGGCTTCGAGGAGCTGGTGCATCACCTGACGCAGGATGCGGCGCTGCGGCGCGTGTTCTTCTCGAAGCTCCGGATGATGTTCTACTCCGCCGCCGGCCTGCCGCAGCATATCTGGAACGCGCTGGACAAGCTGGCCCTGGCCGAATGCGGGCGGCGTATCCCGATGTTCACCGGCCTCGGCGCGACGGAGACCGCGCCCTTTTGCCTGATCGTGCGGGAAGACTTTTCCGAGTCCGGCGCCGTCGGCCTGCCGGCGCCGGGCCTCGAGATGAAGCTGGCGCCGGTCGCCGGCAAGATGGAGGCGCGGGTGAAGGGGCCCTCCATCACGCCGGGCTATTGGCGCAACCCGCGGGCCACCGCCGCCGCCTTCGATGAGGAAGGCTTTTATAAATTCGGCGATGCGCTGGTGCCGCTCGATCCCGAAGACCTGCACAAGGGGTTCCGCTTCGACGGCCGCATCACCGAGGATTTCAAGATGGCCACCGGCACCTGGGTCAGCGTCGGCCCGCTGCGCGCCAGGCTGGTCGCGGCACTCGCCCCTTACGTGAAGGACGCCGTGATCGCAGGCCAGGACCGCGACAGCCTGGCCGCGATCCTGCTGCCGGACCGCGAGGCCTGTGCCGGCGTGGCCGATCTGCCGGCGCGGCTGGAACAGGGGCTGGCGCAGCTCGCCGCCACCGCCACCGGCAGTTCCAACCGCATCACCCGCGCCGTGCTGCTGGACGCGCCGCTGTCGCTGGATGCCGGCGAGATCACCGACAAGGGCTCGATCAACCAGCGCGCCGTGCTGGCGCAGCGCGCGGCACTGGTGGAACGCCTCTACGCCGACCCGCCCGGGCCGGACATCATCCGATTGGCGGAGATCTCGGCATGACCGCGCTGCACACCGAATGGCAGGATGCCTGGCTGCTCGCCGGCGCCCGCACGCCCTTCGCGGATCTCGGCGGCGTGCTGGCGAAGATTTCGCCGATCGACCTCGGCATCGCGGCGGCGCGCGGCGTGATCGCGAAAGCGGGCGTGGATGCGGCACGGATCGGCCATGTCGTCGCCGGCTCCGTCGCCCAGGCGAGCTTCGACGCCTACATGCTGCCGCGCCACATCGGCCTGTATGCGGGCGTGCGGATGGAGGTGCCGGCGCTGCTGGTGCAGCGCGTCTGCGGCACGGGGATCGAGGCGCTGGTGCAGGGCGCCAATGCGGTGGAGCGACAGGGCGCCGGAATCTCGCTGTGTGTTGGGGCGGAGAGCATGAGCCGCAACCCGATCGCCGCCTTCACCCACCGCACCGGCTTCGACCTCGGCGCGCCGGTGGAGTTCAAGGATTTCCTATGGGAGGCGCTGGACGATCCCGCCTGTGGCCTGTCCATGGGCGGCACGGCGGAGGAGTTGGCCAGGCGCCACGGCATCTTACGAACTGAGGTGGATGAATACGCCGCGCGATCCTTTGCGCGCGCGCTGGCGGCGCGGGACGCTGGCTTCTTCGAGGATGAGGTGCTGACCATCACCAACGCGACTTTCGCGCGCGAAGGCCTGCGCGATCGCGCCATCACCCTGCCGCGCAAGGTGGCGGAGCTGCAGGCGGATACGCATCCGCGACCCTCTCCCGCGGAGGCACTCGCGAAGATTCGGGCGGCCTTCGGCGGTGTGCAGACCGGCGGCAATTCCTCCGCCGTGGTCGATGGCGCCGCCGCCGCGCTGGTCTGCGACGGCGCCCATGCGCGGGCTGGCAAACCCCTGGCGCGGCTGGTGGCCGCCGCGGCGGTGGGCTGCCCGCCGGAGATCATGGGCATCGGCCCGGTGCCGGCGATCCGCGCGCTGCTGGAACGCACGCGCCTCACCCTCGGCGAGATCGACCTGTTCGAGATCAACGAGGCCTTTGGCGCGCAGGTCATGGCCTGTGCGCGCGAACTCGGCCTGGATGAGGCGCGGCTCAACGTGCATGGCGGCGCCATCGCGCTCGGCCATCCGCTGGCCGCCACTGGCATCCGCCTGGCCGTCACCTGCGCGCGCGCGCTGCGGCTGCGCGGCGGGCGCTACGGCATCGCCTCGGCCTGCATCGGCGGCGGGCAGGGCATCGCGCTGCTGATCGAGGCCGCCTGATGCCCAGTCTTGTGAACCGCCGTCGCCTGACCATCGAATGGGGCGATTGCGATGCCGCCGGCATCGTCTTCTACCCGCGCTATTTCGCCTATTTCGACGCCTGCACCGCCGCCCTGTTCCAGCATGCCCTCGGCATGAAGCAGATCGCCTGGGCGGCCACGCATGGCGTCATCGGCATCCCGATGGTGGATACGCGCGCCAAATTCTCCACCCCCTGCACCTTCGGGGACGAGGTGGTGGTGGAAACCCAGGTCACCGAGTTCCGCCGGTCCTCCTTCGACGTCACCCACCGCCTGCTGCGGGCGGATGGCGCCCTGGCGGTGGAGGGGTTCGAGACCCGCGTCTGGGCCGGCCGCCACCCGGACGACCCGGCGCGGATCCGTGGCGTGGCCATCCCGCCGGAGGTGATCGCGGCCTTCGGCTGATTATCCGTTGGTGCCCGGCCAGCAGCCGGGCATTGTTCGCAACAACAGGCGCAACGACGCCGCAGGAGGAGAGACCAAGATGAGCCTGACCATTCCCCGCCGAGGCGTATTGGGCCTCGGCGCCGCCGCGCTGACCGGCCTCGCCGCACCCGCCTTTGCCCAGACCCTCAACCGCCCGGTCCGCGCCATCGTCGGCTTCCCGGCTGGCGGGTCCTCCGACGTCGTGGCGCGGCTCTATGCCGAGAAGCTGCGCGGCATCTACGCCCCGAACATCATCGTCGAGGGCCGCGTCGGCGCCGCCGGACGCATCGCGGTGGAGGCGGTGAAGGCCGGCGAGCCGGATGGCAGCATCTACCTCCAGACCCCCGCCTCCATGCTGACCCTGCAGCCGCATGTCTTCCCGCGGGAGGTGCGCTACGACGCGCTGACGGATCTCACGCCCGTCTCCACCGTCTGTTCCTTCCCCTTCGCCGCAGCCGTGCCTTCCGGGCATCCGGCGAAGACCTTCCCGGAACTGGTCACCTGGCTGAAGGCGCAGACGGGGGATGTGCCCTTCGCCTCGCCCGCCGCCGGCTCCGCGCCGCATTTCCTCGGCGTGATGCTGGGCAAGGCGCTGAATGTGCCGATGACGCATGTGCCCTATCGCGGCGCCGCGCCGGCCATGCAGGACCTGGTCGGCGGGCGGCTGCCGCTGTTCATCGGCGTGCTCGGCGACATTTCGCCACAGCATGGCAGCGGCGCGCGGATGCTCGCCATCTCCTCCCCGCAGCGCAATCCGCGCTACCCGGACCTGCCGACCTTCGCCGAGCTCGGCCATCCGCAATTCACCAAGGATGAGTGGTTCGGCGTGGCACTGCCGGCCAATACGCCAGCCCCGATCGTCAATGGCCTGCACGCCGCCATCACCCAGGTGGCCCGGATGCCGGATATGGTGGCGGCGCTGGACCGGCTGGAATACCTGCCCACCGTCTCCGCCAGCCCGCAGGCCTTTGCCGACCTGATCCGGCGGGAACGCGACGAATACGCCACCATCGTGCAGGAAAGCGGCTTCCGGCCCGAGAACTGAGCATCCTGCCCACGGAAAGCCACGGAGCCGGGGCAATGTCACGCTGAAACCGGGTTGCATCCGCGCGCTGCCTTTGGGATGGGTGGCGTGCGGACCCTTCACGCCCGCGTGAGATGCCATGCTGGACGGCCAGATTCTACCCAACCCCACGCGCAACGCCCGGCTCGCCTGGGCGGATGCGGCCTGCCTGCTGCTGATCCTCGCCGCGGCGGTGCTGCTGCGGCTGACCAGCTTCGTCCCCGCCGTGGTCGATACGGATGAGGGGCTGTACATGGTGCAGGCCCGTGAATGGCTTGCCGGCGGCTGGCCGCTGGTCGCTGCCTGGGACATGCACCCGATCGGCGCGCCGGCGATGTTCGCCCTCGCTTTCCTGGCCTTCGGCATCTCCGTGGAGGCGGTGCGGCTGCTCGGGCTGATCTGCGTGATCGCCACCGGCTTTGCGCTGTTCGGCCTGGTGCGGGCGGCGGGTGCGCCGCGCAGCATAGGCGTGGCCGCGGGCATCGCCTATGCCGCGCATACCCTGCTGCTGAGCGGGCTGTGCACCAACACCGAATTGCTGATCGCGCCCTTCGTCACCACCGCCATGGCGATCGCCACCCATGCCGCGGCCCGCGCGCTGGGGCCGGCGCCGCGCGCGCCGGGCTGGGGCTCGCTGGTCGTGATGGGGCTGCTGGTGGGCTGGGCGCTGGTGGTGAAGCAGGTGGCGGTGCCGACGGGCTGCCTCGCCTTCGCCGTGCTGCTGGGCCCGGCGCTGTGGCGGCGCCTGCTGCCGTGGCGGCGGGCGCTGGCGATGGCGGCGGCCTATGCCGGGCTGTGCGCCGCGCCCTTCCTGGCCTTCCTGCTGGTCTATTGGGCGCAGGGCTGGCTGGCCGATTATCTCGACGGCTCGATCCTGGCGCCGTTCCGCTATTCCATGGAACGCATGGAGCCGGCGGAGGCGGCGCGGCGGATCGGCGCGGCGGCCGTGCAACTCACCCTGCTGTTCGTGGCCGCGCTGGTGGCGCTGGCGATGTGGCGGCCCAGCGGCGCGGCGCGTGGCCCGGCGGCGCTGCTGACGGCGGTGGCGCTGGCCTGGTTCGGCACCGCCAGCCTGGCCATTGCCGGGCCGGGCTTCTTCTTCGCGCATTATTTTCTTCTGTGGCTGCCGCCGCTGTCCCTGCTGGCGGCGGTCGGCGTCTGGCACCTGGCCCTGCTGGTGGCGCGGCCGGGCCTGACACGACCGGTGCTGGCCGGCATGGTGCTGGTGCTCGCGTTGCAGGGCTGGGTGCCGGAGATGCGGGACCGGCTGGATCGCGGGCCCGGCCTGATGCATCGCGACCCGGTGCGGGAAGTGGCGGCGGCGGTGGCGGAAGCTGCCGGGCCGGGCGGCGATGCCTTCATCGCCAATTACCACACCAGCGTCTACGTCATCGCCGGGGTCCGCATCGCCACCCGCTTTCCCTTCCCGCCGCACCTGACCGGCTTCTTCGAAGACCTGTCGGACACCAACACGACGGCCGAGCTGGACCGCGTGCTGGCCGCCCGCCCCCGCGTGATTGTGGTGGATCGTGCCTGGATGCAGACCATGCGCCCGGCGGCGGCGGCGCAGGTGATGGCGGCGGTGGCGGCGGGCTATGAGCTGGCTTCGACCGTGGCGGAGCGGCGCGGGCCGGTGGAGATCTACCGGGTGCGGGACCAGACCAGCCCGGAAGGCTGAGGCCGCGCCCTCAGCCCAGCAGCCGACTGATCGGCCGAGCAAACAGGAGCGAGGCCGACACCCCGCCTGTCAGCATCAACATGCCCAGCACCAGCAGTGAATCGATCACCGCGACATTGCGGCTGCCGAAGGCCAGTTGCCACACGCCCTGCAGGCAGGTTGCGGCCGCGAGTATCATGGCCAGGAAGGCGAATGCGGCGGCCGCCATCATCAGCACGGTGCCCTCCGACAGCAGCACGGGGCGCTTCACCAGCGCCAGGCCAGGCGGCAGCCACTGCTCGGGGAAGGGCACATGCAGCAACGCCGCGGACGCCATTGCCGCGAAGCCCAGCAGCAGCAATCCAAGCGAGATCAGCAGCAGCCCGCTGCCGCGGATCTGCCGGGGGGTCAGATGATGGTCGATGGCAAAGCGCCGGTAGAACGGAAAGCTGGTCATGCGCACCTCTGCCAGACAGCATCGGCCCATTCGGCGCAGTATACAAACTATTGTGAGAGTATTGCATCCGCAGGGCGCCTTACGGCCCTGGAAACCACGCGCCCGTCCGCCCGGTCAGCCAATAGACCGTCAGTCCCACCCATTCCCGCAGCGCCCATTCCGCATGGTTCAACTTGGTGGGGAAGGGGTTGTCCCACCACAGCGCCGGGTCATCACCGGTGGTGTAGTTCACCGGCCAGGCGGTGATGCTCCATCCCGCCGCGCGGAATACCCCCATGCTGCGCGGCATGTGGCTGGCGGATGTCACCAGTAGCCAGGTCTCGCCGGGCCGGGGGTTCAGCAGGCGGTGGGTGAAGACCGCGTTTTCATGCGTGTTGCGGCTTTCATTCTCCAGCACCACGCGCTGGGCCGGTAGGCCGAGATCGGTGAACAGCATCCGGGCGGTCTCGGCCTCGGTGGGGCCGGTCTGGTCCACGGCTGCTGTACCGCCGGTGAAGACCAGCCGCGCCTCCGGGTGGCGCAGCGCCAGCGCCACGCCTTCCGTCATCCGCTCCGCCGCGCCGTTCAGCGCCGGGATGCCGCGCGCCGCCGTCAGCCGCTGTTCTACCGCGCCGCCCAGCACGATGATGCCGGTGACCTGCGCCGGCGGCGTCGCCGGGCGCGGGAAGCGGTTCTCCAGCGGCAGGGTCAGCAGGGCTGCGACCGGCAGGGCGAAGACCGCGACATACCAGCCGAGCCCGAGCGCCAGCGGCCAGCGCCCGAAGCGGCGTCCGCGCCAGACCAGCGCGAGCCCGAGCACCGCCAGAATCAGCGCCAGCGTGTTCGGCCGCAGCACCGCCCAGACCAGCTTGGACAGCACGAAGAAGGCGTCCTGCATCACAGTTCCAGGATCCGCATGGGATGAGCCCGGCCGCGCAGCAGATCCGCCAGCGCCAGCAGATTGCCGCGGAAGCGCCCGAAGCGGTCCACATGCGGCTCCGGCGCCAGGGACCGCAGCGCATTCATCGCGGTATGGCGCGCGGCGGAGGGGATGGCGTGGCTCCAGGGGAAGGTGCCCTTGCGGGCCAGATAGACCGGGTTCGCCACCTGGCTGTAGCCGAGCCGAAGCCCGGACACGCGCCCGGATTTGCTGCCGAGATGCACGCCGCGCGCGCCCGCGAGCCGCAGGATGCGGCCATGCCGGCCGAGCGCGCGGGTCACGTCGATATCCTCGTACCAGCCATATAGCGGCAGCGCCTCATCCACCCGGATGCCATGGGCGCGCAGCGGGGCGAGGCGAAAGGCCATGTTGCAGCCATAGCCGTTGAAATGCGGCGTGACGGACAGCGCATCCTCCGGCGCCACATCGGCTTCCAGCAGGGCGCGGCCTTCCGCCACCGAAAGCCCCGGACCCTTGGCGCCATCCGCGATCACGGTGCCGGTGGTGACCACGCAGTCCGGATGCGTGGCCAGGATGCGCGCGGTCACCGCCAGGTAGTCCGGCGCCGGCAGGAAATCATCATCGAGGAACAGCACCGCGTCGCAATCCGCGCAGGCATCCAGGATGGCGTTGCGCTGGCGCGGCAGGCCGGCGGGGCTGGCCAGGAATTCCACCTGCGGAAAGCGCACCGGCAGGCCGGCCACATCCTCCTCCGTCACGTGGCAGACCAGCACACGATCCGGTGCGCTGGTCTGGCGCGCGATCTCGGCCAGCACCTCGCCCAATATGGCGGCGCGGCCGCGCGTCGCGATGCCGATTGCCAGCCGCATCAGCCGCCGTCCAGGGGTCGGCCCTGGATGGCCGGGCGGATGCGCCCGGCCGTCGCATCGCGCCGGATGTAGCCGCGCAGCCGGCCGAGGAAGGTCATGCCGTAATAGGCCGCATCGCGTGGCCGCAGCCGCAGCAGGCTCAGCGCCACACCGCCGAGCGGGCGGATCGCGAAGGGGGCCCAGACGCTGGCCGGCACGGAATGGCGCCGCAGCGCGAAGCCGAGGCCGTTGCCATACAGCCAGGCCCGCGCCACCGCGACCTCCGAAAGCCGCTTATCCGGGTGGATGACGCGCAGGGCGGGGTCATAGATCGCCTTGTAGCCAACCGTGACCGCGCGCAGAACCAGGTCGTTGCCCTCGGCCGAGCCGAGCGTCGTGCCCGGCCCCATCGTCTCGTCATAGCCACCGAGGCGCAGCGCCAGGTCGCGATGGAGCCACAGATTGAACTCGATGACGCTGGTCCAGGCATTGGCCGCGGTGATCGCGCCGGCTTCCCGCCGCCAGCGGCCGGAGCCGAGACCGCCCGCCGGATTCTCCGCTGGCCCGGTCAGGATCGCCAGCGTCGAGTCGGCCGCGAAGGCGGCATCGACGCGGGCCAGCAGCCCTGCCGGGTACAGGCAGTCATCGTCCGGGAAACTGACCAGCGCGCCGCGCGCCTGGCGCAGGCCGAGATTGCGGGCATGGTTGGCGCGCGCGATCGAGGATCGCAGATGCGTCAGCCGCAGCCGTTCCGCGAAGGGCGCCAGCAGCGGCGCCAGGCGACCATCCTCGTTCTGGTCCACCACGATCACCTCGACATCGTCGCGGGCCTGCAGCGTGACGCTGTCGAGGAATTCCACCAGTTCCGTGGTGCGGCCGCGGGTGGCGAGAACCAGGCTGAAACGGATGCTCATGCGGCCATCCCGCGCGCCACCAGCGCGTCCTGCACCACGGCCTGCATGCGGTCGCGGAAGACGGCGCGGGAGAAGCGCTGGGCATTGGCGCGGCAGGCTTCGGGCGAGATCGAGAGGGTTTCGAATCGGGTCACGGCGTCGATGAGGCTCTCCGGGGTCTGGTGCGGGAACAGCACGCCGGTGGCGTCGGGCTGCACGATATCGGTGGCGCCGCCACGGCCATAGGCGATCAGCGGGGTGCCGCAGGCCTGGGCTTCCACCATGCCGATGCCGAAATCCTCCTCCGCCGCGAAGACGAAGGCGCGGGCCGAGGCCAGCAGGGCGACGAGATCGGGCTGGCTGACGCGGCCGCGGATGGTGATGTTGGGTGCGTCACCCGCCGCTTCCCGCACCCGCCCCATCTCCGACCCGTCGCCGGCGATGATCAGGCGCTTCTCCGGCATCCGCCGGAAGGCCGCCGCAATCAGGTCGATGCGCTTGTAGGGCACGAGGCGGGAGGCGACGACGTAATCCGCGCCCTTGCTCGCCTGGAAGGGAAAGCCCTCAAGATCCACCGGTGGGTGGATCACCACGCTTTCGCGCCGCCAGGATTTGCGGATGCGCTCGGCGATCCAGGCGCTGTTGGCGGCGATCACATCCGGCCGCGCGCCGGAGGCGAAATCCCAGGCCCGCAGGCGCGACAGCAGCCAGCGCGTCAGCGCACCCTTCACGCCGCCCTCCATCCGCGCCTGGCGCAGATACTGGTGCTGAAGATCCCAGGCGTAGCGCATCGGGCTGTGGACGTAGCTGACATGCAGCGTTCCTGGCCCGGTCAGCACCCCCTTGGCGACGGCGTGGGAGGAAGACACCACCAGATCGTAGCCCGAGAGATCGAATTGCTCCACCGCGATCGGCATTAATCCCAGATAGTAGCGAAACCAGCGCCGCGCCCGTGGCAGGCGCTGGATGAAGGAGGTGCGCGGCACGCGTCCGCCAAGGAAGCCGCGCTCGGCCTCCGGCAGGAAATCGCAGACCACATGCAGGTCGGCATCGGGAAAAATCGCAAACAACTGCTCCAGCACCCGCTCCGACCCGGCGTAGCTGTCGAGCCATTCATGGATGATGGCGGTCTTCATCGTAACTCCAGCAGGCCGAGCAGCCGGTCCGCCGCGGCGGGCCAGGAAAAGGTGGCGGCACGGGCGCGGCCGGCGAGGCGCAGATGCTCGGCGAGGATCGGGTCCTCCAGCAGCCGCGCCAGCGCCGCGGCGGGGGTGTTCGGGCCTTCCGCGTCGAACCACAAGGCGGCATCGCCACAAACTTCCGGCACCGCACCGGCGGCGGCCGCCAGCACCGGGCAGCCGCACCACATCGCCTCTAGCGGCGGCAGGCCGAAACCCTCATAGCGTGAGGGGAAGATCAGGCAGAGCGCGGCTTCATACAGCGCCCGCAACTCGCCATCGCTGACCCGGCCGAGTGCCACCGCGGAATCGACATCGCCGGCATTGCGGAACACCCCGGCATCGGCCGCGCCGGCCACCGCCAGCTTCATGCCGCGGGCGGCCAGCAGCGCCACCGCATCGCGCAGCGCATCCAGGTTCTTGTGCGCGGCGCGGGTGCCGACGGCCAGCACGAAGCGGCCGGGCTGCAGCCCGTGCCTGGCCAGCACATCCGGCTCCGCCGCATCGCGCAGCGCATGTTCGCCGCCCTCCGCCATCACGCCGATCCGCGCGGCGGGCAGCCCCAGATGCAGCGAAAGCCGGGTGCGGGAGAATTCGGAGACGGTGACGATGCGGGCGCCGCGGCGCGGCAGGGTCCAGTGCAGGGCGCGGTACCAGGCGCGGAAGGCGAAGGAATAGCTCTCGGGCGTATCGAAGACCCCGGCATCGTGGATCACCAGCGTCTGCCCCCCGCCCACCCGCAGCGGCGCGGTATTTCCGAGGTTCAGCAGGTGGCAGCCGGCCAGCGCGCCGGGCAGGTCGAATTGTTCCCAGGGCTGGCCGCTGCGGCGGCCGATGCGCTCCACCGGCAGCCCGGCGAATTCGCCCGGCGCGCCGGGCGGGGCGAGCAGGCGGATCGGGTGGCCGGTGGCGGCGAGTGCCGTCACCACCTCCCGCGAGAAGCGCTGCACGCCGCTCATCTTCTGGGTCAGGAAACGGGCGTTGATGGCGAGGGTCATGCCGGTTCTCCGCGCAGCACGGCGCGGATGCGCCAGGGGCGGCGCAGCAGGCTGCGGGCATCGCGCCGCTCCGCCGCGGTCAGTGCCAGCGTGCCGGCGAGGAGGAATGCCGCCAGGGCCGCCAGGGCGAGGGGGATCGGCAGCAGGCCGGGCAGCAGGATGGCGAGGCCCAGCCCGCCCGCGAATAGCGGCAGGGCCAGCTGGCGCGCGGCCTCGCCCGCCGGGGGGTAGAGCCGCGTCACCAGCCACAGCCGGCCAAAGACGTCGGTGGCGCAGCGCAGCGCCCAGGCGGCAGCCGCCCCCTCGATGCCGAGCGACAGCAGCAGCAGGGCGGAAAGCGGCAGGAAGACCAGCGCCTGCAACAACTGCCACTTCGCATTGGCATCCGGCCGCCCGATCGCATCCAGCAGCGCACCGGGGGCGAAGGCGGCGCAGGAGAAGAACACGCCGACCGACAGGATCTGCAGCACCCGCCCGCCATTCGCCGCGAAATCCGGCCCGAGCCACAGCCCGAGGATTTCCGGCCCCCAGACCACCAGCACCAGGCAGGCCGGCAGCACCGCTGCCATCACCAGCAGCGCGCCGCGGCGCAGCAGCCCCGCGGTGGCCTCGGCATGGGACAGATAGGCGCTGGCCATGGCCGGCAGCAGCGCCTGCGCGACGGCGACCGGCAGGATCCACATGCGCATGACGAGGTCCAGCGGCGTGGCGTAGTAGGCCACCGCCGCCAGCGTCAGCAGCGCGCCGACCAGGAAGCGGTCGGCATAGAGCAGCGCCTGGGTCAGCACGCCCGACGCACTCATCCAGCCGCCCATCCGCAGCAGCGGCGCGACCAGAACCCAGCGCGGCCAGGCGGGGCGCAGCCCGGGCAGGTCCCGCCGCGCCAGCCAGGCATAGGACAGGGTATTGGCCAGCCGGCAGGCCAGCAGCGCCAGGATCACGCCGACCAGGCTCTGCCAGACCATCAGCACCAGCACCGGGCCGAGATAGTAGAAGATGGCGACGGGAATGGCGGCGAGATTGGCTTCCCGGAAGCGCTGATGCGCCGCCAGCGTGCCCCAGAGCGCCGCATTCACCACCACCAGCGGCGCCGCGGCACAGAGCCAGCGAAAGGCGGTGATCGCCTCCGCCTGCAATTCCGGCGGGGTGTTCAGCACGCCGGTTACCAAGGCGGGGATGAAGGCGAAGGCCAGGGCTGCGATGAGGGCGCTGAGAAGCGCCAGGGCGCTGATCGCGGCGCCGGCGAGTTCCGCCGCACCCTCGATCTCACCAGCGCCGATGCGGGCGGACAGCGCGCGGGTCAGCGCCGCGCCAACGCCGAGGTCGAAGACGCCGAAGACGCCAACGAGGGCGAGTGCCAGGGTGAACAGCCCCCAGCGGTCCACGCCCATCTGCCCGATGAGAACCGGCGTCAGCGCCAGCGCGAGAAGCAGGGGAAGCCCGCGCCCGGCGGCATTCCACAGCGTGCCGGAAAGAAGCCGCCCGCCAGAGGCGCGATGTTCGGCCGAATCGGCCATGACTGCGCCATTCCTGCCTGGCCGGCCGCGAAGGCCGGCCCCTGGTTGTACTCCGGCGCGGTATGAACCGCGCCGCCGCCGATGGGAAGCGGCAGCGCCGCCCTCAGTAGGCGCCGCGCCGCGCCAGCACCGCCATCGGGGTGCGGAGCAGGATGCGGATGTCGTTCAGCACGGAAGGGTGCCGGGCATAGGCCACATCCATCGCCACGCGCTGGGCGTAGGAGGTGTCATTGCGGCCGCCGATCTGCCAGGGGCCGGTGATGCCCGGGCGAACCGCCATGTAATGGGTGGAGGCCGGGCCGTAATACACGGCAAGCTCGGCGGCCTGCACCGGGCGGGGGCCGACCAGGCTCATCTCGCCCTTCAGCACATTGATGATCTGCGGCAGCTCATCCAGCGAGGTGGCGCGCAGGAAGCGGCCGATGGCGGTCACGCGCGGGTCGGCCTTCAGCTTGCGCGTGGCCTCCCATTCCGCGCGGGCCTGCGGGTCGCGGTCCAGGAGCGCGGCGAGGCGGCGATCCGCATCCGCCACCATGGAGCGGAACTTCAGGCAGCCGAACAGGCGCCCGCCACGGCCCACACGTTCATGCGCATAGAAGGCGGCGCCGCCATCCAGCTTCACCAGGGCGGCAATGATCACGAAGACCGGCAGGCAGAACAGCAGCAGCGTGGCCGCGCCGACCACATCCAGCGCGCGCTTGGCAAAGGCCTGCGCCGTCGGCGCGGCAGCCAGCGCAGGCCCCTGCGGCTCGACCGCCGAGGGGGCGTAGGCGAAGAGAGAGCTGCGGGTTTCGCGCTCTCGAACCAGTGCATGGACGACTTCCAGGCCAGGCATGGAGGGTCCTCATGATGCGGCGGGGGCCGCGAGGTTTGGTGAGACCGGACCCCTGGCCGATCCCCCCCGGCGCAAGGCCGGTGGCGGATCAGGTCGGGGTCCATTCCCTTGAGATGTGAAATAGTCACTGGGCCGGGCGGGTTTGCGACGCGCTTGCGGCGGGATTGTGGCGCGGGCCGAAACCCGTGCGGAACCACGAAAAATTCCCTGATCCGCCGCTTTTCAGGGCTCATTCTCGCCCAGGTTGTGCCATAATTGGGCATGCACAACCCGGCGCGCCGCAACGCCCCGCCTTCGCGTCCCGAGACGCCCACCCCGCCCAAGCCGCCGCGCCGCCCCGGTGCGCGTTGGGGCCTGCCAGCCCCCCGCCACCGCAGCCCGGCGCGCGGGCTGGTCTTGGCGGTGGCGCTGTCCGCCGTGTTCTGGGGGGCGGTGGGGCTGCTGGCCTGCGGGCTGCCGTTCCAGGGGCGGGCGGCGCAGGCCTGGACGGCGATTTCCGCCGCGGCGAAGTTGCTGTAGACGACGCGGCCTCCGTCCCAAGGGCCGCCACGCTGACCGACCGCCAGACCGCGATGCTATCCTACCTGGCGGCGCTCGCCCTTGGCATCGGGCTGGCGCTGTGGGTGTTTCCGCTGGATTTCCTGTTCCCGGTGGCCGGGCAGGGCTGGCGCCCGGCCGGCGACGCGGCGCAGCACATGGTGGCGCAGCGCTACCTGATGGCCGATGCCTGGCGCTGGCCGCCGACCCTGGCGCTGAACCTCAACACCCAGGCGGGCGGGATGAACACGGCCTTCGCCGATTCCATCCCACTGCTCGCGCTGCCGCTGAAGGCGCTGCGCGATTGGCTGCCGGAGGGTTTCCACGGCGTCGGCCTGTTCTACGGCCTGGCCTGGCTGGCGCAGCCGGTCGCCGCCGTCTTCGCGCTGCGCAGCGCTGGGGAGAAGCGGCTGCTGCCGGCGCTCGGCATCGCACTCGCCGCGGCGTCGATGCCGGCGTGGATCGGGCGCTTCGGCCATGCGGCGCTGTGCGGGCATTTCCTGCTGCTGCTGGGATTGGGGATCTATCTGCGGCTGGTGACGCGGCCGCGCGTTTCGCTGTGGCTGGCGGCGGGGGTGCTGCAGGTGGCGGCGCTGCTGGTGCACCCGTATCTGGCGGCGATGACGCTCGCGCTGCTCGGCGCGGTGCCGGCGACGCGGCTGCTGCGCGGCGAGGCCTTCATCGGGCCGGCCCTGGCGGTGGCCGTCTGCCTCGGCGCCGTGGCGGCGGTGATGGCGGGGTTCGGCTATCTCGGCGCGCAGGGCGATGGCGGCTATGGGCGCTACGCGCTGAACCTGCTCTCGCCCTTCTGGCCGGCGGGGTCCCTGTTCTCCGGCTGGCCCTGGTCGCCGCAGCTCGATGCCACCGGGCATGGCGGGTGGGAGGGCTACAACTGGCTCGGTGTCGGGCTGCTGGCGGCGCTGCTGGCCGGGCTGCTGCTGCGGCCGCGCTTCGCCTGGCGCAGGCTCGGCCGCCATGCCGGGCTGGCCGTGGTGCTGCTGGGGCTGACGGCGCTGGCGGCGTCCTTCCAGGTGGGGTTCGGCCAGCGCATCGTGCTGGACCTTGGCCCGCCGCCGGCGGTGCTGGAGCAGTTCCGCGCCTCCGGCCGCTTCTTCTGGCCGGTGGCCTATGCACTGCTGCTGGCCGCGATGGTGCTGCTGGCCCGCGTGCGGCCGGTGCTGTGCCTGGCGGCCGGGCTGCTGCAATTCGTCGACGCCACGCCATTGCGCGCCGCCATCGCCGGATGGGCGCAGGCCCGCCCGGCCTGGCACATCGATGCGCCCGCACTCCGCGCCGAATTCGCCACCGCCCGGGCGCTGACCCTGCTGCCGAGCTGGCATTGCGTGACCCCGCCCGATGCCGCCGGCAGCCACGCCCTGACCCTGGAAATCCTGGCCCTGGCCGCGGAGCGCGCCGTGCCGGCCAGCACCATGTATGTCGCCCGCTGGCGCGAGGCCCCGGTCTGCCGGGACGAGGCGCTGGCTTCGGCCCCGCTGGCCCCCGGCGAGCTGCGCCTGTTCCTGCCCGCCGCACAGCCCGCGCTGCTGCCGCTGGTCCCCGCCGCCGATTGCCGAACCCTCGGCCCGGCCCCCCTTGGCCAGTTGGAGGGCGGTCAGCTCATCGGCTGCCGCTGATTCGTCTCGCTCGGGATGTGGCGTTCCACGATGTACAGCGGCCGGCGCTTCGTCTCGTTGAAGATGCGGCCGAGATACTCGCCGATGATGCCCAGCGTCATCAGCTGCACGCCGCCGAGGAACAGCACCACCGCCATCAGGCTCGGGTAGCCGGCCACCGGGTTGCCGTAGAGGATGGTGCGGATGATGATCAGCACGCCATAGACCAGCGCCGCGATCGCCGTCAGCAGGCCGAGATAGGTGGCGATCTTCAGCGGACCCACGGTGAAGGCGGTGATCCCCTCCAGCGACAGGTTCCACAGCTTCCAGTAGTTCCAGCTCGATTCCCCCGCCGCCCGCGGGTCGCGGTCATACAGCACGGGGGTGGAGGGGAAGCCGACCCAGGCGAACAGCCCCTTCATGAAGCGGTGCTGTTCGCGCAGGCCCAGCAGCGCATCCAGCGCGCGGCGGCTCATCAGCCGGAAATCGCCGGTATCGGCGGGCAAATCCACCTTGCCGCCGATGCGCTTCATGACGCGGTAGAAGCCCGCCGCGGTGGCCTTCTTCAGCCAGGTCTCGCCAAGGCGCGCGCGGCGGCGGGCATAGGCGACGTCGAAACCCTGCTGCCAGGCGGCGACCAGGTCCGGGATCACCTCCGGCGGGTCCTGCAAATCGGCGTCGATCACCACCACCGCCTGGTCCGCCCCGGCATGGTCCAGCCCGGCGGTCAGCGCGATTTCCTTGCCGAAATTCCGGCTGAGATTGACCAGCGACACCCGCGCATCCGCCGCCCGCAGGCCGAGCATGACGCCGAGCGTGCCGTCGCGGGAGCCGTCATTCACATAGACCACCTCCCACGGCAGGCCGATGCCCTCCATCACCGGCACCAGCCTGGCGTGGAAGGCGGGCAGCACCTCCTGCTCGTTATAGGCGGGCACGACGACGGAAAGCGCCGGGCGCGCGGTGGCGCCGAGCGGCAGGGGGGGCAGGCGGGTGGCGGTCTGCGTGGACATGGTGGGCATCCTGCCAACGACCTGCGGCGAATTCGGGGCAGTTGACGCGCTCAACCGGCCTGCTGATCCTCAGCGCGATGTCAGACCCGCCCCCGGCGCCCGAAACCATCCGCGACCTGCTGTCCTACCGCATCCACCGCCTGGCCAATGCGCTGAGCCGGGGCGCGGCGCGGCGCTATCGGCGGGATTTCGGCGTGAGCCTGATGGAATGGCGCATCCTGGCGCTGCTCGGCGGCTTCGCGCCGCTGACGCTGCGCGACCTGGCGCGCGAATCCGGCCTCGACAAGGCGCAGGCATCCCGCGCGGTGAAGGCGCTGGTGGCGCGCGGCCTGGTGGAGCGGGCGACCGGCGCGCAGGATGCGCGGGAGGTGGCGCTGCGCCTGTCCGAAACCGGCGCCGCCTTGCAGCACGGCCTGATGCAGGCCGCCCGCGAACGCGACGAAGCCTTTCGCGCCGCATTGCCCCCCGGCACGCTGGCGGCGCTGGAGGAGGCGATCCGCCTGCTTCAGGCCGAGGCGCGCCGACAGACCCCCAAGGAGTAGCGATCATGGAACTCATCGACCTGTCGCGCGAGATCTTCCACCGCACCCAGACCAACCCGAGCCACCCGCCGGTGGTGATGACGGTGTGGAACGACCATGCGGAGAAGAAGGTGGCCGGCGCCACCACCTTCACCAGCAAGGCGCTTTTCCTGTCGATGAGCGACCATGCCGGCACGCATGTGGACGCGCCGGTGCATTTCGACCCTCGGCCGGGGGCGGCCAGCATCGACCAAGTGCCGCTGGAGAAATTCTACACGGAGGCGATCTGCCTCGACCTGTCCCATGTGCCGCTGAAACACGCGGTGACGGTGGCGGAGATGGAGGCGGCGCTGGCGGCATCCGGCCAGGAGATCCGGCCGGGGGATACCGTGCTGATCCATATGGGGGTGAATGCAAGGCTGCTCGGCAAGCCCGGCTATCTGCACGACTTTCCGGGGCTGGCGGTGGAGAGCGTGCATTGGCTGGCGGACCAGGGGATTGGCATGTTCGGGGTGGAGGCGATCAGCCCCGCGCCGGAAGGGGAGCTGAATTTTCGGGCGCATATGGCTTGTGCGGAGCGGGGTATTACGCATATGGAATGTCTTGCGAATTTGGAGGCCGTGGTGGGGCGCGGGCGGTTCCGGTTTATTGGGTTTCCACTGAAGATACGCGGGGGCACGGCGAGTCCGATCCGGGCTGTGGCGGTGGTGGGGTAGGATAGGTAAAGTCTCAAGAATAGGACGCGGTGACTCTGCGCGACGCGATGAGGGCAGCGGCGGACGAGGAAGCATTTCTATGTCAACGACACCTCATGAACTTCACACCTTTATGGCACAGATAACAGAAGAGATGGCCTCTGAGTACGGCCGAATCTATGCGCGAGCCGCCGAAGATCCTGGTACGGCAGGTGATGAGGGGGAAGAAAATTGGGCTGCCTTACTGCGAGAATGGCTGCCCCCCAACTACCACGTGAGAACAAAGGGGCGCCTCCTGAGCCATGACGGTACCACGTCACCTCAAATCGACGTCCTGATATTAAAGCCATCCTATCCAAGGAAACTACTTGAGAAAAAAATTTGGCTAGCAGACGGCGTAGCCGCTGCGTTTGAATGCAAAACAACTTTAAAGGCCGTGCATGTCGCCGATTCAGTCAAGAGGTGCGAGGCATTTAAAAATCTAATTAAACCGCGATTCGGTTCGCCGCGACGCGAGCTTCGATCTTCCCCCATTTATGGGGTGCTCGCCCACTCCCATTCCTGGAAGGGTAAGAAATCGAAACCTGAGGAAAACGTGGCTCAGGCCCTGCACAGCGCAAGGGAAAAAATCACTCATCCGCGCTTCGAGCTTGATGTTATTTGTGTTGCAGATCTAGCAACGTGGACCTTTTCATACGCGCCCTATTATGCTGCCTCCTGGTTCCCCAGCATACAGGAGGAACTACAAAAAGAACTTGGGGGTGATTGGGGGGTTATCACATCCATGGTGTGCGCGTCTCCAGGGACGCAGAGACAAGAATTGACGTTCAGACCGATTGCCGCCCTGTTAGCTAACGTAATACAAGGCCTCGCCTGGAGCGACATTTCGATGCGCGACCTTGCTGACTATTACAGGCTAGTAAACATGTGGGGCTCGGCCGAGGGTCCGCAGCGTCGTTGGCCGGCATCGGTTTATTCTACAGAGGTCTTTAACGGCCTCTCAGAGGGAAAGTTTACAACCGGATTAGACTGGGACGAATGGTCACTTGCTGGACTTTAAGGAAGGGGCAAGTCTGATTTTTCGGGTGGACAAAGCTGTTTTTGGCCTGGGGTTGAAGTGCGTCGTCACCGCGAACAGCTCGCCCCCCCCAGCACACAAAACTTCGCGCAATGCGGGTGGTTCAGCGCCACCGGCCGAGCCGCCTCCGTCAGGGTCGCCCCCAGCTCGAATTGCGGGTCGTAGGGCAGCAGGGTGCAGGCCACCACCGCCGGGCGTTCCGCGCCGCGGCGCTTCACCACCATGCGGGAAGACGCGCACATCATCTGGTCCGGGTGCTTGCCGAGGATCCCCCAGCACGCCTCGGTAATCTCCGGCACATCCACCGTCGCGTCCATTTCCGGAAACAGCATCAGCGCCAAAGGGTCCGTGGCGTCGATCGGAATGGCGTGTTCCGCGAAAACCCGGGCGAAGCCGGCGCGCATCGCCGCCTCATCCTCCCCGCCGAAGCTGGCGCGGCCGGCGACATGCACGCGGAACCCGTGCCGCGCCAGCCAGCCGAGGCCCTCCAGACTCGCCGCGAAACTGCCTTCGCCGCGTTCGAAATCATGGTGCGCGGCGCTGTGGTGGTCCAGGCTCACGCGCAGCGTCAGGCGGTCCGTATCCACCCGGTCCCGCAGCGCCAGCAGCTTCTCCGCGTAGCGGCGCAGCGGCTTCATGGCGTTGGTCAGCACCAGCGCCCGCAGCGCGCCGGGGCGGGTCAGCACATCCTCCAGCATCGGCAGCAGGCCCGGGTTCATGAAGGGCTCGCCGCCGGTGAACCCCACCTCCCGCAGCGGCAGCGCGCCGGCCTGCGCCTCATCCAGATAGGTCGCGACTTCGCCAGCGGAGATATAGGCCAGCGCATCGTTGCGCGGGCTGCTTTCCATGAAGCAGGCGCGGCAGGTGATGTTGCACAGAGACCCCGTGTTCACCCACAGCGTCTCCAGCCCCGCCAGCGCCACCGTCGCCCGGCGCTCCCCCTTGGCGGTTACCCTCGGGTCCTGGAATTTCTCGGCGGCGAGGGGGCGCGGGATGGTCGGGCTGAGCGTGGACAAATCGCGATCCTTCTGGCGGTGCGGGAATGGCTCAGCGCAGCTTCGCCGGCCGGGACTGTGGGGTTACGCCCCCTTCATTCGCCCAGCAGGAAACCGCGCAGCGCCGCGGCCACGTCCTCCGGCGCCTCCTCCATCGGGACATGGCCAAGGCCGGGCAGGGTGACAAGGCGGCTGTCTTGCAGCACGCGCTGGTAATCCGCGGCGTGGGCGGCCGGTACCATGCCATCCCGTTCCCCCCACAGCAGCAGGACGGGGGCGCGGATGGTGGCCAGGATCGGCTCCGGCGGCGGCAGCAAATGGCCGGCCATGCGGTCCACGATGGCCTGGCGCACGCCAGGGGCCAGCATCATGTCACGGTAGCGCTCGAAGCGGTCCTGGGTCAGCACCGCAGGGTCGCCATAGGCCGGCGCCAGGCTGGCGCGCAGCAGGCGTTCCGGCAGGGTGTAGGGCAGCACCCGCATCAGCAGCGGCACGCGCGGCGCGGCGCCGTAGCCCTGGCCGGGGGCGGCGAAGCCATCGGGCGCCATCAGCACCAGCCGCATCACGCGCGCGGGCTGTGCCGCGGCGAAGCGCCAGGCGATGCGCCCACCCATGGAACTGCCGAGGATATGCGCCTGCGCCACGCCCAGGCGGTCCATCAGCGCCGCGATCAGCGCAATCGCGCGCGGGTCGGAATAATCGCCGGAGGGGTCGGGGCCGGTCAGGCCGAATCCGGGCAGGTCCAGGCGAATCACCCGCAGCCGGTCTTCCAGCAGGGCCGCCACCTCATCCCAGGTGTGCAGGCTGCTGCCGAAGCCGTGCAGCAGGATCAGGGCCGGCGCCTCCCGCGGCCCCGTGTCGCGCAGATGCAGGCGGACGCCGTCGATCTCCAGAAAAGCGGAGGGGGCGGCGGCATAGCGCGCCTCCAGCGCCGCGCGGGGGCGGTCCGGGGCATAAAGCCAGAAGCCGGCCACCAGCAGCACGGCCAGCAGCAGGGCGGCGATCAGGATCAGGGCGCGCATGGCGGATCGTTCTTCATCCCGGCGATAGATGCGGAGCTGCGCGCCGCTGTCGATGCCCCGGCCGCCGAATTCCTGCCGTCACGCCGGTTGCAGCCGGGCGAGGCAGCCGAACCAGTCGCGGCCCGACACGCCCGCATCCGGCAGCGTCACCCGCAGCGCGGCGGCACCGGGGCGGGCGAAGGTCAGCGTGCCGCCGCCGAGCAGGGCCAGCACCCGGCGCTGCGTGGCCGGCGATAGCGGCTGCGTCACGCCCGCCCCCTCCGCCCCGCGGGCGGCGAGGCGGCGGGACCAGGCGCCTTCCGGCCCGCGAAACGCCAGGCTGAGGATGCGCGGCGCCGCATCGGTGCCGCGCGCCACGAAATCGACCCGCGCCTCCGGCCCGGCGGTGACGGAAAGCGCGGCGTCCGGATGGGTGATGCGGGCGGTGCAGGTGTTGCTGGCGGTGCTGAAGGACCAGCCGGCCGCAACCTCATGCAATGGCGGCGGCGGCCGGGCGGCGGCGGGGGGTGCGGGGGGCGGGCGGG
>NZ_JAUYTS010000103.1 GCF_030695085.1 Falsiroseomonas sp. | reverse complement strand
GGCGCATCGCCGATCTGATCTCGACCGAGCACCCGGTGTCGCTGTACCTGGTGGTGCCGCCTTCGGACATCAGCCGCACCAAACCGCTGATCCGGTTGATCCTGAATCAAGTGGGGCGGCGCCTGACCGAGTCGCTCGATGGCTCGGACGGCATCGCACGGCGGCACAAGCTGCTCCTGATGCTGGATGAATTCCCGGCGTTGGGTCGGCTAGATTTCTTCGAAACCGCCCTAGCATTCATGGCGGGCTACGGCATCCGCAGCTTCCTGATCGCGCAGAGCTTGAACCAGATCGACAAGGCCTACGGCCAGAACCATTCGATCCTGGACAACTGCCATGTGCGCGTGACCTTCGCCACCAACGACGAGCGCACAGCCAAACGCATCAGCGAGACCCTGGGCACTGCTACCGAGCTGCGTGCCCAGCGCAACTACGCCGGCCACCGGTTGGCGCCGTGGCTGGGGCACCTGATGGTCTCGCGGCAGGAGACGGCGCGCCCGCTGCTGACGCCTGGCGAGGTGATGCAGCTGCCGCCGGACGAAGCGGTGGTGATGGTCTCCAGCGTGCCACCGGTCAAGGCCCGCAAGCTGCGCTACTACGCCGACGCGAACTTCAAGCGCCGCGTGTTGCCACCGCCCGTCCTGACTGCCGGCCCCTACCCCGATGCGCCACCTGCGCGGGCGGACGACTGGGGCGATCTGGCTGTACCGGCTTCGCCCGCTGCATCGAACCCTGCCTTCATGGCCGGCATGGATGCCGACGAAGGCGGTCCCCGCCTGCAGCCAGAGCTGACGGAGATTGCGATACACAACCCCGCGATCGACGCACTGACCAATGCCCTGGCGCTGATCGATGACGACGACGCGCCCCTGCCCCTTCCCCGCCAGCTCGATCCGGCCATGCAACGCGCAGTGCGCCTGGCCGCACTCGACCCCGACGATGGAATCACGCTATGAGTCAGTACCGCCTGAATCTGTTCATTCCGCCTGAGCACGCGCGACGCCTCGAAGAAGTAGCGGCCAAGAAGGGGGTGTCCAAGTCGTCCATCGTCGCGGCGGCACTGGCCTCGTGGCTGTCGCCGGATTCGGGCGACCAGCGCGAGGCGGCCATCGCCAAGCGACTGGACCGGCTCTCGCGCCAGTTCGAGCGGCTGGAGCGCGACCAGAACATCGAGATCGAGACGCTGGCACTGTTCATCCGGTACTACCTCACGGTGAGCACGCCGGTGCCCGAGGGGCACCAGGAGGCGGCCCGTGCGCAAGGCAAGGCCCGCTTCGA
>NZ_JAUYTS010000101.1 GCF_030695085.1 Falsiroseomonas sp. | reverse complement strand
CCGGCGGTCCTGGCGGCGCGGGCGGGCTGCTCGCCGTCACAGCGGCTGGCGGGGCCGGGGGAGCTGGCGCGGCCGGGTCGGACGGCGCCGCCCGGCCACAGCCCGCGCTGCACCGGGCCGGGGGCGGAGGCGGGGGCGGCGGGGCCGTCGCCTCGGGAACCGGCCATCCCGGAGGCGCGGGCGGCGTCCATGGAGCCGGAGGAGGCGGCGGCGGGGCCGGGGTCGCGGCGGGCGGCGCCGGCGGACCGGGCGCCGATGGCGTCGTCTGGTTGGTGGCCGTCGGATGAGCCGCGCCATGACCCGATACCGCCCGTACGCTGACGACCGGCTGCTGGACGATGAGCTCTGGGACAGCCCGGCGCGGCTGACCGACGCCGACCTGTTCGCCCACGCCAACCCCGGTTGGCGCCGCAGCGACTGCCCCCTCGATGATCCGGAGGATGACCGATGACCGTTCCCGAAGCGCCGGGAGGCGCTGCGACGCCTGTTCTGGCCGAGGGCCGCTGGCTGTGGCGGCGGCTGTATGTGTTCGCCACCAGCGGCGGGGCCTGGCTGTTGCTGGATCGCCTGATCGCCGCGACCCCGCCGGAGGCCGCGCCGCGGCTGCCCAGGCGCTGATGGCGCTGCTGGCGCTCACCATGGTGCTCTATCTGGTGGCCCCGACGGCGCAGCAGCTGATCGCCACCCTGGCCGTGCTGCGCTCTTCGGGCGACGGGGGGCGGCCATGAGCTTCCGGCTGTCGCAGAGGTCGCTGAAGCGGCTGGAAGGGGTGCATCCGCGGCTGGTGGCCCTGGTGAAGGAGGCCTCGGCCCTGACGCCGGTGGACTTCATGGTCACGGAAGGCCTGCGCACGCCCGAGCGGCAGGCGGCCCTGGTTCGCGCCGGAGCCAGCCGCACCCGGCGATCGCGCCATCTGACCGGGCACGCCGTCGATGTGGCGGCGCTGGTGGACGGGCAGGTCCGGTGGGACTGGCCGCTGTATCCGCGCATCGCGGCGGCCTTCAAGGCGGCGGCGGCGCGGCAGGGGACGGCCATCGTCTGGGGCGGGGACTGGCCGACCCTGCGCGACGGACCGCATTTCGAACTGGACCGGAGGGTTTTCCCGTGAAGCTCCTCGGCCTCCTGCGCGCCCTGAAGCCGCTGGGCCGGGTCGTGGTCGCCGCCCTGGCGGCGGGCGCCCTGGTCCTCATCGGGCACGGCCTCGGCCTGCGCTGGGACCCCCTCGATCTGGCCGGGCGCCGGCTCAGGGCTGCGCAGGTGCAGGCCGCCGCCGCGACCGCCGATGCGGCCGCGCGCCGGCTCGAGGTCGAAGGAGCCGCGGATCAGGCCCGGCGGATCGATCATCACCATCAACAGACCGCGGCGACGGAGCGGGCGACCGCGCGCGCCGCGGCCGACGCAAGGAACGCCCATGACGCCTCCACTCCGCTTGATCCGGCTCGCGCCGCT
>NZ_JAUYTS010000098.1 GCF_030695085.1 Falsiroseomonas sp. | reverse complement strand
CTGATCCCGGCCGCCGTCCTGCCGGTGCTGGCCCAGACGGCGACGGTCCTGACCGTGCTGTCCATGGCCGCCCTCGGCCTCAGCACCGACGCCCGCGCCGTGGCGCGGTCGGGCGTTCGCATCGCCGCGGTGGTGATCCTGTCGCTGCTGGCCCTGGTTGGCCTCGCGCTCGCCCTGATCTATCTGCTGGCGCTGGCCGGAGGCCCGGCCTGAGTCCGGGCCAGCTGATCGACCAGATCCTCGATCCGCTTGCGGATGTCGGGCACGGCGGTCGTTTCCCAGTAGGCGGCGCGGGCCGGCGGGCCCAGCGCGAACAGTCGGGCGTCGGGCGATCCGTCGGCGGCCAGCAGCCGCCCCCCGGCGTCCAGATCGAGACCGATGCTCACCGGATCGAGCCGCGCCCGGCCCGCCTTGATCAGCGGCCCGGTCAGGGGGTCGTCCAGCGCCGCATGGCCGGGACCGCTGCAGTCGATCAGCCACTGGCCGGTGAGGGGCGGCCGGCTTGATCCGTCGCGCGGGCGCCAGTGCAGGGTCACTCCGTCGGCGCCGGCCTCGATCCGCTCCACCCGACCTGCGAGGACGCCGAGGCGGCCGGCGAACTTCATCCGGTTGATGGTTTCGTCGACGCCGGGCGGAACGCGGTGGCGGTGAACATCCCACCACGGACGCAGATGCCGCAGCCAGCGCGCGCGGGTTGTCGCATCCGCCTCGGTCCAGAGCCGCGCCGTGACGGGGCGCAGCCCCTCCATCACGCTGCGCCAGCCGCCGTCCGTCGCCAGCCGCCGCGCCTCCGCCAGCCGGTCCGACGGCCGCCCGGTCAGCATCGCCCGGGTCGGCGGCGTGGGATCGTCGTGCCCGGCGCCATGGACCCGGGGCGTCAGCCCGCGCCGGGACAGGGCGGTGATCGGGCCCTTGCGGCCGGCAGCGTCCAGCCACAGGGCCATGTCGACCATGGTCAGGCCCGTACCGACGATGATCACCGCGTCCTCCGGCCCGATCCGTTCCAGCGCCGTCAGCGCCCAGGGGTCCGTGATGACGCGCCGCGAACCGCGGCCGGCCGTTTTCGGGGCCGGGTTGCCGGTCGCCAGCACCACGGCGTCGGCCGGGATGACCCGTCCGCCGGACAGGCGCACGCCCTCGCCCTCGACCGCCGCGACCTCGCCGGTGACCAGTTCGATCCTTCCCGGATGGGCCTGCCGCGCCGCG